>NZ_JBVIRY010000026.1:0-145868 GCF_055575795.1 Kitasatospora sp. NPDC034023
CGCCCGGTTACATTCCGAACCCGGAAGCTAAGCCTTACAGCGCCGATGGTACTGCAGGGGGGACCCTGTGGGAGAGTAGGACGCCGCCGAACAATTCTTCGAGAGAAGCCCCCGCCGGGTGAACCGGACGGGGGCTTCTCTGTTGTAGGGTCAACGTGCATTGTCGTGACAAGGGACAGGAGGCCCCCGGGTGGAGGTCCAGGAGACGCGGGTCCAGACCGATCGCGTCCTCACCATCCCCAACCTGCTGAGCATGGGCCGGCTGGTCGGCGTTCCGCTTTTCCTCTGGCTCATTCTGTGGCCGGTCTTCGATGGGCCCAACAACGACGGCTGGGCTTTGCTGATCCTGGCGCTGAGCGGTATCAGCGACTACCTGGACGGAAAGCTCGCCAGGCGGTGGGGGCAGATCAGCCGGGTGGGGCAGCTGCTGGATCCGCTGGCCGACCGGCTCTATGTGCTGTCCACGCTGGTCGGATTGACCTGGCGTGAGATTCTGCCCTGGTGGCTGACGGCGATTCTGCTGGCCCGGGAGGTGTTTATCGCCGCTCTGCTGCCCATTTTGAACAAGCACGGGTACGGGCCGCTGCAGGTGAGTTTTCTGGGGAAGGCCGCGACCTTCAACCTGATGTACGCGTTTCCGCTTCTGCTGCTCGGCAGTGTGGACAGTTGGATCGCGCGGCCGGCCGAGGTGGTGAGCTGGGCCTTCATCTGGTGGGGCGCCACGCTGTACTGGTGGGCCGCCATTCTTTACGCGGTTCAGGCGCGGCAGATCGTCAAGGGCCGCCCGGCGGGCCCGGCGTCCGCAGTCTGAGACGTGATCTGAGAGAAGCCCCACGCTCCATCGGTGCGTCGGACGATACCTTCCGGGTAGAGAACCCTCTGGAACGGTTTGATGGACCTGCTGGTCCACCACCGCGAAGGAGGACGCACCCGTAATGAAAGCCGTTGTAATGGCAGGGGGCGAGGGCACTCGACTCCGCCCGATGACCTCCAGCATGCCGAAGCCGCTGCTTCCGGTCGCCAATAGGCCGATCATGGAGCACGTGCTTCGGCTGCTGAAGCGGCACGGTCTCCTTGACACCGTCGTCACCGTGCAGTTCCTGGCGTCACTGGTCAAGAACTACTTCGGTGACGGCGAGGAGCTGGGCATGCACCTGACCTATGCCCACGAGGAGACACCACTGGGCACTGCGGGGAGTGTCAAGAACGCCGAAGACGCGCTCAAGGACGACTCCTTTCTGGTGATCTCCGGTGACGCGCTGACCGACTTCAATCTCTCTGAATTGATCGACTTTCACCGCAGCAAGGACGCTCTGGTCACCGTCTGTCTCACCAGGGTGCCGAATCCACTGGAGTTCGGCATCACGATCACGGACGACGAGGGACGGGTCGAGCGGTTCCTGGAGAAGCCGACCTGGGGGCAGGTCTTCTCCGACACGGTGAACACCGGTATCTACGTGATGGAACCCGAGGTCTTCGACTACGTCGCGGCGGGTGAGTCCGTCGACTGGTCGAGCGACGTCTTCCCGCAGCTGTTGAAGGAGGGCAAGCGGGTCTACGGCTACATCGCCGAGGGCTACTGGGAGGACGTGGGCACCCACGAGAGCTACGGCAAGGCCCAGGCCGACGTCCTGGAGGGCAAGGTCGAGGTCGAGCTGGACGGGTTCGAGATCTCGCCCGGCGTCTGGGTCGCCGAAGGGGCCGAGGTTGACCCCGAGGCGGTGCTCCGCGGGCCGCTGTACATCGGGGACTACGCCAAGGTCGAGGCCGGCGTCGAGATCCGCGAACACACCGTGCTGGGCAGCAACGTGGTCGTCAAGCGCGGCGCGTTCCTGCACAAGGCCGTGGTGCACGACAACGTGTACGTCGGGCCGCAGAGCAATCTGCGGGGCTGTGTGGTCGGTAAGAACACCGATGTGATGCGGGCCGCCCGGATCGAGGACGGGGCGGTGATCGGGGACGAGTGCCTGGTCGGCGAAGAGTCGATCATCGGGGCGAACGTCCGGGTGTACCCGTTCAAGACCATCGAGGCCGGCGCCGTCGTCAACACCTCGGTGATCTGGGAGTCGCGCGGCCAGGAACACCTCTTCGGTCTCCGCGGCGTCTCGGGGATCCTGAACGTCGAGATCACCCCGGAGCTGGCCGTGCGGCTGGCCGGGGCCTACGCGACGACGCTGAAGAAGGGGGCCACCGTCACCATTGCGCGTGACCACTCGCGTGGTGCGCGTGCGCTCAAACGGGCGATGATTTCGGCGCTGCAGACCTCGGCGATCGACGTCCGCGACCTCGAGAACGTGCCGATGCCGGTGGCCCGGCAGCACACGGCGCGGGGGAGTGCGGGCGGGATCTTCCTGCGGACCACACCGGGAGTACCCGACTCACTGGACATCCTCTTCTTCGACGAGCGCGGGGCGGACCTCTCACAGGCCGGGCAGCGCAAGCTCGACCGCGTCTACGCGCGGCAGGAGTACCGGCGGGCCTTCCCGGGCGAGATCGGGGACCTGACCTTCCCGTCCAGCGTCTTCGACGCCTACGCGGGCAACCTGCTGCGGGCGGTGGACACCACCGGGGTCCGGGAGGCCGGGCTGAAGGTGGTGGTGGACACCGCGCACGGCAGTGCGGGTCTGGTTCTGCCGAGCATCCTCGGCCGGCTCGGCGTGGAGGCGCTCACCGTCTCCAGCGGGCTCGACGAGGCGCGGCCGACCGAGGACGCGGAAACGCGAAGGGCCGGGCTCGCCAGGCTCGGCGAGCTGGTGGCATCCTCGCGGGCGGCCTTCGGTGTCCGCTTCGACCCGGTCGGTGAGCGCGTCGCATTCGTGGACGAGCTGGGCCGGGTGATCGACGACGACCGGGCGCTGCTGGTGCTGTTGGACCTGGTGGCGGCCGAGCGGCGCAGTGGGCAGGTGGCGCTGCCGGTGACCACGACCCGGATCGCCGAGCAGGTCGCCGCGTACCACGGCACCCAGGTCATCTGGACCACGACGACGCCGGACGACCTCGCGAAGGCGGCCTCCGCCGAGGGCACGGTGTTCGGCGGGGACGGGCGCGGCGGCTTCGTGGTGCCCGAGTTCAGCGGGGTGCTGGACGGGGCCGCGGCCTTCGTCCGGCTGGTCGGCCTGGTGGCGCGGACCCAGCTCACGCTGAGCCAGATCGACGCGCGGATCCCGCAGGCGCACATCCGGCGCCGGGACATCGCGACGCCGTGGGCGGCCAAGGGCATGGTGATGCGCTCGGTGGTGGAGGCGGCCGGCAGCCGGCGGCTGGACACCACCGACGGTGTCCGGGTCGTGGAGGCGGACGGGCGCTGGACGCTGGTGCTGCCGGACCCGGCCGAGGCGGTCACCCACCTGTGGGCGGAGGGCCCGGACGACGAGGCCACCGAGGCGCTGCTGGACGAATGGGCGGCGGTGGTCGAGGGCGCCGGGCGGTGACGGCCCGGAGCTGAGGACGAGACGGCCCGATCGGCGGGGCGCACGGCATGGTTCGTGCGCCCCGCTGTCCGTTTTCACATCATTCGGAATGGTCCGCCACTTCCGTCTTGTGTGCAGCGTGTGTGCAGCTCAGGGGCCGTGCACAAGGCCCCCTCGCCGCCATGGGACGATGGTTTCCATGCCAGCGACGCCGACACCGAGTGCCCCGAACGGGCGGTACAACCGCCCGGACGCCTCGATGTCCCTGCTGACCAATGTGATGGACCACAGCCTGGACGAGGGCTACGCCGAGGCGGCCGCGGCACGCGGCGGTGCCCGGGACAGCCGGATACCCGGAACGCTCCAGGGGCTGCTCACGCTGGCCGCCGGGCTGGCGCTGGTCGGAGCGGTGGTGACGGTCGGCGCGGTGAACGCGCACGAGGCCGAGCCGACGCTGGCCAAGGAGCGGGACGCGCTGATCCAGCGGATCAACGACAGCAACACCTCGGCCGACCAGCTGCAGAAGCAGGTGCAGGAGCTGCGGCGCAAGGTCGACAGCACCCAGCAGCAGGCGCTCCCCTCGGGGGACGGCGACGCGGGTGCTCTGACCGGAGCGGTGGGCCTGGGTGAGGTCACCGGGCCGGGCGTGAAGGTGGTCCTGGAGGACGCCGCGGGGACGGGCCTGGGCGGCAACGTCGACCCGCGGGCGGGACAGGGCTTCTCCAACAGTGGCCGGCTTCGGGACCGCGACCTGCAACTGGTGGTGAACGGCCTCTGGGGGGCCGGGGCCGAGGCCGTGGCGATCAACGGCCAGCGGCTGACCGCGCTCTCCGCGATCCGGGCTGCGGGCGAGGCGGTGCTGGTGGACAACCGGCCGCTGGTGCCGCCGTACAACATCCAGGCGATCGGGGACGGGCCGAAGCTCCTCACCGCCTTCGAGAACGACATGGCCGGGCAGTACCTGCGGCTGCTCCAGGAGAAGTACGGCATCAAGTCGACGCTCTCCACGCAGAAGAGCCTGACGCTGCCGGCGGCGGTGGGGGTGACGCTGCGGACCGCGCAGCCGGTCACGCCCGAGCCCACGGCGACGCCGTCGGCCACGGCCACGCCGAGCGGAACGCGCTCCGCCGGCCCCGGAACCTCGGAGAGCCCGGGCGCGTCCGTCTCACCATCGGCCTCACCAACCGCTTCACCATCGGCGACCAGCGGTGGTGCGACCCCGAAGCGGCATCCGTCGACCGGATCCGCGAAGACCACGACAGGGACAGGAGCAGCCAGACCGTGATTGCCGTACTGGGTCTTGTGATCGGAGTGGTCGTCGGCCTCTTCGTCCAACCCGAGGTGCCGGACGCCGTCGTGCCCTACCTGCCGATCGCGGTGGTCGCGGCCCTGGACGCGGTCTTCGGCGGTGTCCGGGCGATGCTCGACGGGATCTTCAACGACAAGGTGTTCATCGTCTCGTTCCTGTCGAACGTGGTGGTCGCGGCGCTGATCGTGTTCCTGGGCGACCAGCTGGGCGTCGGCTCGCAGCTGTCCACGGGTGTGGTCGTCGTCCTCGGCATCCGCATCTTCTCCAACGCGGCCGCGATCCGGCGCCATGTCTTCCGTGCCTGAGTCGGGCCGCGAGGAGGCGGCGGAGAAGCGGGAGCCGAGGACCGTCGGGAGGACGGTTGAGGAGACGGTCGAGGAGGCCGTCGAGGCGCCCGAGCCAGAGACGGACCGGGAGTCCGGGCCGGACGGCTCTGCGGACCCGGACGGGGCCGCAGAGGAGGCCGGAGCGGCCGTCCCGGCTCCGGAAGCCGAGCCCGGCGAGAGCGCCGTGGAGAACGCGGCCGAGGACGCGGCCGAGGATGCGGCCGAGGACAAGTCTGACGCTAAGGCTGAGCTTGAGGCCGACTCGACCCCGGAGCCGACGCTCCGGCTGGTGAAGGCGGTCCGGCTCGAACCGGAGCCGGAGCCCGAGGCAGCGGCCAAGCCCGAGCCCGTCGAGTCGGGCTCCGGCGCAGGGCCCGTGCCGGAGCCCGAGCCCGAGCCGGTCGCAGCGGAGGCCGTCGAGCAGGCGCCCGCCGTGGACCGCAACGCCGGACGGCGGCGTCTGCAGGCGGCGCTGTGGCCGCCGCGGCTGTCGCGCGGGCAGTTGGTGGTGGCGCTGCTGCTGTTCTCGCTCGGCTTGGGGCTGGCGATCCAGGTGCGGTCGACCAACGACCACCACAGCCAGCTGCGCGGGGCCCGCCAGGAGGACCTGGTTCGGATCCTCGACGAACTGGACAGCCGTCAGCAGCGTCTCCAACAGGAGAAGGCGGAGCTGGAGCAGTCCCTGGCGAAGTTGGAGAACAGCTCCAACCAGGCCAAGGAGGCCCAGGAGCAGACCAGGAAGAAGGTGACGGAACTCGGCGTGCTCGCCGGTACCGTCAAGGCCACTGGTCCGGGCATCGTCCTCACGGTCGATGACCCCCAAGGGCAGGTGAAGGCAGATATGCTGCTGGACACCCTGCAGGAACTTCGAGCGGCGGGGGCGGAGGCGATTCAGATCAACGATGTGCGCGTGGTGGTCAACACCTACTTCACCGACCTGTCGGGCGGTGGGGTGCAGATCGACGGGAAGAAGGTCTCGCAGCCCTATCGGTTCACCGTCGTGGGGAACCCGCAGGACCTGACGCCCGCGCTGAACATCCCGGGTGGTGTCGTCCGCACGTTGGAGAGCCACCAGGCGCGGGCGACGATCACCCAGCAGCAGAAGGTGGTCGTGGACGCCCTCGTGGATCTGAAGACGCCGCAGTACGCCAAGCCGGCTTCGAAGTGACGAGGCGCCCGACGAACGGCCCGTCACGGGCCGGCGGCACCCGGTGCGGGGAGCCGCCGTCACGTGGGCGAGACTGGTTCGCACCAGTTCGCTCCGGAACAACAACCGCAGCATCAACTGTCGGAGTACCGCTCCAGCGGGCCCGAGCCGCAACCGGGCTCGCGGCCTGTCCGAGGTTCTCACCCTGCCCCGCGGGCGGGTCTGTCACACGCAAGGGGATTCGCCCGTGAGTTTCTTCTCGAAGTTGTTCGGTCGCAACAAGGGCCGTGACGCGGCCGCCGTGGAGGCGCCGACCGCGCGGCACCGTCGGCCTGAGGACGAGCCCGCCGTGCCGGGCATGCGACCCGCCCCCGAGGCCGCCCCGTACGCCGGACAGCAGCTGTTCCGGGACGGCGGCGCCCAGTACGCGGGGAATCCGGCGGGCTACGGCGCGTCGGTTGACCCCTCCGGCGACCCGCGCATAGGTTTCCCGTCGGGACCCTCAACCTCTGGTGGAGGGTTTGCTCCGGACCCGTACGCCGGGCACAACCCGTCGGGTGTGCCGCGCCAGGAGGCTGTGAACATGGCTGGCCCCTCTCCGTGCCCCAGGTGCGGCAACCAGAACCCGGCCGCGGCCCGGTTCTGCTCCAACTGCGGTGCGGCGCTGCGCGGCGGCCTGCTGCCGGAGGGGGCGGCGGAGACCACGTCGACCATCTCCATCTCCGGCCTGGAGTCGTACGACCCCACAACCACGACCGGCACCGGTGCCACGCCGGCCCTGTCGGCCGAGGTGCTGTCGGCGATCGACGCGCTGCCGCCGGGCTCGGCCCTGCTGATCGTGCAGCGCGGTCCGAACTCGGGCAGCCGCTTCCTGCTGGACTCGGACGTCACCACGGCGGGGCGTCACCCGCAGGGTGACATCTTCCTGGACGACGTCACGGTCTCGCGCCGGCACGTGGAGTTCCGCCGCACCCCGGCCGGCTTCAGCGTCGCGGACGTGGGCAGCCTCAACGGCACCTACGTGAACCGGGAGCGGATCGACGAGGTGTCGCTGAACAACGGCGACGAGGTCCAGATCGGGAAGTACCGGCTGGTGTTCTTCGCCGGCCACAACCGGGGGTACTGAAACCAACGTCGGCAGGAGCCCGAGTGAATACGAATACCCCTTCCTCTTCTCTCGGGGCGGCCACCCCAGTCCCGTCCGGTCCGCAGGCGGACCGCGGCGGGCGCGGGGTGGTCGCGGGCCCCAGGCAACCGGTCCGTGCGGAGCGGCCCGCCGGGCGGCGGCGCGGCGGTGACGAACTGCTGAGCATCGGCGCGGTGCTGACCTTCCTGCGCGACGACTTCCCCGAGGTCACCATCTCCAAGATCCGCTTCCTGGAGGCGGAGGGACTGGTCGAGCCGCAGCGCACGCCCTCGGGGTACCGCAAGTTCAGCCCGGCCGACGTCGAGCGGCTGGCCTACGTCCTGCGGATGCAGCGGGACCACTACCTGCCGCTGCGGGTGATCCGCGAACACCTGGACGCCATCGAGCGCGGCGAGAGCCCGCCGGCGCTGCCCTCCTCGGCCGACACCCGGCCCGGGCCGATGGAGGAGGCGGACCGCGAGCTGGTGGCCTCCGCCGACGTCCCGTCCGGGGTCCGGCTGGGGCGTGCCGAACTGCTCGCCGCGGCCGAGGCCGGGGAGCGGGAGCTGGCCGAGTGGGAGTCGTACGGGCTGGTCGCGCCCGGCCCGGACGGCGGGTACGACGGCGAGGCCCTGCAGGTGGCCCGGCTGGTCGCGGAGCTCGGCCGGTACGGCCTCGAGCCGCGGCACCTGAGAGCCATGAAGGCGGCGGCCGACCGCGAGATCACACTGGTGGAGCAGGTGGTGGCGCCGCTGCGCCGGCACCGGAACCCGCAGACCAGGGCCCATGCCGAGGCCACCGCGCGGGAGCTCGCGACGCTGTCCGTACGACTGCACGCGGCAATGGTCCAGGCCGGTCTACGGACCCGCGGGTAGCCTCCCGGGCGGCCTCCGCATGCCGGGGGCACTGCGCTGACCAGCGGCGTCGGCTCTGCGCTTTCATATCCGGGACCGGAGCCATAGGGTTGCCTGTGTGAATGAGCTCGACGTCGTGGGTGTCCGAGTGGAGATGCCTTCCAACCAGCCGATCGTGCTGCTGCGGGAGGTCGGGGGAGATCGCTACCTGCCGATCTGGATCGGCCCCGGCGAGGCGACTGCGATCGCCTTCGCCCAGCAGGGCATGACGCCGGTGCGCCCGCTGACGCACGACCTCTTCAAGGACGTCCTGGAGGCGCTCGGCCAGCAGCTCACCGAGGTGCGGATCACCGATCTGCGGGAGGGCGTGTTCTACGCCGAGCTGGTGTTCGCCGGTGGGGTCGAGGTGAGCGCCCGGCCGTCCGACGCGATAGCGCTGGCGCTGCGGACCGGTACGCCGATCTACGGGAGCGAGGAGGTGCTCGCCGAGGCGGGCATCGCGATCCCGGACGAGCAGGAGGACGAGGTCGAGAAGTTCCGGGAGTTCCTCGACCAGGTGTCGCCCGAGGACTTCGGCGGCGGCGGCCCGCAGTAGCGGTTCTGCGAGCATTCGGCTCAGCGTTTTGCCAAAATTCGTCGACCTACCCACACTAGGGGCACGAAAAACCACTCTCCTGAGTGACGTGGATTGTCTGACCCGGCGTGGCGATCGTTGACGGGTCATAGGGGACTGCCTACCGTCAGGAGTGGCTGTCCGGGTGCCCGATGCCCGCAGTCGGGTTGCCCGCAGCACAAGTGGACGGAGGCAGGCATGAGCAGCACCGGCGATGACGCGGCCCTGGGAGGCCTGTGCGCCGTGCACGTGCCGCGCACCGCTCGTACCGTCACGGACATGGCCCGGGTGGGCAGGTTCCCGGCCGTGCAGCCGGGGCAGCCGGCCATCGAGCGGCTGGCCCCGACGTCCGAACTGATCGGCTTCCGCGGCCCGACGGCCTGTGCGGCGGCCGGCATCACCTACCGTCAGCTGGACTACTGGGCCCGCACCGGGTTGCTGGAGCCCAGCGTCCGGACGGTGTACCCGGCGGCCAGTCAGCGGCTCTACAGCTTCCGCGACGTCCTGCTGCTCAAGATCGTGAAGCGGCTGCTCGACGCGGGGGTCTCGCTGCAGAACATCCGGGTGGCCGTCGCCCATCTGCAGGCCGCCGAGCAGGCCGACCTCGCCGGGATGACGCTGATGTGCGACGGCGCGACGGTGTACGAGTGCACCACGCCGCAGCAGGTGGTGGATCTGCTGAAGGGCGGTCAGGGGGTCTTCGGCATCGCGGTGGGAGCGGTCTGGCAGGAGCTGGAGCGCACCCTCGGGCGGCTGCACGCGGAGCGTACGGACACCGGCGAGACCCTGGTCGGGCAGGACCCGGCCGACGAGCTGGCCCAGCGGCGCAACCGGGCGGTCTGAGCAACGAGTCGACGAGGCCGCGGGCCCGGACGGGGAACCGTTCGGACCCGCGGCCTCGTCGTGTTGCCTGGCGAAACGATCGAGGGAGGGCCTGTGGGAGTCGGCACCGGTATAGCGGGACTGCTGCGGCGCAGGGCCGGACTGCTGCGGACACGGCTGGGGCAGCGGAAGACCCAGCGCAGGGTGTTCCAGGTCGGGACGGTGCTCTGCTCGCTGGCGCTGGCACCGAGCGCCTGGGTGTGGCTCTCGGCGGGTGACCGGGTGGGAACGGTGGAGAGCGCTCCCTCGGCGCCGGTCGCGGTGGTCTTCGGCGCCGGACTCGACCAGGGCAAGCCCTCGCCGTACCTGGAGCACCGGCTGGTCGCGGCGGTGGACCTGTACCGGGAGGGCAAGGTGCAGGCGATCCTGGTGACCGGGGACAACGGGCGGATCGAGTACGACGAGCCCGACGCGATGTTCACGTACCTGACCGAGCACGGCGTGCCGGCCGAGCGGGTGGTCCGGGACTACGCGGGCTTCGACACCTGGGACTCCTGCACCCGGGCGCACCGGATCTTCGGCGTGGACCGGGCCGTGCTGGTCAGCCAGGACTTCCACGTCCGGCGGGCGCTGGCGCTGTGTGAGGCGGCGGGCATCCGCTCGTACGCCGTCGGGGTGCCGGAGCTGCATGACGAGACCTGGCTGTACGGCGGGGTGCGGGAGGTGGCCGGGGCGGGCAAGGCGGCGGTCAACGCCTGGCTGCGGCCGGACCCGGTGTTCCTCGGGCCCCAGGAGGACGGCATTCCGAAGGCGCTCGCGGACGCGGCGAAGAAGCAGCCGTAGGCGTCCGACCGCGCCGGGCGTCCGGCCGGGTTCGTACGCACTGTCGGACCCGTACGCGATGATCTGCGGGTGCGATCACTGCCGAGCATCATCCACCTCGACATGGACGCCTTCTTCGCGGCGGTGGAGCAGGCGGCCAAGCCGAGCCTGCGCGGCAAGCCGGTGGTCGTCGGCGGGCTGGGCGGTCGCGGGGTGGTGTCCACGGCCTCGTACGAGGCGCGGAAGTTCGGGGTGCACTCGGCGATGCCGATGGCGCAGGCGCGTCGTCTCTGCCCCAACGCGGCGTTCCTGTCGGGTCGTTTCGAGGCCTACCGGCAGGTCAGCGAGATCGTGATGGGCCTGCTGCGGGAACTGTCGCCGCTGGTACAGCCGCTCAGCCTGGACGAGGCCTTCGTGGACCTGGAGGCCGGTCCGTACGGCCCGGTGCTGGCCGAGGCGGACCACGACACCGGCGAGCGGCTGGTGCTCGCGCTGGCGGAGGACCTGCGGTCGGACATCCAGCGGCTCACCGGGCTGACCGGCTCGGTGGGGGCGGCCGGGTCCAAACTGATGGCCAAGATTGCCTCCGAGCAGGCCAAGCCGGACGGCCTGGTGCTGATCGAACCCGGGCAGGAACGGGCGGTGCTCGGGCCGATGCCCGTACGGGCGCTGCCCGGGATCGGGCCGGCCACCGAGCAGGTGCTGCGGCGGGCCGGGCTGAGCACCGTGGCCGACCTCGCGGAGGCGGGCGAGGCGGAGCTGGTCCAGCTGCTCGGGCGGGCGCACGGGGCCGGGATCCACCACATGTCGATAGGGCTGGACGAGCGGCCGGTCGTGGCCGACCAGGACGCCAAGTCCGTCTCGGTGGAGGACACCTACGAGGTGGACCTGGCCGACCGGGACCGGGTGCTGCGCGAGGTGGAGGCGCTGGCCGCCCGGTGCGTGCGGCGGCTGCGGGCGGCCGGGCGCTCGGGGCGGACGGTGGTGCTCAAGGTCCGGCGGTTCGACTTCTCGACGCTGACCCGCTCGGAAACGCTCGGCGGGCCCACGGACGACGAGGCGGTGATCACCGCGACCGCGCGCCGGCTGGCCGAGCAGGTGGACATCACGGGCGGGGTCAGGCTGCTCGGCGTGGGCGTCGCCCAACTCGCCGACTACACCCAGGAGGACCTGTTCGCGCAGGCCCTGCGCGAGGAGGCGGCGGAACACGCGGAGGCGGCGGCCGAGACCGAGGAGGCCGAGGAGGAGCCGGAGGCCGTCGTGATGCGGCGGTGGATGCCCGGACAGGACGTCCGGCACGCGGAGTTCGGGCCGGGCTGGGTGCAGGGCAGCGGCGTCGGGAGGGTCACCGTGCGGTTCGAGACGCCGTGGAGCGAGCCGGGGCGGGTGCGGACCTTCGCGGTGGACGACCCGGCGCTCGAGCCGACCCGGCCGCTGCCGCTGCGCCGGGGCGAGGACACCGAACCGGACCGGGACGGCGGGGCAGCCGAGCGGGACTGAGACACGAAAACGGCCCCACCCGGTGGGGGAGTACCGGGTGGGGCCGCATCACCGTGCCGGACCCCGTGCGTTCGTGATGCCCTCGCGACGTACGGAGACCGGGGCCCCGCGCCCTGTCCCTGAGCGCGGGGGCCGGACGCCTCGTCAGGCGTCGGTCTTCACCAGCTTGTCGCTGGAGTCCTGCTGGGCCGAGTCGCCGACGACGGTCAGCGGAGCGGCCGGCTTGACGGTGCGGATCAGGAACGGGACGACACCGGCGATGATGCAGACCACGGCCGCGGTCCAGAACGCGTGCTTGTACGCGTCCAGGGTGGGCAGCAGCAGCGGGATCTGCGGCGGCAGCTTCATGACGTCGCCGGTCAGGATGGCGGCCATGACGGCGGTGCCGATCGCGCCACCGACGGTGCGCAGCACCGAGTTCATGCCGTTGGCGATGCCGCTCTGCTCGGCCGGGACGGCGCCGTTGATGTAGGCCGGCATCGCGGCGAACGCGAGGCCGACGCCGAGGCCGAAGATCGCCGAGGCGGTGTAGATGTCGCCCTCGTGGCTGTGCCGCAGGGCCAGGTAGGCCATCGCGATGGCGCCGAGGACGCCACCGAGGACCAGCGGCCTGCGCGGGCCGCGGCGGGCGATCAGCAGCGCGCCGAGCGGGGCGGCCACCATGGAGCCGATCGCGGACGGCAGCAGCATGACACCGGCGTGCAGGACGGTGGCGGTGAAGCCGTAGTGGGTCAGCTTCTCCGGGGTCTGGGCGAAGTTGCTGATGACCATGAAGGAGCCGTACATGCCGAAGCCGATGAGCAGGCCCGCCAGGTTGGTGAAGGCCACGGCCGGACGGGACATCATCTTCATGTCGACCAGCGGGTGCGCGACCTTGGTCTCGATGATGCCCCAGACCAGGGCGACGACGGCGGCGACGGCGAACAGGCCGAGGGTCTTGGTGGAGGTCCAACCCCAGTGGTTGCCCTGGCTGACCGCGACCAGCAGCGCGGAGAGCCAGCCCGCCAGGGTGATCGCGCCGAGCGGGTCGGCGCCGCCCTCCTTGTCGGTGACCGGGTCGGACGGGACCCGGAAGGCGACCAGGGCGACCGCGATCAGGCCGAAGACCAGGCCCATCCAGAAGATCGACTTGTAGCTCCAGTGCTCCAGCAGGAGACCGGTGGCGACCAGGCCGAGGCCGGAGCCGACGCCCATCGAGGCGCTGATGGCGGCGACGCCGCCGGTCACCTTCTGCTTGGGCAGCTCGTCGCGGACGATGCTGATCGCCAGCGGCATGACGCCACCGCCGGCGCCCTGCAGGACGCGGGCGACGACCAGCCAGGTGAAGGAGTGGGTGCTGACCGCCAGTGCCGAACCGGCGACCAGGCCCGCCAGCGAGATCAGCAGCATCGGCTTACGGCCCCGGAGGTCGCCGAAGCGGCCCAGGAGGGGAGTCAGCACGGCGGCGGAGAGCAGGTTGGCGGTCATCAGCCAGGTGACGCTGGAGGCCGAGACGCTCAGTTCCTTGGCCAGCGAGGGCAGGATCGGGACGACCGCGGTCTGCACCACACTGAACGACAGCATCGCCAGGATGAGGGCCGGCAGGACCCGGGCGCTGCTCTGCTTCTCGGCCGCGATGGTGGGCTGGGGTGCCTCACTCACGGTTGCTTCCTCCCGTACATAGTGAATGAACTGAAGTAACCATGCAGGGAGATACTTCAGAGTGTCAAATATCGAGCGGTTAAGCTTTGGCAAAGGGGAAGGCCCCGACCTCGGATGGTCGGGGCCCTGCTGGGGATCGCGGGTCAGACGAGCGGGCGCATCCCGGTGGCGCGGGAGGCGTCGGGGGTCGGGGTGACGGCGTCCTGGGGCGTGGTGGGGTCGTGGACCTCGACGTGTTCGCGGCGGAGTTCTTCCCGGATCACTTCCTCGTCGGTGTAGCGCTCGACGACCAGGCGGACGCGCTCGATGGGGGCGAGGTACTTGCGGACCGCCGGGCGCTCCTCACGGAGAGTGACTTCCTCGACGGCTTCGGCGATCTCCTTCTCGGTGAGGACTGCGCGCTCGGCCTCACCGACCGGGATCCGCTCGACCCGGATGCGCTCGCGGACCACCGGGACGCGGCGCTCGACCTGCTCGGTCGTCACGTACTTGCGCAGCTTCGCGGTGCCCACGTTGTGCCACTCGGTGGTGACCTCCAGACGCTCCTCGCGGCAGGTGATCTCGATCGGGTTGCCGGGAGCGGAGGAGTCGGCCCCCGAGCCGCGTGCGTGGGTGGTCGCCGCCGGCATCGGGTGCAGCTTGGGTTCCGTGATGGGCGCCGGGGAAGCCGTGGCGGGAGCAGGGGTGCTGAGGGTCCGCATGTTGCTCTCCATGGCGGTTACGGCGGTGGTCGCGCTGGTGCTCTCGGGCTCGGGGGAGTGGAAGGCGTGCGGCTTGGCGGCGACCGCGGCGGCGGCGGGGGTGGCGCCGAAGTCGAGGTCGGACTGCGCGGCGTGGCCGCCGTCCTCGCCGCCCGGGTGGTCCTCCGCTCGGGTGTCGAGGCCGTAGTAGCGGTAGAGCTGGAGCTCCTGGGAGGGGGACAGGTGCTGGCCCACGCCGAAGTCGGGGGACTCCTTGACCAGCGACTTGTCGTACGGCACCCGGAGCTCGTCGCCGGAGAACTCGCTCGTGGTGAGCGGGACGAAGGCGTCCCGGCCGAAGATGCCGGTCCGGACGGCGGCCCACTCGGGCTGGCCGGTGGCGTCGTCCAGGTACACCTCGTCGACCGTGCCGATCTTGTCTCCGTTGCGGTCGACCGCCTTGTGGCCGATGAGGTCCCGGGGGTCGATGTCGGTCTGCACTCTTTCCTCCAGTGCGCTGAGCCTGCGGAACTCCCACAGGAAGTCGGCCGGAGTACCCGTGCCGTCCGCCACTTCACACCAAATGCCATGAATCGGACGGGCGCGACCGGGGTGCGCCGGACGGGCTGCGGGCTGAGCCGTCCGGGGGACGCGCGTAGACCCGGGGTGACCCGAAGCACCCGTGATCCGACGGCCTCCCGCTGGTACCCTGGGCGGCGACCGCAGAGCCCGCTCGGGAGAGTCTCCGACCGCGAAAAGCGCTGGTCGGGGCGCCGAAGGAGCAACTCCTCCCCGGAATCTCTCAGGCATCCGTACCGTGTGGGGTAGGTCACTCTGGAAAGCAGGGCAGGAGTCTCGGCACAGAAGCCGGCGACCACCACCCTCACCGACGGTGCAAGCCGACGGAGCGCCCACAGCGCACCGTGCGGGCGAAGCTCTCAGGTCCCGATGACAGAGGGGGAGGCCTGTCGGGTCCGCCCGCCATGGCTCATTCGCTGTCCGCAGCGGGGAAGGCCGGTCGGCGCGCGTACCCCCGCCGGTCCGTGACCAGGAGGCCTCGACCACCATGAACGCCCAGCCGAACGCGGGACGCCCCACCAGCGCCTCGACCCTCACCGAGCTTGAGCTGGCCAGCCCCTTCGAGAACCGCCACATCGGCCCCGACGCCGCCGCGCAGGAGAAGATGCTGGCGTCCGTCGGCTACGGCTCGCTGGACGAGCTCGCCGCCACCGCCGTGCCCGAGGCGATCCGCTCCATCACCGCCCTGGACCTGCCCGCCGGCCGGACCGAGGCCCAGGTCCTCGCCGAGCTGCGCGAGCTGGCCGGCCACAACCGGGTGCTCCAGCCGATGATCGGCCTGGGCTACTACGGCACCTTCACCCCGCCGGTGATCCTGCGCAACGTCATGGAGAACCCGGCCTGGTACACCGCGTACACCCCGTACCAGCCGGAGATCTCGCAGGGCCGCCTGGAGGCGCTGCTCAACTTCCAGACCGTGGTCTCCGACCTGACCGGCCTGCCGACCTCCGGCTCCTCGCTGCTGGACGAGGGCACCGCGGCCGCCGAGGCGATGGCACTGGCCCGCCGCGTCACCAAGGTCAAGGGTGGCGTCTTCCTGGTCGACGCCGAGACCCTGCCGCAGACCATCGCGGTGATCGAGACCCGCGCGGTGCCGACCGGTGTCGAGGTCGTCGTCGCCGACCTGTCCGAGGGCATCCCGGCCGAGATCGCCGAGCGCGGTGTCTTCGGCGTGCTGCTGCAGTACCCGGGCGCCACCGGTGTGGTCCGCGACCTCGCCCCGGTGATCGAGCAGGCGCACGGCCTGGGCGCGATCGTCGCCGTCGCCGCCGACCTGCTGGCGCTGACCCTGCTCAAGTCCCCCGGCTCGCTGGGCGCCGACATCGCCTGCGGCACCTCGCAGCGCTTCGGCGTGCCGATGGGCTTCGGCGGCCCGCACGCCGGCTACCTCTCGGTGCGCGCCGAGTACGCCCGCTCGCTGCCCGGCCGCCTGGTCGGCGTGTCCGTCGACTCCGACGGCAACCGCGCCTACCGCCTCGCGCTGCAGACCCGCGAGCAGCACATCCGCCGCGAGAAGGCCACCAGCAACATCTGCACCGCCCAGGTGCTGCTCGCCGTGATGGCCTCCATGTACGCCGTCTACCACGGCCCGGACGGCCTGGCCGACATCGCCCGCCGCACCCACCGCTACGCCGCCGCCCTCGCCGAGGGCCTGCGGGCCGGCGGCGTCGAGCTGCTGCACGGCGAGTTCTTCGACACCGTCACCGCCGTCGTCCCGGGCCGCGCCGCCGAGATCGCCGCCGCCGCCCGCGCCAACGGCATCAACGTCCACCAGGACGGCGCGGACCGGATCTCCGTCTCCGCCGACGAGACCACCACCCGCGAGCACCTGGCCGGCGTCTGGGCCGCGTTCGGCGTCGAGGCGGTCGAGGTGGCCGAGGGCGCCGAGGCGCTGCCGGCCGCGCTCCTGCGCGACGACGAGTACCTGACCCACCCGGTCTTCCACAGCCACCGCTCGGAGACCGCCATGCTGCGCTACCTGCGCCGCCTGTCGGACCGGGACTACGCGCTGGACCGGGGCATGATCCCGCTGGGCTCCTGCACCATGAAGCTCAACGCGACCACCGAGATGGAGGCCGTGACCTGGCCGGAGTTCGGCCAGCTCCACCCCTTCGCGCCGATCGACCAGGCCCAGGGCTACCTGACCCTGATCCGCCAGCTGGAGCAGCAACTGGTCGAGGTGACCGGCTACGACGCCGTGTCGATCCAGCCGAACGCGGGCTCGCAGGGCGAGCTGGCCGGCCTGCTGGCCGTCCGCGCCTACCACCACGGCAACGGCGACACCCAGCGCGACGTCTGCCTGATCCCGTCCTCCGCGCACGGCACCAACGCGGCCTCCGCGGTGATGGCCGGCATGCGCGTGGTCGTGGTGAAGACCCTGGTCGACGGCGACGTGGACGTCGAGGACCTGAAGGCCAAGATCGAGCAGCACCGCGACAACCTGTCGGTGCTGATGGTCACCTACCCGTCGACCCACGGCGTGTACGAGACCCAGATCACCGAGATCTGCGCGATGGTGCACGAGGCCGGCGGCCAGGTGTACGTGGACGGCGCCAACCTGAACGCCCTGGTCGGCCTCGCCAAGCCGGGCAAGTTCGGCGCGGACGTCTCGCACCTGAACCTGCACAAGACCTTCTGCATCCCGCACGGCGGTGGCGGCCCGGGCGTCGGCCCGGTCGCGGTGCGCGCCCACCTGGCGCCGTACCTGCCGAACCACCCGCTGCAGTCGGAGGCCGGCCCGGCCACCGGTGTCGGCCCGATCTCGGCCGCGCCGTGGGGCTCGGCGGCGATCCTGCCGATCTCCTGGGCGTACGTCCGGCTGATGGGCGGCGAGGGCCTCAAGCGCGCGACGCAGGTCGCGGTGCTGAACGCCAACTACATCGCCAAGCGCCTCGCGCCGCACTTCCCGGTGCTCTACACCGGCCCGGGCGGGCTGGTCGCGCACGAGTGCATCATCGACCTGCGCCCGCTGACCAAGGAGACGGGCGTGACGGTGGACGACATCGCCAAGCGCCTGATCGACTACGGCTTCCACGCGCCGACGATGTCCTTCCCGGTGGCCGGCACGCTGATGATCGAGCCGACCGAGTCCGAGGACCTGCACGAGATCGACCGGTTCTGCGACGCGATGATCGAGATCCGGGCCGAGATCGACAAGGTCGGCTCGGGCGAGTGGGCCGCCGACGACAACCCGCTGCGCAACGCCCCGCACACCGCCGCCGAGCTGGCCGGCGACTGGGCGCACGGCTACTCGCGGCAGGACGCGGTCTTCCCGGCGGGCGTGAACCCGGCGGACAAGTACTGGCCGCCGGTGAGCCGGATCGACGGCGCGTACGGCGACCGCAACCTGGTCTGCTCCTGCCCGCCGCTGGACGAGTACGGCGTCTGACGGAGCCGGGCGCCACGGCGTCCGGACGAACGGCAGGGCCCCGGCGGAACTCTCCGCCGGGGCCCTGCCCGTACTGCCTCGAGTCGGTGTCCGGGCCGGCCGTACGGTCGGGACCGCGGTGCGGTCGCGCCCGGCGTACGGCCGGGGACCGGGTGGTCAGGCCGCGTGGGCGACGGGTCGGCGCGGCGCGATCACCCGGCCGTCCGGCAG
This sequence comes from Kitasatospora sp. NPDC034023, assembly GCF_055575795.1. Lineage (NCBI taxonomy): Bacteria > Bacillati > Actinomycetota > Actinomycetes > Kitasatosporales > Streptomycetaceae > Kitasatospora > Kitasatospora sp. NPDC034023. The sequence continues at coordinate 18,428 of NZ_JBVIRY010000026.1, forward strand.
CAGCTCTCCGGTGTCCTCGAACAGGACGACGCCGTTGCAGAGCAGGCTCCAGCCCTGCTCCGGGTGGCAGGCCACCGACACGGCCGCTTCGCGGTCTTCGGACTCGGCCGATGGGCACTCAGGACGGTGCTGGCACATACGCGTACCCTCGCTTCGCTCTGCGATCCTCCCCGTGGTGCGGTCGCCGGAGGTCGTGCCGTCCGGAGGCCGCCGCGGTAGTCGGATCCTGTCCGCACGCCGACCAGGTGTTGACCGGCGCTCAAGTGGGTAGGACAGGTGGTCCTTCCACGCTGGTTCCCAGTGTCGGCATCCGCGGACGTGCGCGCAGCGATTTCGTGACATGCGCCACAACTCCCGGGCAGAGATCACCCGTTCAGGTGGGGGCAGGGGGAAATCGCGCACCGGTGGGTCAGGCGGTGGATGGCCCGATCAGGCCATGGGGGATGGCCCGTTCAGGTGGTCGCCGTTCGGGTGACGCACCCGGGCCCGGGTGCGCGGGCACGACGGAGGGCCGCCGGGCGGTGGTCCGGCGGCCCGTGCGGATACGGGTGGTTCAGGAGGAGCCGAGGAGCAGCGGCCTGGCGAGCGGGGCCCGGGCGAGCAGCGGCAGCAGTTCGGCGGCCGGGTAGGCGCGGTGGGCGGTGACGCCGAGCGGGGCCGGGGCGAGCGGGATCAGCAGGTCGGCGGCCGGGCCGGTGTCGGGGCTGTGCAGCCAGAGCGCCGTCGCGTACTGGCCTGGGAAGGTCAGCAGTCTGGGCTGTTGGCGGATCCGGGAGTTCTGGGCGAGCTGCCAGGCCTCGCGCAGCGCCCGGACCGTCGAGTCGAGGTACGGGCCGGCGGTGAAGTGGGAGAAGGTGTGGCCCTCGACGGCCTGCACCACCTCGGCGGCGGCGGCCACGTCGGCGCCGTCCTTGATCAGGAAGCGCCACCCGGTGCGGCGGGCGGCGGGGAGATCGGGGTGCGGGCCGTGCAGGACATGGACCGCGAGCGGATGGGCGGGGATCAGGGGGCCGGCCGGATGGCGCAGTGCTGCGGCGGCGGGCTGGCGCAGCGCGGTCTCCGAGTCGAGTGCGCCCAGGACGGCACGCAGGGCGCTCGGCGGGGGCTGGGGGGTCTGCAGAGTCATGGCGGGGTCCGCCTCTCCAGGTGAGATCGGCGTGCGAGTGCGGCATACCGGCATGGCGTGGCGCGTCATCGGTGACGGGGGCCGGGCCGTGTCCGGTTGTGCAGGATCGCGGTGCCGGCGCGGTCGCCGCCGTCGACGAGGGCTTCGCGGTGGGAGCGGACCGGCCGGAGCGCTGTGCGAATTTTCATCGAACAGATGCGCAGGGTGATCTGTTTATCACAGGCGGTGGCGCCGAGCAAGTCTGCAGATAGTCTGAATTACCGTCAGTTTCCTTGCATTGCAAGCCAGTACAAGCATTCGGGTATCGATCTTCGAGGTGGGCATGATGCTTGCACGGTCGGTCGGCCGGGTGGCTCAACGGGGTGTCTCAGGAGGAGGGGACCGTGGGCGAGAAGGTCGTGGCGACTCGGGCGGATCTGGCGGACCGACAGCTCTACCGGCGAAAGCTCCAGGCCTGTCAGGAGGCGCTGGGGCGGATGCTGCGGGAGGACCGTTTCGACCGGCCGCGGGCGGTGATGGGGCTGGAGATCGAGCTCAACCTGGCCGACGAGCAGGGCCTGCCGGCCATGAACAACGCCCAGGTGCTCAGCGAAATCGGCTCCAGCGACTTCCAGACCGAGCTGGGCAAGTTCAACATCGAGGTCAACATCACGCCGCACCGGCTCTGCGGGCACGTCTTCGAGGAACTGCGGGAGGAGCTCGACATCGGGCTGCGCTACGCCGACCGGCGGGCCGCCGAAGCGGGCGCCCGGATCGTCATGGTGGGCATCCTGCCGACCCTCGAGCACGCCCACACCGGCCTCGACGCGATGAGCCACAACCAGCGGTACACCCTGCTCAGCGACCAGATACTGGCCGCGCGCGGGGAGGAGATCGCGCTCGACATCGAGGGCGTCGAGCACCTCCAGCTGGAGTCCATCACCATGGTCGCCGAGGCCGCCGCGACCTCGCTGCAACTGCACCTCCAGGTGACCCCCGAGCGCTTCTCCTCGGTGTGGAACGCCGCCCAGGCGCTCTGCGGGCCACAGCTCGCGCTGGGCGCGAACTCCCCCTTCCTGTTCGGGCGGGAGCTGTGGCGGGAGACCCGTCCGGTGCTCTTCCAGCAGGCCTGCGACACCCGTTCGGCCGAGCTCAAGGCGCAAGGCGTGCGCCCGATCACCTGGTTCGGCGAGCGCTGGGTGGACTCGGCGTACGACCTCTTCGAGGAGAACCTGCGCTACTTCCCCGCCCTGCTGCCGATCTGCGACGACGAGGACCCGCTGAAGGTCCTGGCCACCGGCGGCGCGCCCAAGCTCGCCGAGATGCGGCTGCACAACGGCACCATCTACCGCTGGAACCGGCCGATCTACGACGTCTCGGGCGGGGTGGCGCACCTGCGGGTGGAGAACCGGGCGCTGCCGGCCGGGCCGACGGTGGCCGACACACTGGCCAACGCCGCCTTCTACTACGGGCTGGTGCGGGTGCTCGCCGAGCAGCCCCGGCCGGTCTGGACCCGGCTGCCGTTCGAGCGGGCGGACGAGAACTTCCGGCAGGGCGCCCGGTACGGCATCGACGCGGTGTTCCAGTGGCCGCGCCCCGGACGGGCCGGACGCGGCGGCGGGCTGCAGACGGTGTCCGCCGTCGACCTGGTGCTCGGCGAGCTGCTGCCGATGGCCTACCAGGGCCTCGACGAGTGGGGCGTGGAGCCCGCCGACCGGGACCGCTACCTGGGCATCATCGAGCAGCGCTGCCTGCGCCGCACCAACGGCGCGGCCTGGCAGAGCGCGACCTTCCACCGACTGCGCGAGCAGTACGGGATGGACCGGCCGGCGGCGCTCGCGGCGATGACCCGGCGCTACGCCGAGCACATGCGCGGCGGGGAGCCGGTGCACACCTGGCCGGTGGGTTAGCCGGTACGCACCTGGCCGGTGGGTCGGCCGGTGTGTACCCCGGTCGGCCGGTACGCACCTGGCCGGCCGGCTGACCGGGCCGCTGTGTCAGGATGATCGCTCCGGCGGTCGGCCGACGGCCGGAGCGACCGCCCGTCCGCTGGAGCCCCCGTGACCACCGTCCCGACCGCGCCGGAGACCGAGCAGCCCACCCGCCGGCTGCTCGGGGCGGAGCTGCTGATCGTCCTCGGCCTCTCGCTCGGGGCCAGCGGGATCAGCGCGCTGATCAGCTTCGCCGGCTCGCTCACCGAACCGATCAAGCTCGGCCAGCAGGTCGCCACGCTGAACGGCTCGCGGGCGCCCGGGCGGCCCTGGCTGGACCTGGTGTGGCAGCTGTACTACATCGGGCGCGGCCTGATGCCGGTGGTACTGGTCGGCTACCTGCTGGTGCGCGAGGGCGCCGCGCTGCGGGTGCTGGGCTTCGACCTCGGGCAGAAGCTGCGCGACCTCGGCCGGGGCGCGGCCGTCGCGGCGGCGATCGGCGGGTCGGGGCTGGCGCTGTACCTGGCCTCGCAGGCGGCCGGGTACAACCTGACGGTCGCGCCCTCGGGGCTGCCGGACGTCTGGTGGCGGGTGCCGGTGCTGGTGCTGTCGGCCTGGCAGAACGCCATCCTCGAGGAGGTCGTCGTCCTCGGCTACCTGCTGCGCCGGGTCCGGCAGTTGGGGTGGTCCTGGCCGGCGGCGGTGGTGGCGAGCTCGGTGCTGCGCGGCTCGTACCACCTGTACCAGGGGGTCGGCGGGCTGATCGGCAACATGGTGATGGGGGCGGTGTTCTGCCTGCTGTACCGGCGCTGGGGGCGGGTGATGCCGCTGGTGGTGGCGCACGCGCTGATCGACACGGTGGCCTTCGTCGGGTACGCGCTGCTCGCCGGGCACGTCAGCTGGCTGCCGACCCCCTGAGCGCCTTGACGGGGAGGGCCTGGCCGCGCGGCGGTCGGGCGAGCAGCCGGTCGACGTGCCGGCGCTCCAGGCCCTGGCCGGGGTCGATCGGCAGCAGCAGGCGGTCGCGGCGCCAGAGCGATTTGCGGACCAGCCGGGAGGGGATGACGTCGTCCACCCAGGCGAACGGGCGGCCTCCGGCGTAGCGCAGCAGCGGGGCCCACTTGGCGGCGGAGAACAGCTCCATCAGCGGGACGTGCGGGTCGTCGGGCTGCGGGACGTAGCCGCTGAGGCGGACCACCGGGAGCGGGTCCAGGCCGATCGCCGGGGCGATGTGGGTGTTGGCGTGCTCCTCCCAGGTGGTGGCCCAGACCAGTTCGTACGTCCCGGCGAGCTCGCGCAGCCAGTCGCCGTGCCGGGCGGACAGCAGGACGGCGTAGCCGAGCAGGGTGTGGGTGTCGAATCCGGCGTCCGGATGCGGGCAGACCGGGTTCAGGACGCCGTCGACGTCCAGGAACAGCAGTGGCTTCGGCACCGGTGGCCCCCCAGAGCGGTCGTGATTCCTACCTGTCCGGACGTACCACCTGTCCCGTTGGTTGCCCACCGGTGGGCGCACGAGGGGCGCACGGGGCGCTCACGACGTGGGCACGGGCTCGGTGGCGGGCACCGGTGCGTCGGTGGTGCTCCGGCGGCTCAGCCGGCGCACCTGCGGCTCCAGCAGGACCGCCGCGCTGAGCACCAGGCAGGCGACGGCGCAGGTCCAGAGCGCGCCACCCAGGCCGAGCGCCACGGCGGCCGGGCCGGCCAGCGCGGTGCCGACCGGGGCGAGCGAGTAGGAGCCGAGCTCGTCGTACGCGGAGACCCGGGAGAACATCTCGGCTGGGATCTCCTGGCGGAGCGCGACCATCCAGTTGACGCCGAAGACGGTGACGCCGACGCCGGAGAGGAACATCGCGGCGATCAGCAGCGGCAGCGGTGCGGCGGCGAGGGCCAGCGCGGGCACGCCGAACAGGAACACCCCCCAGTTGCCGACCAGCAGGATCCGGCGGGGCCGCCAGCGCGCCATCAGCAGGCCGGTGGCCACCAGGCCGACGCCGTAGGCGGACATCGCCAGGCCCCAGGCGCCCGCGCCGCCGAGCCGCTCCTTGGCGATGGCCGGCCCGTACACCGACTCGACCGCGCCGATGCAGGCGACCAGGACGGAGAACTGGAGCACGATCACCCAGAGCCAGCGGCGGGAGGCGAACTCCCGCCAGCCCTCCCGCAGGTCGCGCAGCATGCTGGCGCCCGAGGGGGCGGGGGCCTGCTCCGGCTCCAGGAAGAAGCGCAGCGCGGCGGCGATCAGGAAGCAGAGGGCGTCCAGGGCGAGCACCCAGCCGGGGCCGACCACGGCGGTGAGTGCTCCGCCGAGGGCGGCGCCGCCGATCTGGGAGGCGTTCTGGCCCATCCGGAAGACCGAGAAGGCGCGGGCCGCCTGCTCCTGGGGGACGGCCTGCATGATCATGCCGCCGGAGGCGGGGGAGTAGAGCGCGTAGCCGGCGCCGCCGGCGGCGGAGAGCACCAGCAGCTGCCAGAGTCGGGCGTTCCCGGCCAGGACCAGCGCGGCCAGTACGGCCTGGGAGGCGCCGCTGAACAGGTTGGCGGCGACCATGATCCGGTGGCGGGGCAGGCGGTCGGCGAGGGCGCCGCCGAGCACCAGGAGCAGCACCGTGGGCAGCAGGCGGGCGGCGGTGACGTAGCCGACCTCGGTGGTGGTGCCGCCGTTGCCGAGGACGGCGAAGGCGGTGGCGATGGGGGCGCCGGCATTGCCCAGGCCGCTGACCACGGTGGCGGCGGTCTGGATGCGGAAGTTGCGGCTGGCCCAGGCGAAGCGGCGGGGGCGCGGGGGTGGGGTGGGCACCTGGCGACTATGGCCGGAGTTCGTACAGGTGTCCATCGGGTTTGCGCACCTGTCGGGCCGCCTCGGTGGGTCGATGCCGGGTCGAGTCCGCCAGCCGGTGTCGAGCCGATCCCGGCAGCGGGGCCGGGCCGGCCCCGTCAGCCGAGGTGGCCCCGGAGGAAGGTGAGGGTGCGGCGCCAGGCGATCCGGGCCTGCAGGGGGTCGTAGGTGCCGAGGAGGTTCTCGTCGTTCATGAAGGCGTGCCCGGCCGGGTAGAAGTGGATCTCGGGGCGGACGTCGGTGGCCTCGCCGATCCGGATCGCGGCCTCGTCCACGGCGGTCATCGGGATCGAGCCGTCCAGCTCGCCGAAGTGGCCGAGGACGTGGGCGGTGAGGCCGCGGTAGTCGAAGTCCGGGTCGGGCGGGAGGCCGTAGAAGGGCGCCACGGCGGCCACCTTGTCGCCGGCCCGGGCGGCCAGCAGCAGGGCGAAGCCGCCGCCCATGCAGAAGCCGACCACGCCGACGGCGTCGCCGACCACCCCGTCCAGCGAGAGCAGATGGTCGACGGCCCCGGAGAGGTCCTCGACGGCCCGCTCGACCGGGAGTTCGCGTTTGAACCGGGCCGCCTCGGTGCGGTCGTGGGTGGTCGCACCGCCGAACAGGTCGGGGGCGAGGACGGTGAAACCCTCGGCGGCGAAGCGGTCGGCCATGGTGGCGACGTGCGTGGTGAGCCCCCACCACTCCTGCACCACCACCAGGCCGGGCCCGGCGCCCTGCGGCGGCCGGGCCAGGTACCCGTGCGCGGTACGGCCGTTGCTCGGGAAGGTGACGTTCTGCCGGGAGCCGCGCTGGTCGGGCATGGCTTCCTCTCGGTGGGTCGGGCCGCGTGCGGCGGGGTGCGGGGGGCGGGGGGCGGGGTCAGCCCATCTCCTCCAGGGGGCGGCCCTTGGTCTCCTTGATGCAGAAGGCCACGAACGGGATGGACAGCAGCGCGAAGGCCGCGTAGATGGCGTACGTCGCCGAGAGGTTCCAGTCGGCGAGGTCGGGGAAGCTGACGGTGATCGCCCAGTTGGCGATCCACTGGGCCGACGCCGCGACGGAGAGGGCGAGCGCGCGGATCCGGTTGGGGAACATCTCCCCGAGCAGGACCCAGACCACGACGCCCCAGGAGAAGGCGAAGCACAGCACGAAGACGTGCGCGGCGACCAGGGCGACGGTGGCGTGGGTGTTGTCCAGGGTGGCGGTGTCGCCGGTGCCGTACCGGAAGGAGAACGCCCAGGCGGCGGTGGAGAGCGCGGCCGCCATGCCGATCGAGCCGGCCAGGGCGAGCGGTTTGCGGCCGATCCGGTCCACCAGGGCCATCGCGATCACCGTGCCGATCACGTTGATGATCGAGGTGGAGAGGCTGATCAGAAGCGAGTTGGACTCGTTGATGCCGACCGACTGCCAGAGCAGGGACGAGTAGTAGAAGATCACGTTGATGCCGACGAACTGCTGGAACGCCGAGGCGCCGATGCCGACCCAGACGATCGGCAGCAGGCCGAAGCGGCCGCCGAGCAGGTCCTTCATCCGGGGCTTGTGGGCGGACTCCAGCACCGCGCGGATCTCCGCCACCCGGGCGTCCAGGTCCACGCCCTCGCCCTCGACCTCGACCAGCACCTTGCGGGCCTGCGCCTCGCGGTGGTCGGCGATCAGGAAGCGCGGCGACTCCGGGATGGCGAGCGCCATCAGCCCGTACACCAGGGCCGGGATCGCCTCGACGCCGAGCATCCACTGCCAGGCCTCGATGCCGCCGAGGTGGTTGGTGGACTCGCCGCCGGCGGCCTGGTTGAGCGCCCAGTTGGCCAGCTGGGAGACGGTGATGCCGAGCACGATCGCCATCTGCTGGAAGGAGGCGAGCCGACCGCGGTAGGCGGTCGGCGCGACCTCGGCGATGTAGGTGGGCGCGATCACCGAGGCGATGCCGATCGCGATGCCGCCGATCACGCGCCAGGTGGCGAGGGTCTCGATGTTCGGCGGGAACATCGAGCCGATGCCGCTGGCCGCGAACAGCGCGGCGGCCAGCAGCATCGTGCGCACCCGGCCGAAGTTGTCGGCGAGCCGGCCGGCGATCACCGCGCCGGCCGCCGAGCCCAGCAGCGCGATGGCGACCACGAAGGCGGTGGTGCCGTGGCCCACCGCGAAGTGTTTCTGGATGCCCGTCACCGCACCGTTGATCACCGCGCTGTCGTAGCCGAACAGGAAGCCGCCCATGGCCGCCGCCGCAGAGATGAACACCACGTGGCCGAGATGGGCCTCGCCGGCCGCCCGTTGGCCGTTGACTGTGGACACGCGCGCTCCCCGGGGTGGACGGGCCCGCTCTGACGCGGAGTGGGCAGGGCTCGTCTCACATTCGAGCAGCGGCGGGGCCGACCTGCCCGCGTTCAGGGCCGATCGGGTGACGCGGGGTCAGTCGGCGGCGCGCGGTGTGGTGGTGCGCCCCCGGGAGGTGGCCGGTTGGGCGGCGCGCCGCTCGTGGCGGCGGAGCAGCTGGGTACGGGCGGCGGCGTACTGGTCGCGGCCGCGCCCGCCGCCGTCCGCGCGCTCGGCGAGGCGGTCGGCCATCGCGTACTGCGTCTCGGCGGGCTTCTTGTCGTCGTACTTGAACTTGGCCCGCACCTCCTTCACGGTCAGCCGGAGCCCGCGCAGGCCGGGCAGCTGCCGGGCCAACTCGCCGCCGCCGGGCACCACTCGGACCTCCGGCGTCTCGGGCTGGAAGTGCGCCAGTTGGCGGTTGAGGATCTCCGCCTTGCCGGCGGCGGACTCCACGACCTCGGCGGTGCAGTGGAAGTGGACCGAGGCGTAGTAGCTGGTCGGTGTGCCGGGGGCGCCGCGCCAGTGGCCCGGGGCGAAGGCGTAGCCGTCGGTGACCGCGAGGGTGACCTGCGGGTCGGCCCGGACGGCGGCCAGCAGCGGGTTGGGCGCGGCGAGGTGGAGCAGGATCTCGCCGTGCTCGGCGTACAGCAGGAAGTGCGTCGGGACGAGGACCGGGCCCTCGCCCGGGCCGCCGTTGGCGGCGAGCAGGCCGAAGTCGCGGCCCTCGGCCAGCCAGGCGCGCCACTCGTTCTCGTCGCCGCGGTCCCAGGACCTGATCAGCATCGGAGCGCTCCTCGTCAGCGGGGGTAGGTGCGCAGGTGGGCGGGGAGCGGGATGGTGCCGTCGTCGTGCGGAACGGGGGTGCCGTGCACGGTGGTGACCGGGATCAGGCCGGACCAGTGCGGCAGGTCGGCGTCCTCGGGGTCGTCGGCGGCGTCGTCCTCGCGGGTCTTGGCCGAGACCTCGTCCAGCTCCAGCCGCAGGACGGCGGTGGCGGCGAGCTCCTTGGCGTTGGCCGGGCGGACCTCGGCGGAGCGGCCGGGTATCGCGTGGTCGACCAGGGCGGCCAGCGCGACGTCCAGCTCCTCGGGGTCGGTGACCTGGTGGGCGGTGCCGTGGGCGACGACCGAGCGGAAGTTCACCGAGTGGTTGAACGCGGACTTGGTCAGCACCAGCGCGTCGACCTGGGTGACGGTGACGCAGACCGGCATGCCCTGCTCGCCGGAGGCGCCGCGCATCGGACGGCTGCCGGTGGAGCCGTGGACGTAGAGCCGGCTGCCGACCCGGGCGTAGATCGTCGGCAGCACCACGGGGGCGCCGTCGGCGACGAAGCCGAGGTGGCAGATGTAGGCGCTGTCGAGGATGGCGTGGATCGCCTCCTGCTCCCAGGTGGCCCGGTCCTTGTACCGGGTGGGGGTGGTCCTGGGGGTACGGGAGTAGGTCGGCGAGCCTTCCGTGGTGTCTGACATGACATCCTCTATGTACTAGTGCATAATTTACTTTGTGCTAGGAGACTATCCGCTGAAAGGGCGACGCGCCAGCGAAATCGCGGCGCACATCGAACAGGGCGTGAGCAGCGGACTGCTCGCCCCCGGAACCGCGCTGCCCCCGCTGCGCGACCTCGCCGCCGAACTGGGCGTCAACCCCAATACCGTCGCCGCCGCCTACCGGCTGCTGCGCGACCGAGGCGTGATCGAGACGGCCGGTCGCAAGGGCAGCCGGATCCTCCCCAGACCCGCGCTCACCCCGCGCGACCAGATCCGCATCCCCGTCCCCCCGCACGCCCGGGACCTGTCCGCCGGCAACCCCGACCCGGCGCTGCTGCCCGACCTCGGCCCCGCCCTCGCGGCCGCCGCCGAGGCCGCGCGCGCCGAACCGGTGCTGTACGGACACCCGGCCGTAGACCCGGAACTGCTCGCGCTCGCCCGCGCCTCATTCGAGGCCGACGGCCTGCCCGGCGGCCCGATCGTCGTCGCCTCCGGCTCGCTCGACACCATCGAACGCATCCTCGACGCCCGGCTGCGCCCCGGCGACGCGGTCGCCGTCGAGGACCCGGGCTGGGGCAGCCTGTTCGACCTGCTGCCCGCGATGGGCCTCAAGCACCTGCCCGTCCGGCTGGACGACGAGGGCCCGCTGCCGGACGCGCTCGCGGCGGCGCTGGCCGAGGGCGCCCGGGCGGTGGTGGTCACCAGCCGGGCGCAGAACCCGACCGGCGCGGCGCTCACCGCGCGCCGGGCCGAGGCGCTGAAGGCCGTCCTGGCCGAGCACCCCGGGGTGCTGCTGATCGAGGACGACCACGGGCACGGCATGGTCGACCAGCCGTTCCATCCGCTGGCCGTGGCCGGGTCGCGGCACTGGGCGGTGGTGCGCTCGGCGGCCAAGGCGTACGGGCCGGACCTGCGGGTCTCGGTGGCGGTCGGCGACCCGGAGACGATCGGCCGGGTGTCCGGACGGCTGCGGCTGGGGGCCGGCTGGGTCAGCCACCTGCTGCAGCGCACCGTCGCCGAGCTGTGGCGCAGCGACGCCGCGCCGGTCGCGCGGGTGGCCGCGACCTACCGGGCCCGGCGGGACGCCCTGCTGGGCGAGCTGGCGGCACGCGGGATCGAGGCGCACGGGCAGAGCGGGCTGAACGTCTGGGTGCCGGTACCGGACGAGACCTCGGCGCTGGCGGCGCTGGTGCAGCGCGGCTGGGTCGCGGCGCCCGGCGCGCGGTACCGGATCCAGTCGCCGCCGGGGCTGCGGTTCACCACGGCCCGGCTGGAGTCGGCGCAGGCCAGGGAACTGGCGGAGGACCTGGCAGCGGTGCTGGGAGCGAGCGGGGACGGCTCCCGGCTCGTGTGAACGGCGAGGTGGGCGGTGGTGAACGGCGGGCTGCCGGTGGGGTGGGCGGGGCTGGTGTGACGGGTGTGCGCGGCGGGCGGCAGCCGGTCCGCGGTTGCCGGTCTGGTCTGAACCCGGCGGTAACAAAAGCGAAACCTGCTGCAGATACCTAGCGGTAACAGGCGAGGGCATGTCATCTTCATCGCGCCACCGGCCGGCGGCCCACCCTCACCTACGCGTCTTCCCGTTCCCCATCCACGGGAAGACCGAGCCGCAGGAGTTCCGCAGTGCCCGAAAACTGTTCGAGCATCAACCGCAGCGCACCTCGACTCGGCCGACGGCTGCTCACCGCAGCCTTCGCCCTCCCGCTCGCCCTCGCGGGCCTGGCCGTCGCCACACCGGCCTCCGCCGCACCGGCCGCCGTGCCCTCCGGGCCCACCGCCAGCGTCACGCTCGGCGACAGCTACATCTCCGGCGAGGCCGGCCGCTGGAAGGGCAACTCCGCCGGCACCAGCGGCAGCCGCAACGGCACCGACCGCGCCTGGACCGGCAGTTCGTACGACCCCTCGCGGGTCTACGGCGCCACGGCGGCGAGCGGCTGCGACCGCTCCGACGTCTCCGAGGTGATCAGCGCCTCCACCGGCGCCCAGAACGAGATCAACCTGGCCTGCTCCGGCGCCGTCACCGCGAACATCTTCCGCGCCTCCAACGGCGGCCAGTCGTACAAGGGCGAGGCCCCGCAGGCCGACCAACTCGCCGGCGTGGCGCGGCAGAACAACGTCAAGCTGATCACCCTGTCGATCGGCGGCAACGACCTGGGCTTCGCGGACATCATCTCCAACTGCGTGCAGGACTACCTGATCTGGTACTCGTACTGCCACGACTCCGCGCAGTCCCAGATCGACGACAAGATGCCCACGGCGATGGCCGGGGTCGGCAAGGCGATCGACGAGATCCGCGCCGTGATGGCCGGCGCGGGCTACGCGCAGTCGGACTACCGCCTGGTGCTGCAGTCCTACCCGTCGCCGATCCCGCGCAGCGCCGAGATGCGGTACCCGGAAAGCGGTTGGACCCGGTCCGACACCGGCGGCTGCCCGTTCTGGGACGGAGACGCCGACTGGGCCCGCGACACGATGGTGCCGCAGATCTCCCAGGCGCTGGCGGGCGTCGCCGCGTCCAAGGGCGCGCAGTTCCTCGACCTGTCGGACATGCTGCAGGGCCGCGAGGTCTGCTCGACGGCCACCAAGCAGCCGACCGCGAGCTCCGGCCCGTCCGCGACCACCGGCGAGTGGGCGCGCTTCCTGGACGGCGGGCTCAACTCCACGCAGGGCGCACTGCAGGAGTCGATGCACCCCAACTACTACGGGCAGCAGGCGGTCGGGCGCTGCCTGACGCTGCTGTGGGGCCGCCCGAGCGGTGACTACGCGTGCCGCAACACGGCCGGGCAGGACGCGAGCGGGATGTACCTCGCCGCGCGGTGACCGTGCGCTGGGCATGCGGTGACCGCGCGCTGAGCGCGCTGTGACCGAGTGCTGACCACATGCTTCGGCGCCCCCGCGGCCTTGGCTGCGGGGGCGCCGAAGTGATGTGCTGCGAGCAGGACTTGGTGAGCGCGGTCAGCCCTTGGCAAGCAGGGACTGGGCGTGCGCCCGCACCTGATCCTTCGTCAGATAGGCGTCGGTGTACTCGAAATCCTGAAGCCGGGCGGGCTGGCGGGCGAGGAAGCCGGTACGGACGAAGTCGTCCCCGGCGGTCGCGTTGAGCAGCCAGTTGGCGCCCACTCGGAACTTGGCCACATTGGTGCGCATCGCCATCAGGTGGTAGCCACGCGCGACCAGCTGGGCGGGCACCCCGCGCAGCTCCACACCGACCGGCTTGGAGACCGCGTCCTTGCCGCCGAGGTCGACCACCAGGCCCAAGTCCTTGTGGTAGTAAGGCTCCAGGGGCTGGTTGCGGAGCGAGGCGATCACGTTGTTCGCCACCGCGCGGCCCTGCCTGGCGGAGTGCTGGGCGGTCGGCGGGCACACCGCGCCGTCGCCCTTCGCCAGGTCGGGCACGGCGGCGGCATCCCCGAGCGCGAACACGCCCTCGAACTGCGGCACCCGCATCTCCGCCGTCACGGCGAGCCGGCCGCGGACCGTCTCGGCGTCCAGGGTGCCGATCAGCGGGCTCGCCGCCACCCCGGCGGTCCAGATCAGCGTCCGGCAGGGGAGCACCCGGCCGTCGGTGAACTTGACCGACTCGGCGCCGACCTCGGCCACCGACACGCCCAGCGACACCTCGATGCCGCGCTCCCGCAGGATTTCCAGGGCCGCCTCGCCGAGCGGGTCACCGAGCTCCGGCATCAGCTTCGGGGCGATGTCGATCAGGTGCCACTTGATCTGCCGGGCGTCCAGCCGCGGGTAGCGGTGGGACGCGGCGGTGGTCAGACGCTGCAGACAGGCGGCCGTCTCGGTGCCCGCGTAGCCGCCGCCGACCACCACGAACTGGAGCCGGGACTCCCGCTCCCGCTGGTCCAGGGTGGCCGAGGCGAGGTCGAGTTGGGCGATCACGTGGTCACGGACGTAGGCCGCCTCGGCCAGCGTCTTCATGCCGCGGGCGTAGTCGGTGAGGCCCGGGATGTCGAAGGTGCGGGTGACGCTGCCGGGGGCGAGCACCAGGAAGTCGTACTTCTGCGCGACCACCTCGTCGGTGATCTTGCGGACGACGCACACCTTGGAAGCCGGGTCCACGCCGATGGCGCCGCCCGGAACGATGTGGGTGCGGCGCAGCGAGCGGCGCAGGGAGACGGCCACGGACTGCGGGGTGAGGACGCCCGCGGCGACGTGGGGGAGGAGGGGGAGGTAGAGCTGGTAGCTGAACGGCGTGACCAGCGAGATCTCGGCCTCCGAGGGTGACAGCTTGCGTTCGAGGCGGCGGGCGCACTCCAGGCCGGCGAAGCCACCGCCCACGATCAGGATCCGAGGTCGTTCCATCGCTCATCCCTTTGCCGTGAAGGTCCCCATTACTGTCCGCCACACTCGCACGGAGCAGCGGGGGCTGCCACCGGGGTGGGGCGGATGAGGGAGGGGTGAAGGGTGGGCCGTGGTGGGGGCTTGGGACGGTGGTTGGTGCGCGGGGTGGGGCGGATGAGGGAGGGGAGGGGTTGTGGGCGTACGGCGGGGACGGATGCACCGATAGGCTGTGGGCGTGCTACCCGAGGTGACGGCGATCCGGTACGTGACGCCACTGAGAGAAGGCGGCTCGATGCCGGGCCTGGTCGAGGCCGATGATCGGCGGCTGTACGCGCTGAAATGGGTCGGTGCGGCGCAGGGGCGCAAGGCCCTGGTCGCGGAGGTGCTGGCCGGGGAGCTGGGGCGGCGGCTCGGGCTGCCGGTGCCGGAGCTGGTGACCGTCGACCTGGACCCGGTCCTCGCGCGCAGTGAGCCGGACCACCAGATCCAGGACCAGATGCGGGCCAGTGGCGGGACCAACCTCGGGATGGCGTTCGTCAGCGGCGCGCTCAACTTCGACCCGCTCTGCTTCGAGGTGGATCCCGAACTCGCGGGCCGGGTGCTCTGGTTCGACGCGCTGATCGGCAATGTCGACCGGTCCTGGCGCAACCCGAACCTGCTGGTGGCGACCGGCGGGCTGCGGCTGATCGACCACGGCGCGAGCCTGATCTTCCACCACAACTGGCCCGGTGCCGCCGCCTGGGTGCGCCGCCCGTACGACGCCTCCGACCATGCGCTGCTGCGCGCCAGGCCCGACCTGGAGTCGGCGGACAAGGCGCTCGCCCCGCTCGCGGAGACGGCGATCGAGGCGGCCGTGGCGCAGATCCCCGAGGTCTGGCTGATGGACGAGTTCGGCTTCGACTCGCCCGACGAGGTGCGCGCCGCGTACCGTTCCCAGCTGACCGGGCGACTGGCCGGTCCGCGTGACTGGCTGCCGGAGGTGCCCGCATGAGCGAGTCGTCGACGCCCGCGCTGCCGGCCATCGTCGAGCTGCACGACTACGAGTACGCCGTGATCCGCGCGGTGCCGAGGGTCGAGCGCGGTGAGTGCGTCAACGTCGGGGTGCTGCTGTACTGCCGGCAGAGTTCGCACCTGGCGGCGCGGACCCACCTGGACCAGGCGCGGCTGCTGGCGCTGGACCCGGTGACGGACGTGCAGGGGGTGCGGCGGGCGCTGCACGGGATCGAGGCGGTCTGCCTGGGCGGGCCGCAGGCCGGGCCGGCGGCGGGGGACAGCCCCGGGCAGCGGTTCCGCTGGCTGACCGCGCCGCGCAGCGCGATCGTCCAGCCGGGGCCGGTGCACACCGGGCTGACCGCCGACCCGGACGCCGAGTTGCGGCGGCTGTTCGACCAGTTGGTGCTGTGACCGCCGGGTGCATGTCTGTGAAGGTGTGAGGCGGCTCGCGACGGTTGCTCCGGTCAAAGCTTGAGTTGCTGAAGCACCTGGTCGTACCCTGACCCCATGGGTTCGACACCGACGACGACCGTACCGACCAACGCCGAGCTGATGGAGGCGTTGGCCGCCGTCGGCGCCGCGTATTTCCAGGACTTCGCGGCGGCCGCGGCCCGGCACGGGCTCTCCTCCTCGCAGGCCAAGGCGCTGGGCGCGGTCCAGGAGCCGGTGCCGATGCGCGCGCTGGCCGGACGGCTGGGCTGCGACGCGTCGAACGTCACCGGGATCGTGGACCGGCTGGAGTCGCTGGGCCTGGCCAACCGGGCGGCGGCGGCCGGTGACCGCCGGGTGAAGATCGTGGTGATCACGGCCGAGGGCCGGGAGATCCTGGGCCTCATCCGCAGCGAGATGGGCCGTACCCACCAGGCGTTCGAGGCGATGAACGACGAGCAGCGGATCGCCCTGCACTCGATCTGCACGCAGGTCCTGCCGGTGCTGGCCGGCCGGACGGGCGGCGCGCAGTAGGCCCTGCGCCGCCCGTACCCGCGGACCCGCGTCGGGCCGAGCGGTCCGGCGGGTTCCGGCGGCCGCGGCCGCCGGTGGAGCAGGGTGCCGACGTCCGGCGTGACCTCGGCTGTTACCCTTGCGAAGCGTGAGCGCGAAGCCCCAGATCCCCAATGTCCTGGCCTCCCGGTACGCCTCGGCGACCCTGGCCCAGCTGTGGTCCCCCGAGCACAAGGTGGT
Source organism: Kitasatospora sp. NPDC034023 (assembly GCF_055575795.1). Taxonomy (NCBI): domain Bacteria; kingdom Bacillati; phylum Actinomycetota; class Actinomycetes; order Kitasatosporales; family Streptomycetaceae; genus Kitasatospora; species Kitasatospora sp. NPDC034023. The sequence goes on from NZ_JBVIRY010000026.1 coordinate 34,544, forward strand.
CCTCGAGCGCCACCTGTGGCTCGCCGTCCTGAAGGCCCAGCAGGACCTCGGCGTCGAGGTGCCGGCGAACGCCGTCGCCGACTACGAGCGGGTGATCGACCAGGTCGACCTCGGCTCGATCGCCGCCCGTGAGCGGGTCACCCGCCACGACGTGAAGGCCCGGATCGAGGAGTTCAGCGAACTCGCCGGCCACGAGCAGATCCACAAGGGCATGACGTCCCGGGACCTGACCGAGAACGTCGAGCAGCTGCAGATCCGCCGGTCGCTGGAGCACGTGCGCGACCGCGCGGTCGCCGTGCTGGTCCGCCTGGCCACGCTGTCCGCCCAGCACTCCGAGCTGGTCATGGCCGGCCGCTCGCACAACGTGGCCGCGCAGGCCACCACCCTGGGCAAGCGCTTCGCGTCGATCACCGACGAGCTGCTGGTCGCCTTCCGCCGGCTGGAGGAGCTGATCGCCCGCTACCCGCTGCGCGGGATCAAGGGCCCGGTCGGCACCTCCCAGGACATGCTGGACCTGATGGGCGGGGACACCGAGAAGCTGGCCGAGCTGGAGCGCCGGGTCGCCGCGCACCTCGGCTTCGACAACGTGCTGACCAGCGTCGGCCAGGTCTACCCGCGCTCGCTGGACTTCGAGGTGCTCACCGCGCTCGTCCAGCTGGCCGCCGCGCCGTCCAGCCTGGCCAAGACCATCCGCCTGATGGCCGGCCACGAGCTCGTCACCGAGGGCTTCAAGGAGGGCCAGGTCGGCTCCTCCGCGATGCCGCACAAGATGAACACCCGCTCCTGCGAGCGCGTCAACGGCCTGGCCGTCATCCTGCGCGGCTACGCCTCGATGACCGGCGAGCTGGCTGGCGACCAGTGGAACGAGGGCGACGTCTCCTGCTCGGTGGTGCGCCGGGTCGCGCTGCCGGACGCCTTCTTCGCCTTCGACGGCCTGCTGGAGACCTTCCTGACCGTCCTCGACGAGTTCGGCGCCTTCCCCGCCGTGGTCGAGGCCGAGCTGGACCGCTACCTGCCGTTCCTCGCCACCACCAAGGTGCTGATGGGCGCGGTGCGCGCGGGCGTCGGCCGGGAGACCGGGCACGAGGTCATCAAGGAGCACGCCGTCGCCTCCGCGCTGGCGATGCGCGCGGGCGCCCGGGAGAACGAGCTGCTCGACCGCCTGGCCGCCGACGAGCGGATCCCGCTGGACCGGGCCGCGCTGGACGCGCTGCTGGCCGACAAGCTCTCCTTCACCGGTGCGGCCGGTGCCCAGGTCGCCGAGGTGGTCCGTCAGGTGGAGGCCGTCGCGGCCGCCTACCCGGAGGCCGCCAAGTACGTCCCCGCCGACATCCTCTGACCACTCGTCAGCTGTCGGGCGAGGGCCCCGCCACCGGACCGGTGACGGGGCCCTCGTGCGTGTGGACGTGGCCCGGGTCGAGCGGCGGGGTGGTGCCGCAGGTCCACGCGCAGTCCGGCTCGGCCACCAGGTGGTCCTCGGGGGCGAGGACGTTGCCCCGGACGGTGGCGAAGGCGATCAGCCCGCCGCCGGCCAGCAGACCCGCGCAGATCAGCATCGCGGTGTGGAAGGCGGAGTCGACCGCGGACGGCACCCGGTAGGCGTCGCCGCTCAGTCCGGCCAGGGCCGGGAGGGCGGCCACCGCGAGCAGGCCGGCCGCGCGGGCGGCGGCGTTGTTCACCCCGCTCGCGATGCCCGCGTGCCGGACCTCGACGGCCGCCAGCACGGTGGCCGTCAGCGGCGCGACCAGCAGCGTCATGCCGCAGCCCATCACCGTGACGGCGGGCAGCACGTCCGCCCAGTAGGAGGAGCCCGGGCCGATGCGCAGCATCAGCAGCACCCCGGCGGCGCACAGCAGCGGGCCGACGGTGAGCGGGATCCGCGGGCCGATCCGCTTGCCGAGGCGCCCGGCGCGCGCCGACAGCCCCAGCATCAGCACCGTGATCGGCACCAGCGCGAAGCCCGAGACCAGCGGCGAGAACCCGGCGACGATCTGCAGCTGCACCACCAGCAGGAAGAAGACGCCGCTGAACGCCGCGTACACGCAGAGGGTGACCAGGTTCACGGCGGTGAACAGCCGGGAGGAGAACAGGCCGAGCGGCAGCATCGGATCGGGCGCGCGGCGCTCGACGGCCACGAAGGCGACGCCGAGCACCACACCGATCAACCCGCTGACCCAGACCACGGCGGACACGCCCTCCCCGGCGGCGGTCAGCGCGTAGGTGATCGCGCCGAGGGCGAACGCGGCGAGCACCGCGCCGAGCACGTCGAAGCGGCCGGTGGCGCTCTCGTCCCGGCTCTCCGGCACGTACCGCGTGGTGACCGTGATCACGGCGGCCGCGAGCGGCAGGTTCAGCAGGAAGATCCAGCGCCAGCCCGGGCCGTCCACCAGCCAGCCGCCGAGGAAGGGGCCGACCGCGGCCGACACGCCGCCGAGGCCCGACCACAGCCCGACCGCGGCCGAGCGGTCGTCAGGGTCGAAGACGGCTTGGAGCATGGCGAGCGAGCCGGGGGTGAGCAGCGCCCCGCCGATGCCCTGGACGGCGCGGGCGGCGATCAGCACCTGGATGTTCGGCGCGGCGGCGCAGGCCGCGGAGGCGGCGGCGAACCAGACCACGCCGATGAGGAAGACCCGGCGCCTTCCGTACCGGTCGCCGAGCGCGCCGCCGAGCAGGATCAGGCCCGCCAGGGTGAGCAGATAGCCGTTCAGTGTCCACTGAAGGGACGCCAGGGAGGCGCCGAGGTCGGCGCCGATGCGGGGCAGGGCGACGTTCACCACGGTGCCGTCCAGCATCGCCATGCTGGAGCCGAGCACCGTCGCCAGTAGTACCCAGCGACCCTGCGCGGTGCCCAGGCGCAGGGTGCCGGCCTCGGAAGTGGCCACGGCCCGATCCTGCTCCCCGTGAGGCCCGCGTGACAAGGGTCACCGGCGGGTGTGTCGGTGGTGTGCGGTGCGTGAGCGGACGACCGCGCAGTGCCGTCGATGTCGGCGCAGGGTCGTGGATCAGTGGCGCGGGGTGAATGGATCGCGTACGCACCGTGCAGCGGATCATCCGGAGAGTCACCGCACCCCGGGGGATGGTTGCCGATTCAAGAGATCGACATTGCTTCACCCGAACGGATGGGTTTTAGTTCAGCGACCGCCCGGCCAGTCCGGACGGATCCACCGGGTGGAACGCCGAGTCCTGCCGCTTCCCGGTGGTTCGAACTGAACTCTGTACGGCAGGAGCGGGGGACCCACAGGTAAGTCGCCGGACCGGAAGTTCGCGCCTCAGGGCGCGGCGTCCAGGGCCGGCTTGGGGTGAAGCCGCGCATGCGGCCGGGCAACTCCAGCCCGAACCCGACAGCTCACCTCGCAGGCGTCGGAGAGGAAACTTCCATGCCTGCTCAGGCTCGTCGTATCGCCCTGCCCCGCGCCGCCCGCATCGGCATCGCCACCGCCGTCACCGGTGTCTCCTTCGCCCTCCCGCTCGTCACCGCGATGAGCGCCCAGGCCCACACCGCCCCGGTCGCCCCGGCCCCGCAGGCCGCCGCCTCCACCACCGCCGTCGACGCCGCGCCGGCTCAGGCCGCGCCGGCCCAGGCCGCTCCGGCCGCCGCGCACGAGAGCTACCGCGTCGTCAGCGGCGACACCCTGTCCAAGATCGCCGACGCCAAGCACGTCGAGGGCGGCTGGCACGCGCTGTACGAGCAGAACCGCTCGGTCGTCGGCGCCAACCCGAACCTGATCTTCCCGGGCCAGCAGTTCGCGATCGCCGGCCACGCTGCCGCGCCGTCCGCGGACGTCGCCCCGGCCAAGCCCGCCAAGCCGGCCGCTCCGGTCACCCAGGCCGCTTCGGCCGCCAAGCCGCAGGCCCAGGTCCAGGTCAAGACCGAGGCCGCCAAGCCGGCCGCCCAGGTGCAGACCCAGGTTCAGACCGCCGCTCCGGCCCAGGCCGTGACCGCCGCTCCGGTCGCCGCCGCCTCCGGCTTCGTCGCGCCGCTGGCCCACCCGGTGCTCGGCGAGGCCTACGGCGTGGCCGGCTCGATGTGGGCCTCCGGCCACCACACCGGCCAGGACTTCGTGGCCTCCACCGGCACCCCGCTGCGCGCCGTCGCCAACGGTGTCGTGGTCAAGGCCGGCAACGGCGGCGCCTACGGCAACGAGGTCGAGATCAAGCTCGCCGACGGCCACTACGCCGAGTACGCGCACCTCTCCGTGATCGGTGTGAAGATCGGTCAGACCGTCACCGTCGGCCAGCAGCTCGGCCTCTCCGGCGCCACCGGCAACGTGACCGGCCCGCACCTGCACTTCGAGATCCGCACCGGCCCGGAGTACGGCTCGGACATCGACCCGGTCGCCTACCTGCGCGCGCACGGCGTCGCGCTCTGACCCTGTCGGGGTTTCAGGAACCACCGCTGCTGCGGAGCGAATCGATCCTCCGGGATGGTCATGTCGGGTGACCGCTCGACCGGGTGATCGCCGTGCAGTGGACATGGGCGCGGGACACGCCCAGGCCGGCCCGGCTCGCGGGATTCACTTCCTCGCGAGCCGGGCCGGCCGCTGCCGTTTTCGGGGTCGGCGGTTCGTTTTCGGGGCGGGGTCGGGGCGGGGTCGGGGCGGGGTCGGGGTGGCGTTCGCGGTGCGCCGGTGGTGGCCCGGGCGGTACGTGAGGAGGATGCGGCCGGGCGGTGAGCCGGTGACTCAGCTGCGGTGGGCCGGCTGACCGTACCGGGCGGCGGCCAGCAGGTCGTGCATCCGGTGGCCCAAGTCCTCGGTGTCGCGGGCCGGTTCGGGGAAGACCAGGCGGACGTCGCGGTGGCCGTCGGGGTGGTCCAGGCGCAGCACCAGGCCGTGGCGGTCCAGGGCGAGCGGGCGGATGTCCGGGTTCCGGGCGAGCAGCACCGGGTCGAGCAGGCGGGTGAGGACCTCGAGTGCGTCGGCGTGGTCGTCGGCGAAGTGGGTGAGCATCGCGGCCTCGTGGCGGGCCATCGGGTCGGGGGCGGCGAGGGCGAGGACGGCGGCGGTGACCGCGCCGGTGCCGTACGGGGTGGCGAGGACGGCGTGGGCGACGTCCACCCGCAGGTGGACGCTGAGGCCGTCGTCGGCGAGGTGGGCCAGGTGCAGCCGGCCGGCCAGGGTGAGGCGGGCGCGGACGCGGTCGCGGACGGCGACGGGGGCGACGTCGGTGACATCGAGGATGACGGCGAGGCCCTCGGCGGCGTGGGCCGCGGCCACGGTGAGCGGGGTGTCCAGCGGGGCGCGCAGCCGCAGGCGGGAGCCGTGGGCGGAGACCGGGCCGTCCAGGTCGTGCTGCTCGCCCAGGGCGCGGACGGCGAGCGAGGAGGTCGTGCTGAGCAGGCTGTGGATCCGTTCGGCGGTGGTGGGCTCGGGCACCTCGGTGTCGCCGGTTGGCAGGCTCATGGACGGACCTCCAGATAGTTAGGTGAGCCTAACCTAACTTTGCTGGCGAAGCGTGGCAAGCAGGCCTCGGGGAACGCCGAGGGCCCGGACGTGCCGTCCGGGCCCTCGGGTCGGCTGGATCGTCAGGCGACGACGGCCTGGGCGTCGATCTCGACCAGCATCGGCTCCTGCGGCAGCTCGACGAAGACGGTGGTGCGGCAGGGCTTCACGCCGCCGGGCTTGACGTTCTCCTCGATGAACTCGGCGTAGACCTCGTTCATCAACGGGAAGTCCGCGCGCTTGGTGAGGTAGACGCGGAACATCACCACGTCCTCGATGGTGGCGCCACCGGCCTCGACGATGGCCTTGACGTTCTCCAGGGTGCGCCGCGTCTGCGCCTTCACGTCGCCGTGGTGGAGGTACTCGCCGGTCGCCGGATCCTGCGGGCCCTGGCCGGAGACCTGCAGGATCGGGCCCTTGCGGACGCCCTGGGAGAACATCCAGGCGGGGGCGGGGGCCCCGTCGGTGCGGATCTCGATCTTGTCGGAGGACATGGGGGTTCCTTGCTCCTTGGAGTTCTCGGCGGCTGCTTCGGACTGTCTTGATGATCAGTCAACTGTGGTCGGGGAGGCCGCAGTCGGCCGACACCGCGCGGGCGGCGGCGAGCAGCTGCGGGAGGAGGTCCAGGACCTGCTCGTACGGGAGGACGACGTCCGGGACGGAGATGGAGGCGGCGGCGACGACCCGCCCGCTGGCGTCCCGGACGGGTGCGGCCACGCAGTTGATGAAGGCTTCGTGCTCGGCGTGGTCCTGCGCCCAGCCCTGGACGGCGACCTTCTCCAGCTCGGCGAGCAGCGCCCCGGGCGTGGTGAGGGTGCGTTCGGTGTGCGGGGCGAAGTCGATCCCGGCCACCACCCGGCGCCGCTCGGGCAGCGGCAGGTCGGCCAGCAGCACCTTGGAGACGGCGGCGCTGTGCAGGGCGGCGCGCAGACCGATCCGGGAGTACATCCGCACCGGATGGCGGGAGTCGAACTTGTCGATGTAGACCACCTCGCCGCCCTCGTACGCGGCCAGGTGCACGGTCTGGCCGGTGGCGGCGTTCAGCTCGGCCAGGTGCGGGGCGGCGATCCGGCGAATGCCGCGCTGCTCAAGAGCCAGGCCGGACAGGGCGAAGAGGCCGGCGCCCAGGTGGTAGCGGTAGGCCGCGTCGCGGTAGACGAATCGTTCCTCTTCGAGGCTCTGGAGCAGCCGGAGCACGGTCGTCTTGTGGACGCCGAGCACCTCGGCGAGCTGGTCGAGGGAGCGTTCGCCCTCGCCGAGCTGGGCGAGGATGCGCAGGGCGCGGGTGACGGTCTGGCTCATCGTGCTCCGCTTCGAGGGCTGGGGTGGCTGCTCATCGGGCCCGGGCCCGGCCGGCGGGCGGCGTTCGGTCGGTCGGCGGTGCTCCGTCGGTGGGCGGTGCTCCGTTTGTTGGGTGCGGGCGGTCGGAGGGGTGCGGGCGGTCGGCCTTGTGGGCGCCGTCGGTGGGCAGGGTCGGGCCGGTGATGCCGGCCGCGGTGACCCGGGTGGCGGCCCAGTCGGCGGCGGAGGCGTCGAGCAGTGCCGTCACGACGGCGGCGGGCGGCAGCTCGGCCTGGTCGCCGTGGGCGGTCAGCGCGCAGGCGGCGCTCAGGTGGCCGAGCCGCAGCCGGCGGCGCTGGTCCAGGCCCCGGACGGTGCCGGCCAGGTAACCGGCCGCGAAGGCGTCGCCCGCGCCGGTGGCCTCGACCACCTCGACGGCGAGGGCCGGCTCGGTGACCGCCGTGCCGTCCCGCTCCAGGGCGGTGACGTGCCGGTCGGCGTCCTTGACCACGAGGGTGGCGGGGGAGGGGAAGCGGCGGCGCAGGGCGGTGGGGTCGCCGGTGCCGAAGGCGGCCTGCGCCTCGTCGGCGCCGAGCAGCAGCAGGTCGGCGGCGTCCAGCAGCGGCGGCAGTACGGCCGGGTCCCGGTCGTGCCAGAGCGAGGGGCGCCAGTTGAGGTCGAAGCTGACCAGCCGGTCCGGGCGGCGGTCGGCGAACAGGGCGCGCAGCAGGGCGAGGCAGTCGTCGGAGAGCGCGGCGGTGATGCCGGACAGGTGCAGCAGACGGGCGCCGGCCAGCAGTGCGGCGGCGGCCGGGTCGGCGAGCAGCGCGGGGGAGAGCGCGGCGGCCGCGGAACCGCGCCGGTGGTAGTGCAGTCGGCTGCGGCCGGGGCCGAGGTCGTGATCGTGGCCGGTGGTGCCGCCGACCTCCTTGAGGTAGACGCCGGTCGGGCGGTGTGGGTCGACCGCGACCGCCGAGACGTCCACGCCGCGGGCGGCGACCTCGGCGACGAGCCGCCGACCGAAGCCGTCGTCGCCGACCCGGCTGACCCAGGCGGTCGGCACGCCGAGCGCGGCCAGTGCGCCGGCCACGTTGGACTCGGCGCCGCCGACGGCGAGCCGGAAGTTCTCCACCGACTCCAGTGGGCCCGGGCGGTCCGGGAGCAGGACCGCCATCGACTCGCCCACGCACACGGCCGTCGGGGGAGGACCCGGGCGGGTCGGGCCCGGGGTGTCCTGTCGCGGCATGTGCTGGGCTCCTCGTCTGCGGCCGTTCCGTCGGGTGCGGGCCGGGACTCCTGAACGTGGGTCGGGTTCGTTGAGCGTGGGTCAGTTCCGTTCGGCGTGGGTCTGTGTGGGTCGGTCCCGGTCGGCCTGGGACGGTTCCGTTGACCGTGATCCGGCGCCGATGCTAGAACCGTGCTGCCAGCATGTGCAACCCTCGTTGCGCATGTTGCAACATGGCAAATGGAGGAAGACCGTGGAGCAGACCTTCGCAAGCAGCGGCACCGGGCCGGGCATCGCCGGCGGCGCGGTGGCGGCCCTGGCCGACGAGCAGCTGGACTGGCGGTTCAAGGCCGCCCCGCCGGAGTCGTGGGGCCACACCGTGCGGGAGTGGCTGGCCACCGGCCCGACCCTCTCCTCGCTCGGCACCCCGCTGCTCACCCTCGACGCTGCCGCGCTCGAGCACAACGTCCGCACCATGGCCGACTGGTGCGCCAAGGCGGGCGTCGCGCTCGCCCCGCACGGCAAGACCACCATGGCACCCGCCCTCTGGGAGGCGCAGCTCGCCGCCGGAGCCCACGGCATCACCCTCGCCAACCTGCCCCAGGTGCGAGTCGCCAGGGCCTTCGGGGTGCAGCGGATCCTGCTCGCCAACACCCTGCTCGACCCGGCCGGACTGGCCTGGCTCGCCGACGAACTGGCCTCCGACCCGGGCTTCGCCTTCCTCTCCTGGGTCGACTCCACCGAGAGCGTGCGGCTGATGGACGAGGCACTGCGCGCCGCCGGGGCCGAACGGCCGGTCGAGGTACTGATCGAACTCGGCGGCCCCCACGGGCGGACCGGCGCCCGCGGCGTGGACGCCGCCGTCGAGGTCGCCGCCGCCGTGCTGCGCGCCCCCACCCTGCGCCTCGCGGGCGTCGGCGGGTACGAGGGCGCGCTCGCGCACGACGCCACGACCGACGGGCTGGCCACCGTCCGCGGCTACCTCCGGGCACTGGCCCAGCTCCACGGCCGGCTCGCCGGCGCCTACCCCGACGACGCGCCGCCGGTGGTCACGGCCGGGGGCAGCGCCTACTTCGACCTGGTGGTCGAGGAGTTGGCCGACCTGCCGGACGCCCTGGTGGTGCTGCGCTCTGGTGCGTACATCGCCCACGACGACGGCTTCTACCGGGGCATCTCGCCGCTCGCCCGGCACGGCGGTGAGGCACCCTTCCGCGGTGCGCTGCACGGCTGGGCCCGGGTGATCTCCCGCCCCGAGCCGCAACTCGCCCTGCTGGACGCGGGAAAGCGCGACCTGCCCTTCGACGACGGCCTGCCCGAGCCGCAACGGGTCCGCGGCGGAGCCGAGTTGACCGGGACGGCGGCCCGGATCACCGCGCTCAACGACCAGCACGCCTTCCTGCGTGACGCGGGCGACCTCGCGCCGATCGGCGCGGTGCTGCGCCTGGGCGTGTCGCACCCGTGCACCGCCTTCGACAAGTGGACGGCGATCCCGGTGCTGGACTCCGCGGACGCGGCCGAGCCGAAGGTCACCGGATTGGTCAGGACCTTCTTCTGATGGCCGGGGCGAAACCGGACGGGGTGCCGGCGGGCAGGGCGAAATCGGACGGGGTGCCGGAGGTTGGGTCGAGTGCGGCCGAGGCGAGGGCGGGCGGGACGGGAGCAGGCCGATCCGGGGCACGGGCAGGCCGATCCGGGCCGGGTGCGACGGTCTTCCGGGGCGCCACCATCGTGGACGGCACCGGCGCGGACCGCTACCGGGCGGACGTACGGATCGCCGACGGCCTGATCACCGAGATCGGCGACCGCCTCGACGCGCCCGAGGTAGTGGACGCCGACGGCCTGGTCCTGGCCCCCGGCTTCATCGACATGCACGCCCACTCCGACCTCGCCCTGCTGCTCGAACCCGAGCACCCGGCCAAGGTCACCCAGGGCGTCACCTGCGAGGTCCTCGGCCAGGACGGCCTGTCCTACGCCCCGGTGGACGACACCACGTTGCCCGCGCTGCGCCGCCAACTCGCGGGCTGGAACGGCGATCCGGCCGAGCTCGACTGGGACTGGCGCGACGTCGCCGGCTACCTGGACCGGATCGACCGCACCGGCGTCGCCGTCAACGCCTGCTACCTCGTCCCGCACGGCACGCTGCGCACCCTCGTCATGGGCTGGGCCGACCGCCCGCCCACCCCGGCCGAACTCGACCGGATGCGGCAGGTGTTGGCGAGGAGCCTGCTGGACGGCGCGGTCGGCATGTCCAGCGGCCTCAGCTACACCCCCGGGATGTACGCGGACACCGCCGAACTGGTCGAGCTGTGCACCATCGTCGCGGCCTACGGCGGATTCCACGCACCGCACCAACGCTCGTACGGTGAGGGGGCATTGGAGGGCTACGCGGAGATGGTGGAGATCTCCCGGCGGAGCGGCTGCGGGCTGCACCTGACCCACGCCACGATGAACTTCGGCGTCAACCGGGGCCGGGCCGGCGAGCTGCTGGAGCTGGTCGACGAGGCGCTCGCCGACGGCGTCGACCTCACCCTGGACAGCTACCCCTACCTGCCGGGCTCCACCACCCTGGCCGCCCTGCTGCCGAGTTGGGCCACCGAGGGCGGACCGGCGCCGACGCTGGCCAGGCTCACCGACCCGGCGCAGTGCGCCCGGATCCGGTACGAGATGGAGGAGAAGGGCAGCGACGGCTGCCACGGCGTGGTCGCCGACTGGGCGACGGTCCAGATCTCCGGCGTTCGGTCGGCGGAGCTGGCACCGGCCGTCGGCAGGACCGTCGCCGAACTCGCCGACGGGGAGCGGCGGACCGGCACGGAGGTCTTCCTCGACCTGCTGCGCCGGGACGAACTGGCCACCACGATCCTCCAGCACGTCGGGCACGAGGAGAACGTCCGGGCGATCATGCGCCACCGCGCGCACACCGCCGGCAGCGACGGACTGCTGGTCGGCGCCCGGCCGCACCCGCGGGCCTGGGGCACCTTCCCGCGTTATCTCGGCCACTACAGCCGGGAGTTGGGCCTGCTGACACTGGAGGAGACGGTCGCCCGGATGACCGGCCGGCCCGCTGCCCGGCTGGGCCTGCACCGGCGCGGCCGGATCGCCCCCGGCCACCACGCCGACCTGGTACTCCTCGACCCCGAACGGGTCCGGGACGCCGCCACCTTCGAGCACCCCCGGCGGCCCGCCGAGGGCATCGAGTGCGTGTACGTCAACGGCACCGCCGTCGTCCGGCAGGGTCGCACCACCGGCGCCCGGCCCGGGCGCGCCCTGCGCCGCACCGACCGAGGAACCCGAGCCGCATGAACTCTCTCTCAGCCCTGCGGGACGACCGGGTGATCGCGGTGGTCCGCGCTCCGCGCATCCCGGACGCCTCCGCGCTGTGCGAAGCGCTCGCCGCCGGCGGCATCGAGTGGACCGAATTCACGTACACCACACCGGATGTGACGAAGCATCTGCGTCGCGCCGCACAGGCCGGCCACCGGGTCGGTGTCGGCACCGTGCTGACCGCGGAGCAGGCCGAGCGCGGGGTCGCGGTCGGGGCGTCCTTCCTGGTCACGCCCGGCTGCCGGCCCGAGGTCGCGGAGGCGGCGAAGGCCGCCGGGGTGCCGGTGGTGCTCGGGGCGCTCACTCCGACCGAGGTGGCCCGGGCGGTGGACCTGGGGGCGGCCGCCGTCAAGATCTTCCCGGCCAGGGCGTTCGGTCCCGGCTACTTCAAGGACCTGCGCGGCCCGTACCCGGACGTCCCGCTGGTGGCCTCCGGCGGGGTGAACGCGGGCAACGCCGCCGAGTTCCTGGGGCAGGGCGCGCTCGCGGTCTGCGCGGGGACGGACGTGGTGCCGCCGGAGGCGGTCGTGGCGGGGGACTGGGCGGAGATCACCCGGCGGGCCCGGGCGTTCACGCAGGCGTGCGGGGCGCCGTAGGAGCGGGGGAGGCGGCGGGGTGAGGCGGGCTGTCGGGACGGCCGCAATTGGACGAGAATCGGGGGCACCCGGTTCGGCCCCGGCCGAGTCCGGCCCGGCTCAGCCCCGCCCGGTGCACCCCGGGCCCCGGACCCGGTAGGAGGACCTCCGCCCATGACCTCGACCCGCCCCGGCCCCGACTGGCTCGCCGACGCCGTCCTCTACCAGATCTACCCGCAGACCTTCGCCGACTCCGACGGCGACGGCATCGGCGACTTCGCCGGCATTGCGGCGCACCTCGACCACCTCGCCTGGCTCGGCGTCGACACCGTCTGGCTCAACCCCTGCTTCGCCTCGCCGTTCCGCGACGCCGGGTACGACATCACCGACTACCTCGCCCCCGCCCCGCGCTACGGCAGCACCGAGGACCTGGTCGCGCTGGTCGAGGCCGCCCGCGGCCGGGGCATCCGGGTCCTGCTGGACCTGGTCGCCGGGCACACCTCCGACCGCCACCCCTGGTTCCTGGCCGCCGCCGAGGACCCGTCCGACCAGCGGTACATCTGGTCCGACCGCCAGGTGGACGGCTTCGTCCCCTCACCCGGCAGCCGCCCGGGCTGGTACCGGCCGAACTTCTTCGACTGTCAGCCCGCCCTCAACTTCGGCTACGCGCGCAGCAGTTCGGACGAGCCCTGGCGCCAGCCGGTGGACGCCGAGGGCCCGCGCGCCAACCGGGCGGCGCTGCGCGACATCATGGCGCACTGGCTCGGCCTCGGCGTGGCCGGCTTCCGGGTCGACATGGCGTACTCGCTGGTCAAGGACGACCCGGGCAAGGCCGAGACCGCCAAGCTCTGGACCGAGCTGCGCGACTGGCTGGACCGCGCCCACCCCCAGGCCGCGCTGCTCGCCGAGTGGGGTGACCCCTCCGCCGCCGTCGCGGCCGGCTTCCACGCGGACTTCTTCCTGCACTTCGGCGGGGAGGACCACGGCCTCCCGCTGCGCTCCCTGTGGAACAACAACGGCGGGACGGTCGAGGAGTTCTGGCAACAGGAGGCCTGCTACTTCGAGGCCGAGGGCCGCGGCACCCCGCAGCCCTTCCTGGACGCCTGGCGCTCCGCCGCCGAACTCACCGAGGGCAGCGGGCACATCGTGCTGCCGACCGCCAACCACGACTTCTCCCGGTTGGCCGCCGGTCCGCGCACCGCCGAGCAGCTCGCGCCCGCCTTCGCCTTCCTGCTCACCTGGCCCACCCTCCCGGCCGTCTACTACGGCGACGAGATCGGCATGCGCTACCTCCCCGGCCTGCCCGACACCGAGGGCAGCGTGCTGGGGCCGCGCTTCAACCGGGCCGGCTCGCGCACCCCGATGCAGTGGACGCCCGGCCCGACGGCCGGGTTCTCCAGCGCTCCGCCCGAGCGGCTGTACCTGCCGGTGGACCCGGACCCGCACCGCCCTGACGTGCTCTCCCAGCGCGCCGATCCGACGTCGCTGCTGCACACCGTCCGGCGGCTGATCGCCCTGCGTCGGGCGCACCCGGGGCTGGGTTCCGCCGGCGTGGTGGAGGTCCGGCAGGCCGGGTACCCGCTGGTGTACACCAGGGGCGGGCGGTACCTGGTGGTGGTCAATCCGCGGCGGGAGCCGGGGGTGGTGCCGCTGTCGCACCTGTTGTCGGGGCCGGCTGAGGGTGTCCGGTCGTTGGAGGCGCAGGGCGTGCGGGTGGCGGACGGGGAGCTGCGGGCGGACGGGTTCTCGTACGGGGTTTTCGAGCTGGGCTGATCGCGGGCGAAGGGGGCCGGTTGTCGGGGCCGGCTTCCGCTCGATGTCGGATGGTTGTAAGCTACATCAATAGATGGTTGCATTTACCACCTGCATTGGTTGTATTTGCCACCCTCTCGACTGTACGAGACGCCACCGGAGGACGGTACGAACACCATGAGCACACCCCAGAACCCCGCCGCGGCGCCCACCCTGGGGCACTCGCTCAAGCACCTCGCCGTCCACCTGATCACCCCGCTGCTGATGTGCCTCGGCATGGCGCTCGCCTACCAGGGCGCCTTCCACCAGCCCGAGCCGCACCACCTCAAGGTCGCCGTCGTCGGCACCACACCGCAGGCGCACGGCCTGGCACAGACGATCCGCGAGAAGGCCGGTGACGCGCTCGACGTCCGTACCGTCGGCGACCGGTCCGCCGCCGAGCGGCAACTGCGCGACCGCGACCTGGTCGGCGCCTTCGTCCCGGACGCCAGGAGCCCCGAGCTGATCGTGGCCAAGGGCAACTCGGACACCTCGGTGGTGGCCGCCACGGCGGTCTTCACCAACGTCACCGACCAGCAGGGCGTCCCCCTGCACGTCACCGACCTGACCACCCCCGCCAAGGGCGACCCGACCGGCCAGGGCCTGTTCTTCCTGCTGGTCGCCCTGAGCATCGGCTCGTACGCGAGCGTGGCGGCGATCGGCGCCGCCGGCGCCGCGCTGAGCGTGAAGGTCCGGGCGCTGGTCGGCGTGGCGGTCTCGCTGGTGGTCAGCGTGATCGGGATCGTCACCGCCGGGCCGCTGTTCCACGTCGTCGACCACGACCACGCCGCGATCTGGGCGCTGGGCTGGCTCTACTCGGCGGGCATCGTGCTGATCGGCATCGGCCTGCACAGCTTCCTGAAGAAGTGGACCACGCTGACGATGATGGTCCTGTTCGTGATGCTCAACTTCACCTCCTCGGGCGGTATCTACCGGCCCGAGCTGCAGAACGGCTTCTTCGGCGCCCTGCACGGCTTCTGGACCGGCGCCGGCTTCCTCGAGGGCGCGCGCAGCATCATGTACTTCGACGGCGGCGCGGGCCTCGGCGGGCACGTCGTGACCCTGCTGGTCTGGCTGCTGCTGGGCGGGGCGGCCCTGGTGGCCGCGGCGCTGTACGAGAGCCGTGGGCGCCGTCCGGTGGAGACGCCGGCGGAGGCCGAGGAGGAGATGGAGGAAGCGGTCGCGGTCTGACCGCACCCCTCGGAAAGACTTCACCCGGCGCCAGGGCATCGGCACCGGGTGAGGATTCGCGGCCCGCGCCCGGCCCTGGACAAGCCGGACGCGGGCCGCTTCACGATGCGGCCTGGTCGTGGCTCATGCGTGGTCCGTGCCGTGCGGGTCATCTGCGCCGTGCGCGTTGTCCGTGCCGTGCGCGCCGCGCGTGCCGTCGGGCGTGGCGGACCGGGTGGTGGTGCGGGTGTGACGGCTCCCGTGGGGCGGTAGCGATGCGGCGGTGACGATGACCTTCACTGGTGCAGGTCTCGGTCGCTCCGCTCCCTCCGCGTGGGCGGCTCGGTGAAGCAACAGTCCCCGCAGAGTCCGGCGTTCGGCCCGACCCGGTAGTAGAGGCAGCAGCTGTTCCGCCGGAACGCGGTGCCACGCGGCCCGGCGAGTAGCGGGCTGGTGACCAGTGTGCCGGACCCGGCCAGCGGCGGGCGGTCCAGCAGCTCCGCGACCAACGCCCGTGCCACGCCCGGCGCGTGGGCGTCCAGGACCCGCAGCGTGCCGGCCAGTGCGGAGGCGACGTTGCCGAGCAGCAGGCGCGCCGAGAGCGGGGCGGCGGCCCGGACGGCTGTCGCCAGGGGCGCCAACTGGCCTACCAGGACGGCGGAGTGGAGCTGGTCGGTGAGCGGTCCCGCGTCCGGCCGGACGGGCTCCGGCGGCGTCCAGAGATCGAGCGGGCCCTGGTCCGGGATCCGTACCCAGGCGCGCTCCAGCGTCGGGACCGTCCCCAGCAGGACGGCCGAGCCGAGGCCCACCGACCAGAAGCGGGCGGCCAGTCCCAGGTGCAGGATCGAGGCGGCGACCCGGGGTTCAGCCGTGCCGAGCCGCTGCGCCACCACCCGGAGGCGCGCGGCCAGCGGCGCGTCCGGCCCGGTGCCGTAGAGCTCGGGCAGCGGGCGGAAGCCCTCGGGCGGAGCGCCGGCGGGGGAGGTGTCCAGCGCGAAGTACGGCCCGACGGCGGCGAGTCGGTGGTACTCGGGCAACGGCGACTCGGGCGCGGGGTTCTCGGGCGTGGGGTCCTCGGGTGCGGGGTTTGACGGGTCGGGCGCGGGGTTCAACGGCCGTCCCCTGTGCGGTCGTTGGACCCCGCGCCGGCTTCGGATGGCCCGGGTGCGGTCGGGCGGTCGGGCGAAAGCGGTGGCATCGGTGGCCTCCAGGGGTCCGGGTGCTCGGGGCGCAGCAGCCGAGCGGCAGCGGCCGGGCGGCGGCGCACCGCCCCGTGCGGACCCCGGAGGACCGGGAACGCCCTGGTCGGGCGGGTGTCAGCCGCGCACGGTGAAGTCGCCACCGGTCGTGCGGATGAACGGTACCGTGCCCTGGCAGTCCGCCACCGGCAGGCCCAGCGCGCCCCAGACCCAGCCGAGCCGGTCACCGTGCCGGCCGTTGTCCTCCACCGACAGCGAGACCTTCTGGCCGACCACCTCCAGGCCCGGGAACCACGGTGCCTCGCCCTTGGTGATCACACCGGTGGCGATCGCCTCCCGGCCACCGACGCCCAGGCAGGTGATGTCGCCCTCGAAGTCGGCGACCAGCCGGCCGTCGTTGTGCACGTGGCGGACGTGGAAGTGGCCGCTGGTGCCGCCCGGGTCGGTGCTGGTGGCGGCGCGGGCGTCGACCGAGATCCGGACCGGGTCGCCGGCGAAGCCACCGAACGCGGAGGTGAGGACGGTGTCACCGGTCCCGCGCACGCTCACCGCCCCGGGGCCGCCCGCGGCTGCGGCCGGATGCGCGTCGGCGGTCGACACTGCGGAGACCGATGCTTCGGAGACCGATGCTTCGGAGCCCGGTACTGCGGAGATCGGCACCGCGGAGGCCGGTACGGCGGCGACGACCGTCGCGGCCAGCAGGAGGAGCGAGGCTGCGGCGGTGGCGAGACGACGGTTCATGACGGTTCGTCCTTCTTCGGGGTGGTTGCTTCGACGACAACGAGTCTGCCGCCGCCGGGTCGGGCAAACCTCCCGCTGCGGAGGGGAGTCGGCGGCCACCGGCTCCCTCCCGGGGAGGAGCCCCGCCTCCCCCGGGAGAGCTGCCCGTAGGCTCGGCCGGGTGCGCACCGAATCCCCGACCCGCCCCGCCCGGCCGCGTTCCGTCCGGGTCCGGCGGCCGCTCGCCGTCCTCGCCGCGCTGGTCCTGTCGGCGCCCGTCGCGCTCGCCCACCCGGGCGACCACGGCGCGGCCCTGCTGCTCGCCCTGACGGCCGCGCTCGCGGCGGTGGTGGCGCTCCTGCCGTGGCCTGCCGGACGGATCACGCTCGGCGCGGCCGCCGGGGCGGTGGCCGGCGCCTCGCTGCTGCTCGACGTGCTCTACCCGGGGCCGTACCGGCTGCCCGCGTTCTGGCTGCCCTTCGAGTGGCTCGCCCTGCTCGGGGTGCTGTTCCGGACCGTGCGTCGGCTGCCCGACCGGTGGGCCGGGCCGGTCGGCGGGCTGGTCGGGTCGGCGGCCGTCCTGCTGCCGTTGCGGTTCGCCCTCCGCACGCCCCAGGGCGGCGCGGCCGGCCCGGTGATCAGCGTGCTGCTCTCCCTGCTGCCGGTGCTCGGCGTCGCGGGGGTGGCCCTCTACCTGCGTGTCCTGGACGCCCGCCGGGAGCGGGCCGTCGTGTGGGCCCGGCGCGAGCAGCGGCTCGAAGTGGCCCGGGGGCTGCACGACTTCGTCGCCCACGAGATCACCGGCATTGTGCTGGAAGCCCAGGCCGGTCAACTCCCGGGCCAGGACGCGGAGGAGACCGCCGTGCTGCTGCGCCGCCTGGAGGAGGCCGGGCTGCGGGCGCTGGATTCGATGGACGAGATGGTCGGGGCCCTGCGCGATGGCCCGGACGGGCAGGGCGAGCGGTCCGCCGGGGCGGCCGCGACGACGCGCCGCCTGGGCCTGGCCGATCTCCCCGAGCTGGTCGCCCGCTTCGGTACGACGGGCGGGCCGGGGGCCACCGTCGACGTGGCCCCCGACGCCGTCGACGTGCTCCCCGCCGAGACCCAGGCGACCGCCTACGCCGTCGTGCTGGAGGCCCTCACCAACATCCGCCGCCACGCCCCGCAGGCCACCGAGGTCGCCGTACGGGTGGCCCCCGGTCGGGACGGCGCCGTCGAGGTGACGGTCACCGACAACGCGGGCCCCGCCCGCAAGCCGCTGCTGCGCCGCCGCCCGGGCTCCGGCGGCACCGGACTGGCCGGCCTCACCGCCCGCACCACCGCCCATGGTGGCGCGTTGACCGCGGGCCCGGTCGAGCCCGCGGGTTGGCGGGTCAGCTGCACGCTGCCGGGGCGGTAGCGCGCGAGGCACGGCACCGGCCGAGGGGGCTCGGCCGGCGTTCGCCGCTTCCGTGCGTGCCGTGCGTGTGGCGCGTGCCGTGCGTGTGGCGAGTGTGGCGCGTGCCACGCGTGCGGAGCGGGTCGGGCATTCCGGGCGGTCAGCGGCCCCGGCCGCCGCCGCGGGCGCCGCGCGGGCGGGTCAGGGTGAAGCGGTCGACGGGGACCAGGTCGCCGTACGGGCCGCTGACGGAGTAGTAGGTGACGTCGATGGTGGTCCGCCCACCGCGCTCACCCGGGTTGACGTCGAAGGACGCGAAGCCGTACGGGTTGTCGGCGTCGCGGAAGGCCGACCAGGGGGCGTCCTCGATCACGTACACCGGCGGGCGCTTGCCGGTGGCCGGGTCGGCGGCGCCGACGCCGGTGATGACGCGGGCCTTCGGGGGGTTGAAGAACAGCTGGTTGGACGGGGCCGAGGTGCCGCCTCCGCCGATCACCATGTGGACGGTGCCCTTGGTGGTGTCGATGGTCTGGGTGCCGGTGGCGACCGGGATCGGGGTGCGGGTGTCGGTCGGCTGCTGGCCGCGGATCGGGTGGGAGCGCTCGTAGTGGTGCTCGTGGCCGCAGACCACCAGGTCCACGCCGTACTTGTCGAACAGCGGCACCCAGGCCTCGCGTACGCCGAGGTCGGCACCGTTGAACTTGTCGGCGGTGGAGATCACCACCTGGTGCATGCAGACCACGATCCAGTCGATCTCCGGGTCCGCGTTCGCCGCGGCCAACTCCCGCTCCAGCCAGCGCTGCTGGGCGCCGCCGGAGTAGCCGTGGACGTAGGAGTTGCCGCCGTCCTGCAGGGCCACGTCGTCGTTGTTGAGGCTGATGACGCGTACCGAGCCGGCGGTGAACGAGTACCAGAGGCCGTGCAGTTCGTCGTCCGAGCCGGAGTCCGGCAGGTCGAAGTAGGCCTGGTAGGCGCCGTAGCCGATCGGGCCGTTGCCCTTCTCGTTCTCGTGGTTGCCGGCCGCGGGCATCCAGGGGCGGTGGCGGGCGGAGCGGGTGTTGTTCTCGAACCAGTCGGACCAGGTGCGGACCCGGTCGGTGGAGATGTTCGCGTAGCAGAGGTCGCCGTTGAGCAGGTGGAACAGTGGGGCGATCCGCTCGACCCCGGCGGTGGTGTCGCCGGCGGCGGGGCTGCCGAGGTTGTCGTTGACGTAGCCGTTGGCGGTCTTCTTTCCGAGGGTGGGGGTGCCCTGGTCGCCGAAGCTGGTGAAGGTGAAGGCGGACCGGCCGCGCGGGGCGGTGCGGACGGTGCCGAGCTCGGGGGTGGTGCCGTCGTGGACGGCCGCGTAGACGTAGTCCGTGTCGGGGTGCAGGCCGGTCAGCCGGGCGTGGTGCACCTGGACCTCGGTGCCGGAGGCGGCGTCCCGGTAGGTGCGGGTCGCGGCCTGCGTGGTCCGGCCGAAGCCGCCGTTCGAAGTCCCGTACATCACCCGCGGGTTGGCGACGGACCTGGTGGTGTGCCACGACACCACCACCTCGCGCGAGGCGTCCGAGCCGAACTGGAGGTGCAGACCGGCCACCCGCGGGGCACCGGAGCGCCCGGGCCGCTGCCACAGCAGCGGCGAGGCCGCGGGGGCGGCGGGGGCAGCGGCGGCGGGAGTGGCCGCGAGGCCGGAGAGGGACACGGCGCCGCCGAGGCCGAGGCCGGAGGCGCCGGCCAGGAGGCCGCGCCGGCTGACGGGGAGACGTCCACTGGAAGCGTTCATGGCGGTCAGCTCACCGTACGGAGGTGAACCGCGCCGGGGTCGCCGCGTGAATTTTCCGGCGGGCTGTACAGGGGTTGCCGGGGGAGCTTCCCGGCGGCCTGCGTGTGACGGATCGCGTGGCAGACTGCTGGGCGTGACGAGCGCGAACGGCGAGTGCCCGCGGGTGATCCGCACCCTGATCGCGGACGACCAGGAGGCCGTGCGGCGCGGCGTGCGGCGGATCCTGGAGGCCCAGCCGGACATCGAGGTGGTGGGGGAGGCCGCGGACGGGCTGGCCGCGCTGCGGCTGGCGGCCGAACTGCGGCCGGACGTCGCACTGGTGGACATCCGGATGCCGCGGATGGACGGGCTGGAGCTGACCCGGCGGCTGGCCGGGCCGGGGGTGGCCGAGCCGGTGCGGGTGGTGGTGCTGACCACCTTCGACTTGGACGAGTACGTGTACCCGGCGCTGCAGTACGGGGCTTCGGGGTTCCTGCTGAAGCGTTCCGGCCCGGCGCTGTTGGCCGAGGCGGTGCGGGCGGCGGCGGACGGGGAGAGTCTGATCAGCCCGTCGGTCACGGTCCGGCTGCTGCGGCACGTGACGGCGCCGCGCCGGCCGGAGCGCCGGGGGCCCGCGGCCGCGGCGCCGTTGACCGAGCGGGAGGTGGAGATCGCCGGGCAGGTCGCGGCGGGCCGCACGAACGCGGACATCGCCGCGGAGCTGTTCATCTCGCCGGGCACGGTGAAGACCCACGTCGCCAGCATCCAGCGCAAGCTCGGGGTGGCGAACCGGGTCGGGATCGCCGTGCACGCCTGGGAAATGGGCTACGCCGTACCGAACTAGGCATACCGAACCGGCGGTACTGATCCAGCGGTACTGATTCAGCGGTGCCGAACGGGCCGCGCCGAACGGGCCGTGCCGTACGGGCGGTACGAACCAGTGGCCCGGATGGACATGCTCGGCTGTGCACATGGACGGCGCGTCCACGGAGCCGAGGGGATGCTCCGTGGACGCGGGGAACCTACGAGGTGGGGGCGGCCTCCGGACTTGACGTCCTCCGGCCAGTAGTTCGATCGTCGACCGAGGTAGAAAACCAGCGGCAGACCCTGATCCGTCTCGATCTGTCGCCACTGCCTCCTGCGGTCGAACTTCCTTCAGCTACCTCGCAGGTCCATTTCCCATCATGCGCCTCGTACGCCGTGTGCACCAGGGGTGAACAGCATGAATTCGGGCAATTTTCGCAAATCGATCAATGCGGAGAATCGATCACCGGGGGGCGGTTCAGGACCGCGGCCACCCGTCCACGAAGCTCAGCGTCCGGTGGTACGGCCCCTCGGGCCCGGTACTGCGGTAGTCCTCCGTGCTGCTGCCGGTGCGGACGGTGCGGTCGCCGTCGTGGCGTTGGGCGGTCGGGCGCAGGGTGTGGTCGACGGTGGAGCGCTCGGTGACGTGGCCGCCGGTCGCCGTGCCGGCCTCGCGGTGGTAGCCGAGGTCCATGGCGGTGGTCTGGTCGGTGTTGCCGGCCGCGTCGTGGCTCACCTTGTAGGTGACGTCCAGCGGTTCGCCCTCGTGGACGGTGGTGGTGCGGTGCGGTCCGCCGCCCCAGGTCGAGGTGGTGCGGGTGAGGTCGGTGCCGTTGTGCAGCGTCACGTCGTTGCCGCTGTCGCGCAGTTGCTGGCCGGAGCAGAAGGAGAGGTCGTCGCGGACCTCGGTGGTGATCCGGCCGTGCGAGGTCTGCACCCAGCCCCGGGCGAGGTCGTGCCGGGCGGCGGTGACGGTCCAGTCGCCGCTGCCGCCGCCGTGGTCGGCGAGCGCGGTGCTCACGGCGGCCTCGGGGGCGACCCGGTGGTCGGTGAGCTGCCCGGTGGTGCGGGCGGCGCCGTGGTCGACCTCGGCGAACAGGTTGACCTGGCCGGTCCAGGTGTCGTTGCTCTGCGCCTCGGACGCGTTGACCGTGACGCCGACGGTGTGCGGGCGGCCGTCGAGCAGCAGGCCGACGTACGGGGTGAGGTCGAGCCGGTAGGCGGGCAGGTCGAAGGCGAAGATACCGGGGACGGGCCGCCAGAGCAGCGGGTCCCAGCCGCCGGTGTAGATCACCGGGTACGGCCAGACCGCGCCGGCCACCCGGCCGTCCACAGCGAGGCGCAGCTCGCGGAACGGGCCCTTGCCGCAGAGGCCGAGGCCCGGGTTGGCGGCGACGAAGGCGTCCGGCGCGGAGGCGTACGCGAACTCCTCGCAGGCGCCGCCGCCCCGGGTGTAGACCTCGGCGGTGAGGCGTTCGAGGTTCTGCGGGAAGGTGAGTTCGCGCCCGGCGGCGGGGGCGGCCTGGGTGAGCGCGAACGGTCCGGTGGTGAGCAGCCGGTCGGCGCCGCGGGCGGCCGGCCAGCGATCGTTCGCGGTGTAGAAGGTCAGGGTCGCGCTGATCGTGAAGACGCCGGTGTAGGTGGCGTCGGTGACGTTGGCGAGGTCGAAGGAGAAGTCCTGCGGACCGGACGCGAACAGCGGGGCGTAGCGGGTGACGTCGTGCTCGACGTTCCACTCGATGCCGTCCTTGGACGGCTCCGGGGTGGAGGAGAGCAGCACCTGGACGCCGCCGACCCGGACGCTGAACATCCGGTCGAACTGCCGCCCGGCGACCTGCCCGTGGAGGTCCAGCACCACCGCCGACCACGGGCCCGCGCAGTCGGCGGGCGGGGTGAGGGTGGCGGTGTACGGGGTGTCGGGCGGGTTGCCGTACCCGTTGCGGAACTCGCGCTGGTGCATCGCCTCGACGGTGCAGGAGCGGGTGTCGGGACGGGTGAGGGGCTTGGTGGCGGTGACCGGGTCGTGGTAGTCGGTGCCGAAGTCGGCGTGGGCGGGGCCGGCGGCGGTGAGGGTGCCGGCGAGGGTGAGCGCGGCGGCACCGAGTAAACCGGCGGCGCGGCGGAGCAGTGGGCGCAGGGTCAAGGCGGATCCCCGGGGTCGGGCGGCCCGTGGCGCTGCCGCGGGCCGGAGGGATGATCCGGCATCCTTCCGGCGGTGGCATGCCAGCGTCAAGGGTGGTGGTCGGGGGTGGTGGTCAGGGGTACGTGGTGGGGGCCGTGGTCGGCGGTGCCGGGTCGGGGCGCGGCTACTGCTCCTCGAGCGCCGCCGCCTCCTGCCGGATGAGGTCCCGCAGGGTGGCCAGCCGGGGTCGCCGGTCGTCCAGCCGCCACTGCATCTCCAGCGGCAGGGTGGCCCGCCCCTCCAGCCGTACGGTGGCCACGTCCTCGGTGAGGTGGCCGGTCATCGAGCCGGGCACCAGCGAGAAGGCGCGGTTGCGGGCGAGCAGGTAGAGCCGGGACCCGACGATCCGGGGCGGGCTGACCAGCACCGGCGGGTCCACGCCGTGGTCCCCGCAGAGGCCGAGCACGTGGTCGTAGTAGCGGGGGTGCTGTTCGCGCGGCCACAACAGCAGGGGCAGGTCGCGCAGTTCGGCCAGGCCCAGGCCGGTCCGGCCGGCCAGCGGGTGGTCCCGGCCGAGCGCGACCAGCACCGGCTCGTCGGCGATCCGCTCCAGTCGGTAGCCGGCCACCTCGTCCAGGAAGCGGCCGAGCCCGATGTCGGCGAGTTCGGCGGCCAGGGTGGCGGAAACCTGGCCGGTGTCCACGGCGAGTTCGGCGGTGTCGAGCGCGGGCAGTTCCTGCTCGGCCCGGCTGACCACGGCGGGCAGCAGCCGGTTCACCACGCTCGGCGAGGCGACGATCCGGGCGGTGCCCACCCGGGACTCCTCGTGCAGCC
This sequence comes from Kitasatospora sp. NPDC034023, assembly GCF_055575795.1. NCBI lineage: Bacteria > Bacillati > Actinomycetota > Actinomycetes > Kitasatosporales > Streptomycetaceae > Kitasatospora > Kitasatospora sp. NPDC034023. The sequence goes on from NZ_JBVIRY010000026.1 coordinate 58,149, forward strand.
GGACCCGGGTCAGCATCGCCTCGGCCTGGCCGAGCAGCCGCGCGCTCTCGGTGGCCATCACCGCGCCGGCCTCGGTGAGCGCGACGGAGCGGCGGCTGCGGTCGAACAGCTCGACGCCGACCGTCCGCTCCAGCCGGGCGACCTCCTGGCTGACCGTCGGCTGCGAGATGTGCAGCCGTTCGGCGGCCCTTCCGAAGTGCAGCGTCTCGGCGACGGTCAGGAAGACCTCCAGCTGACGCAAGGTGAAACCCATGGTCGTCAGGGTAGGCGAAGGGGTGGACGAACCAATAGCTGACGGCCTATCGGAAGCCCCAGGACTCATTCTGGATTCCGATGCGAGCCGTCCATACGCTGGCCATCACGTTGCCCCACCGCAGTGGCATCTCAACAGAGAGTTCGCATCATGACCGGACTTCCGCCCAGCACCCCCAGCACCCCCGCTACCCCCGCCATCCGCGTCGCCGAGGAGGTCGCGCGGGCCCTCGCCGACGGCCGGCCCGTGGTCGCCCTGGAATCGACCATCTTCACCCACGGCCTGCCGCGCCCCCGCAACCTGGCCGTCGCGCTGGAGGCGGAGAAGCAGCTGCGGGAGGCGGGCGTCGTCCCGGCCACCATCGGCGTGCACGCCGGGGTACCGACGGTCGGCCTGAGCACCGAACAGATCACCGAGCTCTCCGCCACCGACGGGCTCGACAAGGTCAGCCTGCGCGACCTCCCGGTGGTTGCCGCGCTCGGCCGGCACGGCGGCACCACCGTCGCCGCCACCGCCTTCCTGGCCCACCGCGCGGGCATCCGGGTCTTCTCCACCGGCGGCCTCGGCGGCGTCCACTTCGGTGCCTCCGAGAGCTTCGACGAGTCGGCCGACATGACCACCCTGGCCGCCACCCCGGTCACCGTGATCAGCGCCGGGGTGAAGTCCATCCTCGACATCCGGGCCACCCTGGAGCGCTTCGAGACCTTCAACATCCCGGTCATCGGCTACCGCACCCGCAAGTACCCCGGCTTCTACATCACCGACTCCGGCCACGAGATCAACTTCAGCGTCGAATCGCCCGAGGAGGCCGCGAAGGTCATCGACGCCCGCGACCGGCTCGCCCTGCCGCAGGCCGTCCTGATCGCCAACCCGGTCGACCCGGCCAAGCAACTGCCGCCGGAGGAACTGGACGGCATCCTGGCCCGCGCCTGGGCCGAGGCGGAGCGCCAGGGCATCACCGGCAACGCCTCCACCCCCTTCCTGCTCGACCACATCCAGCGCGACACCGACGGCCGCAGCCTGGAGGTCAACGTCGAGGTCTACCGGGGCAACGTCCGGCTCGGCGGCGAGATCGCCACTGCCCTGGCTGCGTCAGACGCCTCGGCTGCGTCGGGCGGGTCGGCCGCTTCGGCCGCCGAGACCGGGGCCTGAGCCGTGCTGGGGGTGCTCGGCGACCTCGTCGAGGACATCGTGGTCTGGGTCGACGGCCCGCTGCGGCACGGCACCGACTCCGGGGCCCGGGTCTTCCGGCGGCGCGGCGGCAGCGCGGCCAACGTCGCCCGCTTCGCCGCCGGGCAGTACCCGGCCCGCTTCCTCGGCTGCGTCGGTGCGGACCCGGTCGGGGACGGCGTGGTCGCCGAACTGAACGGCCACGGCGTCGACGTCCGGGTCTCCCGGCAGGGCCGGACCGGGAGCATCGTGGTGCTGATCGACCCGGACGGCGAGCGGACCATGCTGCCCGACCGGGGCGCCGCCACGCTGCTGGAGCGCGTCCCGGACGACTGGCTGGCGGGCCTGACCCACCTGCACGTGCCGGCCTACTCCTTCGACGGCGAGCCGGTCGGCAGCACCGCGGTGGACGCCCTCGCCCGGGTCCGGCAGGCGGGCGGCACCACCTCGGTCGACGCCTCCTCGACCGGCATGCTGGAGCAGTTCGGGCGGGAGCGATTCCTCGACCTGCTAGCGGAGTTGGCACCCACCTTCGTGTTCGCCAACCGCTCCGAGTCCGCCTTCCTCGGCCTGCTGGTCGACGGCCTGCCCGGGCCGGAGCGCGCCCGACTGGCGGCCACCACGGTGGTCACCAAGTCGGGCGCCGAGGCCACCACCGTCGACGTGCCCGGCGAGGGACTGTTCACGGTGCCGGTACCCCCGGTGGCGGAGGTGCGCGACCTCACCGGGGCCGGGGACGCCTTCGCGGCGGGGTTCCTGGCCGGATTCCTGGACACCGGGGACCTGCGGCTGGCGGCCGGGCTCGGGCACCGCAGCGCTGCCCGGGTGCTGGCCTCGCCGGGGGCCTCCTGCGGCGAGGGGTGACCTGGCGGGGACGTGCTGACGTTCTGACGTTGCTGACGCCCTGATGTCAATGACGCCCTGATGTTGCTGACGCCCTGCCGTGCTGACCGGCGGCCCCGGCCTCGGCGCGCCGAGGCCGCCCGGTCGGGTGACGGCGGGGTCAGCGCAGGGCGTCCTTGTGGAGGAAGCGCTTCAGCCGTTGCCACGTCCAGGTGTTGACGACGTCCTCGGCGGTGAGCCAGCCGCGCTGCGCCGTGCCGACGCCGTAACGCGGGTAGGCGAGGTGCGGGGTGGCGTGGGCGTCGCTGTCGATGCTGAACCGGACGCCGTGCCGCCTGGCCCGCAGGATGTCCTCGTCGCGCAGGTCGAGCCGCTGCGGGGAACTGTTGATCTCGATCGCGGTGCCGGTGCGAGCGGCGGCCTCGAACACGGCGTCCAGGTCGACGTCGATCGGGCCGCGACTGCCGATCCGCCGGGTGCTGAGGTGGCCGATGACGTGCACGTACGGGTTCTCGCAGGCGCGGACCAGGCGGCGGGTCTGGGCGGCGCGGTCGAGGGCGAAGTGCGAGTGCACGGAGGCCACGCAGACGTCGAAGCCGGCCAGGAACTCGGGTGGCCAGTCCACGCCGCCGTCCGGGTCGATGTTCAGTTCGGTGCCGTGGAGCAGCCGCATCTTCTTGTGCCGGTCGGCGAGTCGGCGCAACTGCTCGCGCTGGGCGAGGATCTTCTCGTCGGTCATCCGCTGCATGACCAGGTTCGGCGCGTGGTCGGTGACGGCGAAGTAGGAGTAGCCGCGCGCGGCGGCGGTGTCGACCATCTCCTCCAGGGTGGCCAGCCCGTCGGTCAGGTCGGTGTGCGTGTGCAGGTCGCCACGCAGGTCGGACTCCTGGACCAGGTCCGGGAGTTCACCGTTCAGGGCGGCCTCGATCTCGCCCCGGTCCTCGCGCAGCTGGGGCGCGATCCACGGCAGGCCGAGCGCGGCGTACACCTCCTCCTCGGTCTCCGAGACCACCTTGGCGCCGCCGTCCACCTCGAACAGCCCGTACTCGGAGAGCTTCAGCCCGGCCCGCACGGCCATCGTGCGCAGCTTGATGTTGTGCGCCTTCGAGCCGGTGAAGTAGACCAGCGCCGCGCCCCAGTCCTCCTCCGGGACGACCCGCAGGTCCACCTGGACGCCCTGGGTGGTGCGCACCGAGGTCTTGGTCGTCCCGCTCCCGATCACCTCGGCCACGTACGGGAGTTCGGTGAGCGCGGCCATCAGCGGGGCGGAGTCCTCGGCGGTCGCCAGCACGTCGATGTCGCCCACCGTCTCGCGCATCCGGCGCAGCGAGCCCGCGTACGCGCAGCGCGTGCAGCCGGGGACGGCGGAGAGCGCGGCGACCAACTGCTCGGCCAGCTCGGTGGCGTTGTCCAGCAGGGAGCGGCCGCCGGACTGCCGCATCAGCTCGATGCCGTGCAGGATCTTCTCGCCGCTGCGCTCGCCGAAGCCGGCCAGGTCGGACAGCTTGTCGGCGCGGACCGCCTCGGCGAGTTCGTCCACCGAGGCGATGCCGAGGTCGCGGAACAGGGCCAGGGCGCGCTTCGGGCCGACGCTGGGGACGGCCATCATCTCCCGCACGCCGGCCGGGATCTTGGCGCGCAGCGTCTCCAGGGCGGGGATCCTGCCGGAGGCGAGGTACTCGGCGATCTTCTCGGCGGTGGACTTGCCGACGCCGGGGATCTGCTGCAGACCCTTGACGTCCAGGCCCGCGAGGTCCTCGGGGTGGCCGCCGACCGCGCGGGCGGCCTTCTCGTAGGCGCGGGCCCGGAAGGCGTCCCCGCCGGTGATGTTGATCAGGTCGGCGTACTCCTGGAGCAGCTCCCTGACCTGGTCGTTGAGCCGGGGCATGGGGCAAGTCTAGGTTCGGCGGGGCGGGTTCGCCGGATCGGCGTGGGGAGGGTGCGTCCGGGGTGCGTCCGGGGTGCGTCCGGGGCGCGTCCGGGGTGCGTTCCGGGTCCGTTCGGGGTTCGTCCGGGTGCGCGTCAGTCGTACGCGACGGTCATCAGCAGGACCACGGTCAGTCCGCCGCCGGGGGTGGACTCGACCGCGAGCCGGCCGCCCGCCGCGAGCACCAGACTGTGCAGGGCGGGCCCCACCGGGCCGGCGGGCCGTACGCCCGCGAGCAGCCACTCGCGTGCCTCGGGCAGCTCGTAGGCGCCCCGGTCCGAGATCCGGATCTCCACCCGGTCGCGTCCCCGCGCGCCGTTCCTCAGGTCGTTTCGTATGCCGCGCACGTCGAGTGCATCGCGTACGTCCCGTACGTCGCATGCGTCGCCCCGGCGGCCGCCGCCCGACACCTCGGCGCGGACGAGCACCCGGCCGCCCAGCGGGCTGCGCCGGATCGCGTGGTCGACCAGCCCGGCGAGGGCAGCCTCCAGCCGCCGGGCGTCCCCGGCCACCACCGGCAGCCCGGGCGCCACCCGGACCGTGACGGCCGCCGAGCGGCCGCCGCCGCGCATCACCCGGCGGAGCACATCGGCCACCTGGACGTGCCGGGCCATCGGTTCGCAGCCGGCCTGGCGGCCGGTCCACCGCAGCCGCTCCAGCTCCGCGTGGGTGAGCGCCCGGGGCGCGGCCATGGTGTCGGACTGGAACGGCCCGAGGCCCTCCTCGGCCTTGACGGCGACCGTGCCGCCGCCCGCGCGTCCGGTGTCGCTCCTGCGTCCGGTGCCGCCCGTGCCGCCGAACGCCGCGAGCGCCCGGGCCCCCGACGCGACGTAGCCCCAGAGCCTCCCGCGTGTCATCGTCCTGCCCCTCGTGCCTCACCGGCGGCCGTCATCGGTTCCGCGGCCGACCGGGACGGGCCGCTTTCCGGGCCCTCCTGCCAGCCTGCGCCTCACCCGCCCGGGTGACAATCCCGCCCCGGGACGCGAACCCGGCCCGCGCCCCCGCCGAGCGGCCGGTCGTGCACCCGCCGACTGGCGGGGCTCGGGTGGGGCAGCCCGCTGGGGCAGCCCGCTGGGGCAGCCCGGCGAGGCCCCGGTGAGGCAGCCCGGCGCGGCCCGGTGACCAGGCCTGCCGGGAACCGCAAAGAACTCTTCGCAGAAAACCCTTTGCAAAGCATTCTTTGCGGTCCTACGCTCCTGCCATGAGCGAAGACCGCGGCTGGAAGCACAGCGACGACCCGCACATCGCCATCACCGCCAAGGGCATGCGGGCGATGGCGCACCCGGTGCGCATGCAACTGGTCGGGCTGCTGCGCAAGCACGGCCCGTCCACGGCGACGAGGCTCGCCGCGCAGCTGGGGCTCAACTCCGGGGCCACCAGCTACCACCTGCGCCAGCTCGCCGCCGCGGGCTTCGTCGAGGAGGACCAGGAGCGCGGCAACGCCCGTGAGCGCTGGTGGCGTTCGGCCCACCGGCTCACCGTCTGGACGGGCGACGACATGGCGGACGAGGAGCCCGACACGGCCGTCGGCTTCCTGCGGTCCGTCCTGGCCGCACACACCCTGACCGGCCAGCGCACGCTGGACGCCTTCGAGACCATGCCGCGCGAGTGGCGCCGGGTGACGGACCTCAGCGACCTGATCCTGCGGCTCACGCCCGCCGAGGCCGAGCAGCTGACCGGCGAGCTGTCCGAGGTGATCGGGCGGTACCGCCCGATCGACGCCGACGGACCGGCCCCGGAGGGCGCCGAGCAGGTCTCCGTGATCGTCCACGTCCTGCCGGATCCGAGCACCACCACCGAGGGGGGAAGCGCATGACCACCACCGCCGTCGACCCGCCCGTGCGCAGCTTCCGGCCGCTGGCCGGGGTGCTGACCGCCACGGTCGTCTCCGTGACCGGCACGCGCGTCTCGGCCATCGCCCTGCCCTGGTTCGTCCTGGCCACCACCGGCAGCGCCACCATGACGGGCCTGGTCGCCTTCGCCGAGATGGCGCCGTATGTGCTGGTCAAGGCGCTGACCGGGCCGGTGGTCGACCGGCTCGGGCCGCGCGTGGTGTCCTGGACGACGGACGCGGTGAGCGCCGTCGCGGCCGGGCTGGTGCCGCTGCTGCACGCGCAGGGGCTGCTCCCGTTCTGGGTGCTGCTGGTGATGGTCGCGGTGATCGGCGGAATGCGCGGCCCGGGGGACCTGGCCAAGTCGGTCATGGTCCCGGAGGCGGCCGACCGCGCCCGGGTGCCGATGGAACGCGCCACCGGGCTGTCGGGCGTCACCGAGCGGCTGGCCTCCACGATCGGTCCGGCGGTCGGCGGCGGGCTGGTCGCACTGATGGGCCCGCTGGCCGGGCTGGCGGTCAACGCGGCCACCTTCGCGCTCGGGTCGCTGGTCATCGCCCTCGCGCTGCCGCGCGGCATGGGGCGCCCGGCGGCGCAGGTCGCTCCGGCGGCTTCGGTTGCTCCGGCGGTGGCCGGCGCGGCCGCCGCGTCGGTGGAGGAGCGGGAGCAAGGCGGCGGCTACTGGCGGATGTTCCGCGAGGGATTCGCCTTCCTGCGGTCCGAGCCGCTGCTGCTCGCCGTGATCGTGATGGTCGGCATCACCAATCTGCTCGACGCCGGCTTCGTGACCGTCCTCGTCCCGGTCTGGGCGCGGGAATCCGGCAACGGCCCGGCCGCCATCGGGCTGACCGCCGGTGTCATGGGTGCCACGGCGGTCGTCGGCAGCCTGATCGCGGCAGCCGTCGCCTCGCGCCTGCCCCGCCGGACGGTCTTCTTCGTCGGCTTCCTGCTGTGCGGTGCGCCCCGGTTCGTGGTGCTCGCCCTCGGCGCGCCGATGTGGGTGGTGCTCACGGTCTTCGCGATCGGCGGCTTCGGCTCCGGCTTCCTCAACCCGATCCTCGGCGCAATGCTCTTCGAGCGGGTGCCCCGCCACCTCCTCGGCCGCGTCCACGCCCTCGGCGACTCCCTCGCCTGGGCGGGCATTCCCCTCGGCGGCCTCGTCGCGGGCGCGTCGGTCGCCCTCGTCGGGCTGATACCCAGCCTGCTCGCGGCCGGCGCCCTCTACTTCGCCACCACGACGCTGGCCGGCCTCCGGCCCGAGTGGCGCGAGATGGACCGCCTCCGGGGGCACGTGGGCGGCTCCGGGAGCTCGGGCAGTTCCGGCAGCTCGGGCGGCTCCGAGAGCCTTGGCAGCTCGGGCAGCGAGGCCGTCGACGGGCAGTCGGCGGCGGACACGACGAGCCAGCCGGCTCCGGCGCACTCGTAGGAGCTGTCCACCCGTCGGAACCGCTCAGCGGATGGGTTCGGGGGCCTCGGCGACAGGTGGGTGGCCCGCCCAGTGGAGCAGCAGGAGCGCGGCCAGAGCCGCGAGGGCACACCAGGTGGAGATGAAGGCGAGGCGCCAGAGCAGAGCACAGACGAGGGCGCCCGCGCCGGTGACCAGGCCGAGGCGGCGGAGCAGGTGGTCGCCGCTCGCGAGGAAGGAACCGACCGTGGCCAGGAGGTATCCGGTCAGGAGGAGGGCCGGGTGCGGGATGCCGATGGCGTAGCCGAGCGTGTGGCCGTGTGCGGTGGCCGTCACCGGGTGGGAGCCGACAGCTGCGGCAAGCGGGACGGCGACGGCAACGCCGAGCAGGGTGAGCCCGGCGAGCACGCGCCGGCGCGGTCCGGTGGTCGCGCACCACACGGCCGCCGGGACCAGCACGGGCAGCAGCGGCAGGGCGATCACCGCCCAGGCGGTGCGGGCCGCTCCGGCGACGGCGACGGGCAGTTCACCGTCCGTACCGCGCCAGACCAAGGCCTCGATCAGCTGGTGCAGACCCAGCACCAGCGGGAGCGCGGCGAGCGGTAACCGCTGCGGCCGGCCGGCCCGGTGCGCGCGGACCAGACACGCCACCCCGGCGGCCGCGACCACCCCACCGGCCACGGCGTCCGCCTCCGCGCTCCAGCACATCGGGGCCTCTAGCCGGACTTCCCGGGGCCGCCGTCGGGTCCGTCCTCGGGCCTGCTGCCGGTGCCGGTGCCGTTCCCGGTTCCGCCCTCGGGCCGGTCCCCGGTGTCGTCCACGGACTCGTCCTCCGGCGCCGCCCCGATGCTCTCCAGGTTGTCCCGGGCGGTGCCGGGCATCGCCGGGTGGCGGCCGATCACGATCACCCCGATCACGATGGCCAGCATCCCGGCCGATTGCCAGGCCAGCGCGGCCGGGGTAACCCGCAGTCGGTCGCCGAGGAAGCCGACCGCGCAGGCGATCCCGGCCAGCGGCTGGGCGGCGGTCAACGCCGGCAGCGACATCCGCAGTGGCGCGGCCTCGAAGGCGCTCTGCACCAGCAGCAGTCCGACCACGCCCGCCACCACCACCGCGTACGGCTGCCAGCTGCGCAGCACGGCCGACAGTCCCTGGTGGTCGAGGCGCAGGGTGGTGGTTCGGGTGAGTGCGTCCTGGAGGCCGTAGAGCAGACCGGCGGCGAGCGCCAGCAGGGTCGCCTCCTCGAACAGCGGCATCCGCCGAGCCATCGAGACCAGTAGCACGACCAGCCCCACCACCGTGCCGACCACCAGCCAGTGCCGCAGCTCCCCGGCGGGCGCCCCACCGCCGGTCGGCTTCCCGGCCACGATGAAGGCCGTCACTCCGAGACCGAGCAGCAGCACCCCCGCCCAGCCTGAGCGGCCCAGGGTCTGACGGGTCAGCACCCGGGCGAGTGCCATGGCGAACAGCAGGTTGGTGGCCAGCAGCGGTTCGACCAGGGACACCTCGCCCTGGTTGAGCGCGAGCGCCGAGAGGATCAGCCCGCTGACCATGAAGCCGGTGCCGAGCAGCCACTCGGGCATCCGCATCAGGTCCAGCAGCAGCCGCCAGTGCAGGAGATCGGCACGGGGGGCCCGCTGCGCCGCGTGCTGCTGGAGGACGAAGCCCAGACCCAGACAGCAGGCCGCACTGAGGGCGAGGAGGAAGACCGCCACGGAGGGACCACCAGGTTGTCGCTGCCCGCGCCGCGCCGAAGGGCCCGGGGTGGGTCGGCGGTCGCGGCCCGCTTCCGTCAGCGTACCGCCGGGGCGGCGGCCGGGCCGATCGGACGCGACCGGCGGGGCGCGGGGCCGAGCGTTGCGCCGGGCGTTGCGCCGGGCACTGCACCGAGCGGGCGCCGGGCGCTGGGCCGGGCACCCGCCTGCGGGAGGCGGCGCGACGGGGCGTGCCGGGCTGCCGCGCCCGGTGCCGTCGTCCGCGCTTGCCGCCTCGGGCGGGGCAGGCGCACGCTGGTGTGAGCGGCCGCCACGGGTCACCGTCCGTGCCGGTCAGGACAGGCGCGACGGGGGCCTGCACCAGGAGGTGTGGCATGCACAACCAGTGGGACGTGGAGCTGACATTCGACGAGGACGGCGTGCACACGGCGTGCGACGCCAGGTTGACGGGCGCGAGGGCGCCGGGCCTGAGCGCGCACGGCGAGGCCGTGAAGAGCGCCGACGACCGTCCGCTCGCCAGGATCGGCGAGGAGGTCGCGGCCTCCCGCGCCCTGGAGGAACTGTCCCGCAAGCTGCGGGCCCAGGCCACCGGGGAGATCGACGACGAAGGGCACCGCCCGGGGTACCTGATCTACTGACGGCGGCCCGTCACGGTCCCGGGCGGCACGGTCGTACGGCCAAGGCGACGGCCACGGCAACCCCGCTCGGGCCCGTTCGCTGCCGCCCGGGTCTGCCCCGCCCGGGCCAGCGTCCCGGGTCTGCCTACCAGGTCGGGAACGGGGTGCGGCAGAGCCGTTCCGCTGCCGAGCGGAGCGCCTTTTCCCAGGCTCGGAAGGCCTCGGGCCGCTCGGCCGCGATGAGGTCGACGTGGTACTCGTAGCCGACGGCGTCCACGAAGTCGCGCTCGGCTTCGGTCCAGCCCGCGAAGAGGCGCCGCCAGACCTCGGCCGCCACCTGCGACGGCGTCATCGCACCGGCCACCAGCCGGTCCGCCACATGGTGCAGCACACAGCACTCGGTGATGTCCTGGTCAGGGAGAGCGGTGCCGAACTCGCCCAGCACCACCGGGAACAGCTCGGCATTGCTGTCACTCCGCGAAAGCCCCGCGAGTTCGCGCAGGGCCGGGGAGTCCAGGCCGGCGACGAGCAGGTGCGCCGCCGCCATCGGCAGCTCCTCGTTGGGGACCAGCCCGGCACGGTACTGCCAGGCAAGGGTGAGTAGTTGTTCCATGCAGGCAATTCTGTGGCACCGGACGCGGCCGAGGAGTGGGGCGGTGAATCCTCCGTCGAAGCACCCGTCCCGGGCACCGCGCCCGATCGCCGAGGACGAACGCGAGTCGGCCGTGACGCGTCTCCAGCAGGCTTACGCCGAGGGGCACATCACGCACGAGGAGATGGACGAGCAACTCCACCGGGTGCTCACCGCCGGCACGCGCGGCGAGCCGGCGCAGCTCCTGGCCGCGCTCCCGCAGGAGGACCCGGGCCCGACGTCCGTGATCGCCGCCGTCGGCGGACGGATCCGGCACGCCTGGCGCTGACACCGGCCCTTGGCCGACATCGGCGGCTGGCCGGCACCGGCCCTACGCGGCACCTGCGCAAGGCCGACAGGCGCGTCCCGCGCGGCGTCCCCATCCCGAGCGTCCCCGCCAACGTGAGCACCGGGATCGCGAACACCATCGCCGACGCCATCACATGAGCCGCACTCACCTGCGATCCGCCCGCCCGCGTCCTCTCGGTGATCCGGCAGCGCTACGATCACCACCCGCACCCGCACCCGCACCCGCACCCCCACCCCCACCCCCACCCCCACCCCCACCCGCGAGACACCGGACCGGCGGCGGCCCGTGCACCTCGTGGCCCAACTCGACACCCGGCATCGGACGGACATGCGCCATTACTGGACCGGCGAGGCCCCTGGGTCCACCACCTGACGCAGGACGCGCAGGGGGCCGCGTTCCTCCTGCCGCCGTCGGGCACCAGCTTTGTGGCCCGGCTGGACGGCGCCGGGATGAGCGACGAGCAAAGGCTCTTCGAACAGCTGAGTGCCCGCCTTCGGCTCCCGGTCTACTTCGAATGGAACCGGAACGCGCTCGCCGACTGCCTGCGCGACATGACATGGGTGCCCGCCGACCACTACCTGCTGGTCATCGAGCGGTCGGCGCTCATGCTGCAGGAGTGCCCCGAGGACCGCGAGACGTTCCTCAGGACCCTCGATGCCGCCGGTCGACACCAGGGGCACCGGTTGGATCGGCCGGGCACGTCGTTCAACTCGCTGCTGCTGTAGGCGCTGACGGCATCCTTGCGCCCGACGGCACCCTTGCGACCGACGGCACCCTCGCGCCAGTCCTTCGGCGCCCCCGAACTTCCCTCGAGATCCCTGCGGGCGCTGACGCTCAGGTCCGGGCGGCGGACAGGAAGTCGATGAGGCGCCGGTTGACCTCGGGGGCGGCCGCCATCGGGAGGTTGTGGTGGGTGGCGTCCGGGAGGACGGCGACCTCTGCGGTCGGGAGGGTGCGGCGGGCGGTCTCGGCGACCTGGGTGGGGTTGTGGGTGCGGCTCCGGGCGGCGAAGAGGGTGAGGACGGGCGGGCTGAGGGTGCGGAGGCGGGCGGGGGTGGGCCGGGGGCCGGTGACGACCCGGGAGGCGGGGAAGTCGGCGTAGCCGAGGGCGTAGAGGTCGCGCCAGGCTGGGTCGAGGTGGGGGCCGCCGCCGGTTTCCCAGTCGAGGTAGGCGTGGGCGCGAGCGGGGGTGCGGCCGGGGAGGAAGAGGGGCACCACGCGCAGCAGGTAGCGGGGGCGGTAGCCGGCGAAGCACTGGGTGGGGTCGAGCAGGGCGAGCCGGCCGACCCGGGCGGGGGCGTGCAGGGCGTACTCGAGGGCGATCCAGCCGCCGTACGAGTGGCCGCAGAAGTCGGCCTCGGGGACTCCCAGTTCGTCGAGGACGGCGTCCAGCCAGCCGAGCAGTCCGGGGATGCCGTCGAGTGCGGCGCCGTCGTGGACGCTGCGCCCGGGGTCGCCGATGAGGTCGACGGCGAGGACGCGGTGTCCGGCTTCGGCCCAGGCGGCGGCGTTGGCGAACCACATGGTGGAGGTGGCGCCGCCGCCGTGGAGGAGGACGAGGGGGCGTCCGTCGCGGGGGCCGCAGGCGTTGATCCGGGTGGCGCCGTGGGCGGTGCGGACGGTGAGGGCCTCGACCGGAACGGGCCAGCGGGCGAGCAGGGCGTCGTAGGCAGCGAGGAAGGGGGCGGTGCGGGCGGACATGGCGGGCCTCCGCGGGTGTGGTGGGATGGCGTGCGAACCACTCGCCCAGCGAGTATCTTGCCTGGCTGGTACTTTGTTCGCCAAGCAAGTCGCTCGCCAAGCAAATCGCTCGGCAAGTAACTTGCTCAACAACTATCTCGCTGGACGAGAGAATAATGGCACAGGTGTGCCCAGGGAAGGACGGCAGGGTGCCCGAGGTTGAGGAGCCGATGCGGCTGGTTCACCTGCTGCGCGGTCTGACGGTCGAACTCGATCTGTTCGGGGCCGAGTTCGCGTCCCGCAACGGCCTGCATCCGACCGATCTGCGGGCGCTGATCCATCTGCTGGACGCCGCCCGGGCCGGGGAGGTGGTCACCCCGGGCCGGCTCGGTGCGGCGCTGCAGCTGAACTCGGCCGGCACGACCGGCCTGGTGGACCGGCTGGAGCGGCTCGGGCTGATCCGCCGCGAGCGTGACCCGCAGGACCGGCGCAGGGTGCGGCTGCTGGTGGAGGAGCGGGCGATGGAGCTGGGTCAGGGTTTCTTCGGCGGGTTGATCGGCGATCTGCTCGCGGCGATGGGGCGGTTCGACCCGGGGGAGCTGGCCACGGCCCGGCGCTTCCTGGAGGCCATGACCGAGGTGGTGGCCACGGCCAGGCAGGGCGCGTCGGAATGACGGCCGGGCAGGGCGCGCCGGGGTAGGTAGACGAGGGGCTACGCCGGTCCGAGGGTCCAGCTGATCACCGACAGCGTCGCCATCGACGCCAGCGTCGACCCGAGCACCACGTTCCGGGCGAGCTCTGTGTTCTGCCCGTACTCGCGGGCGTAGGTGTACACGTTCTGTGCGGTCGGCAGCGCGGAGAACAGGACGACGGTGAGGAGTTGGTGGGCGGGCAGGTGGAGGAGCGGACCGGCCACGGCGAGCGCGACGAGCGGCTGGACCAGGGTCTTGACGGCGACCGTCAGCCCGACCTCGGTGCGGCGCGAACGGCCGTCCGCCGGGGGGCGGTTGTGCAGCGATATGCCAAGGGCGATCAGGGCGGTCGGCACGCCGGCGCCGCCGAGCAGTTCGCAGGAACGATTCAGCTCGGCGGGCAGGTGCACTCCGGTCGCCGAGGCGACGGCGCCGAGTGCGGTGGCGAGCAGGATCGGGTTGCGCACCGGCAGGGTGCGCAGGGCCCGGCGGCCGGCCGCGCCGCCGTCGAGCACGGCGAGGACGGCCGGAGTGACCAGCAGGATCTGGAACAGCACCACGGGGGCCACGAAGGAGGCGTCGCCGAGGACCTGCATGGTCACCGGGATGCCCAGGTTGGCGGAGTTGACGTACCCCGAGGCCATCGCGCCGATGGCCAGTTCGCCGGACTTGCGGCGGAACAGCAGGCGCCCGGCGAGCAGCCCGAGGCCGGTCGCGACGGCGGTGCCGGCGGCGAAGGCGAGCATCGACGGGTTGGCGAAGCGCCCCAGCGGGGTGCGGGCGATCATCAGGAAGAGCGCGGCCGGCATCGCCACGTGGAAGACGAACCGGTTGAGCACCGCCTCGGCGTGCGGCCCGAGCAGCTTGGTGCGGCCGACGACGTAACCGACTCCGGTGAGCGCCCAGATCGGGGCGAAGCCGGAGAGCAGCGGATGCAGGGATGGCATGGGTTCCTCGGATCGCTCGGACGTGTCTGCCGGGTGCGGCGGGGATCGCCCGCCGGGGGGCGTCAACACCGGGCCGGTGGACCCTCGAAGCCGTGAACCCCCCGCGGCAGTAAACCAGTGACCCGCGCCACGTCGATCACGGGCCTACGATGAGCCGATGGAGGAGCCGATGGACGACGAATACCTGAGCCTGTCCGAGGTGGAGACGATCGCGCGCGGTGCCCACCAGGGGCAGGTGGACAAGAACGGGCACCCGTACGGCGAGCACATCGCGGCGGTCGCGCGCGGGACGGCCGCACGCGGCGGCAGCGAGGCGCAGATCGCGGCGGGCTGGCTGCACGACACCGTCGAGGACGACCGGTTGAGCTGGGAGTGGCTGGCGGCGGCCGCGCTGCCCGAGGAGACCAAGGCGATCGTGGACGCGCTCACCAAGCGCCCGGAGGAGCCGCTGGAGGACTACACCGCGCGCATCCTGGCCACGCCCGGTGCGCTGCTGGTCAAGCGCGCCGACCTGGCCCACAACTCCGACCCGGCCCGGCTGGCCGCGCTGGACCGGGCGACCGCCGAGCGGCTGGCCGCCAAGTACGCGCGGATGCGCGAGCTGCTGGGGCTGACCGGCGAGCTGTAGGGCGGGCTGCCGGGCGTGCTGTACGGCGGGCTGCCGGGCGTGCTGTAGGGCACGCCGGAGGGATCCCGAGCAGGTCGGGAAAGCGGAAAAACCACGAGAGGGCCCGGGCCACGCGGATCGCGCGGGTCCGGGCCCTCTCGGGCACCCCGGTGGTCCCTGTCCGACCCCCGGGGTGAGGGGAGTGGTCAGGGGACGGGAGGGAATCGGTGGGCCGACGGGGCCGGCTTAGTACCAGTGGTGGTTCTGCCAGAAGGCCCAGGCGGCGTTCGGGCTGCCGTAGCGGGAGTTCATGTAGTCCAGCGCCCACTTGATCTGGGTCCTCGGGTTGGTCTTCCAGTCCGCACCGGCCGAGGCCATCTTGGAGCCCGGCAGCGCCTGGGCCAGACCGTACGCACCCGAGCTCGCGTTGGTCGCGGTCACGTTCCAGCTGGACTCGTGGGAGATGATCTGGCTGAACGAGGCCAGCTGGTTCGCCGGGACGATCTGGGCGGCGATCGCCTGCGGGGAGGCGGTGGCGGCGTTAGCGGTGGCGGGCAGGACACCGGCACCCAGGGCGGTCAGACCAGCGGCGCCGGCAAGAATCGCGGCCGAAGTACGCATACGGAGCTTGAAAGCGGGCATGAAGAACAAAACCTCAATCAGGTTGGGCCGGGTCACACCCCGTCCAGGACCACAGGCCGGACAGGGGCCGATGTAGTCGCGGGGCGTGACTCGGCAGTAAGCCGTTCACCGGCGGGACAGGAGCCGGTGTGGCTGGCGACGAGAGCCATTGTTGCCAGACCGGATCGGCCGCCGCCAAGACCCCCTCATTACGACCGACGGTCGTACGGAAGCGGCGGCCGTGGATTCGAAGGGCCGGTCGCGCCGGGTGCGCGGACCGGCTCTGACGTGCGTGAACGTGGGGGACATAGGGCGGGGGCGGATGGTCCGGCAGTGTCTACTACGGTCCGTCGTGGCCATCGATTCCGTGTGAGCGCACTCACCGTTCGGGCCTGCGCCGCCGTCACCCGCCGGTTCGGGGGAAGCACTTTGGGTACAGACGATCAATCGGCTGCTGAGACCGGCGCCACACCCTGAAACGCACGGCTGGCTGACGGCCGACGGTTACTGACCGCGCAGGTCGCCCAGCCGCCGGTGCCGTACCGCCCGGGCCGCGAGCCGGTCCGCCTCGGGGGTCGCCGCGAGGGCGCCGAGCGCCGCGCCGACCGCCCGGCCGAGCCGGATGCAGAAGGCCTCCGGTTCGTCGGCGGCGTCCGGCAGCTCCGGGACCACCTGGTCCACCAGCCCGACCTCCGCCAGGTGCTGCGCCCCGATGCCCTGCGCCCGGGCCAGCTCGGCGGCGTGCCCGCCGTCGCGGTGGACGATCGCCGAAGCGCCCTCCGGCGGCAGCGGCGCCAGCCAGGCGTGGCTCGCGGCGAGCACCCGGTCGGCCGGGAGCAGCGCGAGCGCGCCGCCGCCCGAGCCCTGGCCGAGCAGCACCGCGAGGACGGGGGTGCGCAGCGCGAGCAGCGTGGTCAGGCAGTGCGCGATCTCCACGGCGATGCCGTCCCGCTCGGCCTCGGCCGACAGCTCGGCGCCCGCCGTGTCCACCACGGTGACCAGCGGCAGCCCGAGCTGCTCGGCCAGGCGCGCGGTGCGACGGACGGACCGCAGGTCGGCAGCCGTGAAGGGGCGCTCGTGCTCCGGGGTCTGTCGCTGCTGGCCGACCACCAGGACGGGCCGCCCGCCGAGGACGGCGAGCGCGCGGACCAGCGCACCGCTGCGACCTCCGGGGGCGTCCAGCAGTACCAGCTCCTCGGTGGTGTGCCGCAGCAGCTCGCGGGTGCCCGGGCGGCCGGGGCGGCGGGTGCGGCGGACGGAGTCCCAGGCGTCGGGGCGCTCGGGGGTCGCGGCGGCGCCCGCGTTCCCGGTAGGAGGGGTGTCGCCTGCGTTCCCGGTAAGCGGAAGGGCACCCGCGTTGCCGGTAAGAGGGGTGTCCATGGGAAGGGTCGGCGGCGTGGTGGCGAGGACGGCGAGGGTGCGGCGGACCAGCTCGCGCAGCTCCTGCGGCGGAACGACGGCGTCCACCAGCCCCTGTTCGGCCAGTGTCTCGGCCCGCTGGACGTCCGGCGGCAGCTCCACGCCGCGCAGCTCCTCGTACACGCGCGGGCCGAGGAAGCCGAGCCGGGCGCCTGGCTCGGCGAGCACCAGCTGGCCGAGCGTGCCCCAGGAGGCGAAGACCCCGCCCATGGTGGGGTTGCGCAGGTAGGTGAGGTAGGGGAGGCCGGCCGCGCGGTGGGCCTGGACGGCGGCGGTGATCCGCAGCATGCAGAGGAAGGCCGCCGAGCCCTCCTGCATCCGGGTGCCGCCGGAGACCGGCAGGGCGAGCAGGGGCAGCCGCTCGGCGGTGGCGCGCTCGACGGCCCGGGTGATCCGTTCGGCGGTCGCGACGCCGATCGAGCCGCCGAGGAAGCCGAACTCGGAGGCGACCAGCGCGACCGGCCGCCCGTCGATCAGGCCGAGGCCGGTGAGGACGGCCTCGTCCAGGCCGGTGCGCTCGCGGGCCCGGTCGAGCGAGGCGCGGTAGTCGGGGTCGGCGGACGGGCCGAGCGGCGGCTCGTCCCAGCTGCGGAAGCTGCCGGGGTCGACCAGCAGGCCGATCAGCTGATGGGCGGTGAGTGCGGTGAGCGCTGTGAGCGGGGGCGGTGCGGTCTGCTGTGTCGGCGTATTCGTCAGCCCCGGAGGCGTGGTCCGCGCGTTGTCCTCGTTCGCTGCCATGGCCCCACCCCGTCAGAGATCGTTCCGGTCCGCCGTGATCCGTCACTCTATGCGGCGCGGTCCGGGGGCGGCGAGAGCCCTCGGGGCGGGGCGGGGCGGCCTCGACGCTAGTTCGATGACTGTCGACCCTTGTGTCGTCCGGGCGGTTCGTGGACGGTGCCCGGGGGATGCCGTCGGACGTCGGGGTACGGGTCAAGTCGCCTTAGGTAAAGGAGAGTTACTCGCCGGTTAATACTTGGATGGAGGGGTTCCGGAGTTGACGGTGTCTCGCCACACTGGGGGCATGACTCGCACTCTACGCGCGTGGAAGTCCCGCGCTGCCGCCATCACCGCCGTTGCCCTGATGACCCTCGCGCCGGTCGCCGTCGCCACCGAGGCGCACGCCGCCGTGAGCGGTTCGGTGTGCCTCTCCACCCTCCCGCCGGAGGCCACCGACACCCTCGACCTGATCGCCTCCGACGGGCCGTTCCCCTACTCCCAGGACGGCGTGGTCTTCCAGAACAGAGAGGGCGTCCTGCCCAGCGAGTCCTACGGGTACTACCACGAGTACACCGTCGTCACCCCGGGCTCCCCGACCCGTGGTGCCCGCCGGATCGTGACCGGCCAGGACTACCAGGAGGACTACTACACCGGCGACCACTACGCCACGTTCTCCCTCGTCGACCAGACCTGCTGACCCTCCCGGCACGACGACGGCCCCGGCGCACGTCCCCGCCGGGGCCACCGTCGTACCGCCGGAGCGGTTGCCCGGTTGCCCGGTTGCCCGGTTGCCCGTGCCTGGTTGCCCGGTTGCCCGGTTGGGCGGCAGGGTCGGTCGGGGGCGCCGCGGGACGGTGGGCTGGTGCGGCACGGCAGTTGAGTGGCACGCCGTCACCCGCCCGCGCGCTTGCTAGGGTCGGACGCATGGCACCGAGCAGCGCGAACCCCCCGGGACGGCTCCGGCGAGACGCGCAGCGCAACCGCGACCTGCTGCTCGCCGCCGCCCGCGACCTGTTCTCCCGCCAGGGCCTGGACGTGCCGCTGGACCAGATCGCCAAGGAGGCCGGCGTCGGCAACGCCACCCTCTACCGGCACTTCCCGACCCGTGAGGCGCTGATCGGCGAGGTGTTCGCGGACGCCGGCGCCGCCCTGGCCACCGCCGGGGAGGAAGCACTCGCCGCCGAGGACGCCTGGACCGGCCTCGAACGGTACTTCGAGCGGATCTTCGAACTCGTCGCCGCCGACCGGGGCATCAACGACCTGGTCACCCAGGCCATCCCGACCATCCCCGGCATGATCGAGATCAGCCGGCAGCACGCCGCCACCGTCGGCGCCCTCATCACCCGCGCCCAGGAGCAGGGCGCCATGCGGCGCGACGTGGTCACCATGGACCTGCTGTTCCTGCTCGGCCCGCTCTGCCGCGCCCTGCCCGCCGCCACCGAGCTGCGCCCCGACCTCTGGCGCCGCTACCTCGCCCTCCTCCTGGACGGCTTCCGCGCCCGGGCCACCCACCCGCTGCCGGTTCCGCCGATCGGCGAGGAACACCTGGACCGGATGTTCGCGGACCTCTGGGAAGCGGAGTCCCCGGAAGCCTGAGAGCACGGCTCCGGCTGCATCAGGGACGCGTACGGAACGCCGGGCGTCGCGTCAGAGCTCCGTCAACGGGCGGCGGCCACGCGGTCGCGAAGCGCTTTGCTGGGATGCGACGGAGCGCGGTTCGGCGGCCCACCGGGTCCGGCCGGTCCGTCGGTTCGGTGGCACGGCGGATGGGCCGGGAGGGGCAGGGGCGGGGCATGGCGGACGGCGCGGACAGTGGCACGGACACTGGGGTGGACGAGGGCCGGATCGTGGTCGGCGTCAGCGGCTCGCTCGGCAGCCTCGCCGCCCTCCACCATGCCGTCGCCGAGGCCCGCCGGACGGACGTCGACGTGCTCGCGGTCCTCTGCTGGACCCCGCCCGGCGACGAACTCGGCTACCGCCGCTCCCCCTGCCCGCCGGTGATCACCGCGGGCCGCGACGACGCGGTGGCCCGGCTGCGGCAGGCCCTCGACGAGGCCTTCGCCGGCCGGTTCGTGGGCGTCCGACTGCAGTGCCAGACCGTCCGCGGCGACACCGGCCACACCCCGGTGCGGTGCGCCGACCGCCCCGGTGACCTGCTCGTCCTCGGCGCAGGGCGCGAACGCGGCCGGCTCGCCCGGCTGGTGCACCCGTCCGTCACCGCCTACTGCGTCCGGCACGCGACCTGCCCGGTGCTCACGGTCCCGCGCCCGCCGCTGCAGCGCGACCTGGAGGCACTGGAGCGCGGGCACGGACTGCGGGCGCCGCTCGCGCGGAACTGACCGTTCGCTCACAGTCCGCGATCCGGGCACCGGCCGCCGCCCCGTCGCTACGACAGCCCGGCCGCGTCGGCGAGGACGGCGGCGGTGCGGCGGCCGGCCTCCACGGTGTCGGCGGCTGTCGCGGGGAGGCAGCGCCGGGCCTCGGGGCTGTACGCGGTCATCACCACGCCCGCGTGGTCGGTGGGGAGTTCGAGCAGTGCGGCGGTCGGTACGGCGGCGCTCAGCTTGCGGGTGTGCTCGACGTCCACGATGTCGTCCGCCGTGCCGTGCACCAGCCAGAGCGGGACGGGGGAGGGGCTCGCGGTCAGCTGGTCGAGCGGGGCGTCGCCGGTGGTGACGGCCGGGTCGGCGTAGCGCGAGGCGATGCCGACGGCGGCGGTGGGCCGGAGCTCGGCGGGGGTGTCCGGGTGGGTGGCCACGGCGATCGCCTCCCGGCCGCCCAGGGACCAGCCGGCCAGCACGAAGCGGGTCGGGTCCCCGCCGAAGTCGGTGGCGATGCGGCGGGCCTGGGCGAGGGAGGCGAGCAGCTCGGCGGCGCCGCCGTCCGCCTGCTCGGTGTCGAAGTCCGGGACGAGCACCAGCAGTCCGAGCGCGGCGGCCTCCCGGGCCAGCGGCCGGAGGACGTCCCGCTCGTTCGGCCCGCTGCCGTGCCAGAGCAGGACGACGGGAGTCGGCCCGGTGGCACCGGCGGTCGGCCGGTGGACGTCCAAAAGCCGCCCGTCCGCGTACGGAACGACCTCGGATGGAGTGCTCGTCATGCGGGGTTCGCCTCCGGTTCGGTGACTGATCACTGAACTGGTACTGTACTTCTCGTCGCGAGGGAGATGATTCCTCGCCAGGCGTCAGCGGTGCTACCAGAGCACGTCCTACTTTCAGTAGGAAGAGTCCGTGCGATCCGGGCCTGGCGCTCTACCGTCGGACGGGGTCCGGTGCCTTTCACAGGCGCCGGGCCCCGTTCGCGTTTTCGGGGGCGGTTGTCGGCGGTTGTCGGCGCTTGGTCGGCGGCTGCCGGGGATTGTCCGTGGTTCGGCGCATGGGTGTTGAGCTGCTAATATTCTTCCTGTCGCGAGGGAAACGAATCCCTCGTCAGGCGTCAGTGGTGCTACCAGAGCACGTCCTACTTTCAGTAGGAAGAGTCCGTGCAACCCGGGCCTGGCGCTCAACTGTCGGACGGGGTCCGGTGCCTTTCACAGGTGCCGGGCCCCGTTCGCGTTCGCGAGGCGGGCCAGTTCCTCTCCGCTGAGCACCAAGTCCCCTGCGGCGGCGGAGTCGCGGATGGTTTCGGGGCGGCTGGCGCCCGGGATCGGGATGGTCACCGGGGAGGCGGCCAGCAGCCAGGCGAGCGCGACGCGCTGCGGGCTGACTTCACGTTCGGCCGCGATGGCGACGAACTCCTCGCCGGCTCCGCCGAGTTCGGCGGAGCGGCCGATGCCGCCGAGGGGGCTCCAGGGGAGGAAGGCCAGGCCCAGTTCGGCGCACAGGTCGAGTACTGGCTGGTGCGTGCGGACGGCGGGGGAGTACTCGTTCTGCACCGAGACCAGGGCGTCGCCGAGGACCTCCCGGGCGAGGCGGACCTGCGCCACGTCCACGTTGGAGATGCCGGCCGCGCGGATCTTGCCCTCCTCGTAGAGCTCCCGGATCGCGCCGAGCGAGTCGGCGTACGGGACGGTCCGGTCCGGGTGGTGCTGCTGGTAGAGGCCGATCGCCTCGACGCCGAGGCGGCGCAGTGAGCCCTCGCAGGCGCGCTTGAGGTGGGCCGGGTCGCCGTTGACGGTCCAGGAGCCGTCGCCGGGGCGGCCGCGGCCGCCCTTGGTGGCGACCAGGACCCGGTCGGCGTCCGAGCCGTAGGCGGCGAGGGCCCGGGCGATCAGCTCCTCGTTGTGGCCGTACTCGTCGGCGTGCCAGTGGTAGGAGTCGGCGGTGTCGATCAGCGTGATGCCCGCGTCCAGTGCGGCGTGCACGGTGGCGATGGCGCGGGCCTCGTCGGGGCGGCCCTCGACGGAGAGCGGCATCGCCCCGAGGCCGATGGCGCTGGTCCGGACGGTGCCGAGGAGGCGGGTGGTGGTGACGGCGGTCATACGGGGAGCTCCTGTCCGCGGGTGGCGGCGATCAGGCCGGGCAGCCAGTCGCGGGTGTGTGAGAGGGGGTGGCCGAGCTGCTGGGCCCGGGAGTTGTCCATGCCGTAGTAGCGGTCGAAGGAGAACGGCGAGGCCTGCTGTCCGGGTTCGGGCGCGGCCGTGCGGTACGGGCGGCCGGCGGCGAGAAGGTCGCAGAGGTCCGTGGCGGTCAGTTCGCCGTGCGAGGCGAGGTTGACCGGGCCGGTGAACGGCTCGCCCGCCGCCCACGCCAGGAAGGCGGCTGCTTCGGCTTCGTGGGTGTAGGAGGAGGGCTGGTTCTCCGGGTGCACCAGGACGGGCAGGCCCGCGTCGATCCGCTCGGCGTATTGGGCCAGCCGCCCGGTGAAGTCGGCGGCGCCGAGGACGTGCCCGAGCCGGACGGAGACGAACGGGAACGGCGCGTCGCGGGTGAACACCGCCTCCGCCTCGCGCTTGCCCTCGCCGTACGATGCGTCGATGAACTCCGGTGCCGTCCAGGGAAGTTCGAGCCGAACCGGCCACCCGGCCGGGTCGACGGCGGACTCGGCCAGGGGGCGGCCCGCCGGGCGCGGCTCGCCGGTGTCGTAGACCTCGATCGTGGAGGTCATCAGATAGCGGCCGGTCCGCCCGGCGAAGGCACGGACGGCGAGTTCGGCCTGTCGCGGGGTGTAGCAGACCTGGTCGATCACGGCGTCGAAGTCCCGCCCGGCGAGGGCGGCGGTCAGCGCCGTCTCGTCCGCGCGGTCGGCGACGAGCCGGGTGACGCCGGGCGGTGGCGGCGTCGAGCCCCGGTTGAGCACGCTGACCCGGACTCCGGAGTCGCGCAGCCGGGTGACCAACTGCCGTCCGAAGTACCGGTTTCCCCCGATGACGAGCACGTTTTCCATACCCACAAGTGTTATGGTGCGGCGCGGTTCGATGAAGGGGTGATCATGGGAGTTCAGGCGCTGCGACCGAAAGACCAACGGCAGTCCGGCGGTTCGGCCGACGATTCGTCGGCGGGCTCCCGGAGCGGTGTCGGCGGCGGCCTGGACGCGGTCGACCTGCGGCTGCTGGAGCTGCTCCAGTCCGAGGGCCGGATCACGCTCAGCGAGCTGGGCCGGCGGGTGAACCTCAGCCCGGCCGCGGTCGGCGAGCGGGTGCGGCGGCTGGAGGCGAGCGGCACGGTCACCGGCTACGCGGCGCAGGTCGCGCCCCAGCGGCTGGGGTACGGCATCCGGGCCTTCGTCCGGGTCTCGCCGCACGCCCGGATGACGGTGAAGTACCTGCGCAGCCAGGAACTGCTGCACCGGCCGGAGGTGCTGGAGGTGCACCACGTGATCGGCGAGGACTGCTGGGTGTTCAAGGTCGCCGCGCGGGACACCACCCACCTGGAGGAGCTGATCGAGGCGATCGCGGTGCTCGGCCGGACGACGACCTCGGTGATCCTCTCCTCGCCCGTCGAGCAACGGGTGCTGCTGCCCTCGGAATGACCCGGATGTCCTGTTCCGGGGGTCCGTCCCGGGAGGTTCAGGACGACGGCTGCCGGTCGGAGCCCAACTCGCGCGAGATCCGCAGCCCGACCTGCGCCGCGACCGGCCCGAGGGAGCGCACCCGGGCGGCCGTCATCCGCGAGGTGAGCCCGGAGACGGACAGCGCCGCCGTCACCTCGCCGGTGTGGTCGAAGATCGGCGCGGCGACGCACCGCACCTCCGGCTCGTTCTCCCGGTCGTCGATGGAGTAGCCGCGGGCGCGGATCCGGGCGAGGTCGGCGCGCAGCCGGGTCTCGTCCGAGATGGTCCAGGCGGTCACCGGGCGCGGGCCGGCCGCGACCACCTCGGCGACGGCCTCCTCGGGCAGCGGACGGGGAACGAGCTGTGAACGGCCCTCGGAACGGCATCGGGAACGGCATTGGGAACGGCATTGGGAACGGCATCCGGGACTCCCTTCGAACTCCCGGAGCCGGTGGCGGCTCGCGGCGAACACCGCCGCGATCGCGCTGGCCGTCGTCACGGCCTTCCCGATCTTCTGGATGGTGCTCTCGGCCTTCAAGCCCATGGGCGGGGAAGGACTGACGGGCAGGGGGGAAGGACCGGCGGGCGCGGGGCCGGGTCAGGCGGCCGCCGCGGACTCGACGGACGGGACGGTGACCAGGACGAACACCGCGCCGGCGTCGTCCCGGACCAGTGCGGCGCGGCCGTACGGCGTCGGCTCGGGCCCGGTGAGGACGGTGCCGCCCAGGGCGCGCAGCCGGTCGGTCGCGCGGTCGGTGTCGGTGGTCCCGAAATGGGCCAGCCAGCTCGCGCCCGTGGCGGACGGGCCGATGCTGCAGGCGGGCAGGCCGGCGGCCCGGGCGAGGGCGTGGCCGGCCTTCGGCCGGTCGTAGGTGTAGCCGAAGACGCGTCGGTAGAAGGCGCGCGCGGTGTCGGGGTCGGGGGAGAGGTGCTCGTTCCAGGCGAGGGCGCCGGGCTCGTCCACCAGGCCGGCGCCGTCGATGGTGCCCGCTTGCCAGAGGCCGAAGGAGGCGCCGAGCGGGTCGACGGCGAGCGCGGCCCGGCCCTGCTCGGGCACCTCGTACGGCTCGCGGGTGATCCGGCCGTCCGCGGCGCGGATCAGCGCCGCGGTGTGGCGGAGGTCGGCGCAGGCGAGGTGGGTGGTCCACGCGGCGGGCTCCGGGCTGTCCGCGGGCTGTCCTCCGAGGGCCGCGGGCTGTCCGATGGCCGCGACCTGGGCGCCGTACCGGGTGGCGACCGCCTCGGCGGGGCCGGTCGGGACGAACTCCCAGTCGAACAGCGCGCCGTAGAAGTGCTGAGCGTGTGAGGAGTCCGGCGCCGTCAGGACGACCCAGCACGGGACGCCCTCGCGGTACCTGCCCGCCTTCGGCATGCCGCCTCCTGGTGCCGCCGACCCCACTCGCCAGCCTCCGCGCCGGGCGGGTGTGCGGCAACCGGGGGCAGGCCCGGGGCTGATCCGCAGGCTCGGGGCGTTCGGCAGCCGGGGGCTCAGGCGACGCCGTGCGGCCGGAACTGGATGCTGATCCGCGGGCCCACCGGGCGGGCGGTCTTGGGGATGGCGTGTTCCCAGGTGCGCTGGCAGGAGCCGCCCATCACCACCAGGTCCCCGTGGCCGAGCGGGCGCCGGACGACCGTCCCGCCGCCGTACCGCGGTCGCAGGGCCAGGGTGCGGGGCTCGCCGACGGACAGGATCGCCACCATGGTGTCCTCGCGGGCGCCGCGCCCGATCCGGTCGCCGTGCCAGGCCACGCTGTCCCGGCCGTCCCGGTAGTAGCAGAGCCCGAGGGTGCGGAACGGCTCGCCCAGCTCGTCCGCGTAGTGCCGGCTCAGCGCGGTGCGGGCCTGCCCGAGCACCGGGTGCGGGGGCTCGGCGTCCGCCGGGTAGGAGGCCAGCAGGCGGGGGACGTCGACCGTCCGCTCGTACATCTCGCGGCGCTCGGCCCGCCAGGGCACGGTCTCGGCGAGGTGTTCGAACAGCTCGTCCGCGCCGTGCAGCCACCCGGGCAGCACGTCCAGCCAGGCGCCGTCGCCGAGCACCTGCCGCCGCAGGCCGTCGAGCGGGCCGAGGCGGATGCCGTCGTGTTCCGCGTCGTCGAACAGCGAGGGCTGGCGGGGGAGGGTGTCGTGCATGGGGCCAGCGTACGCCTTCATTCGAACATCTGCTCGAAACTGACGCCCGCATCGTCCGCTTCCCGGGGCCTGCGCGAAAACCTGTTGGCGGACCACGTGACCACTGATACGTTTCCGGAGGCCGTGCGAGAGAACGAGGAGGTGGTACCCGTGAACGCAGTAACGACATGGGTGCTCTCCTCCGGGGTCACGGTCGGGCGATAGGTCGTCCGGGAGCGCCGTTCACGAGCACTCCCGAAAGGCACGACCGTGCACTTCACTTCCGAACAGCGCCTCGACGACGGCGTCCTCGAGCGCGAATTCACCCTCGGCGAGATCCCCGGCATTCTGTGGACCCCTGTGTCCGCGTCCGCGTCCGTACCGGTGCCGCTGATCCTGCTCGGCCATCCCCCGCTCGGACTGCGCAGGATGTACCCCCGCCTGGCGGGGCGGGCCCGGCAGGCCGTGGCGGACGGCTTCGCCGCAGCCACCATCGAGCTCCCCGGGAGCGGCGACCGGCCCCGTTGGGCCGCCGTCGAGCAGGCCCGCGCCGACCTGCGCCGGACCATGGAGGCCGGCGAGCCGGTCGGCGACGAGATCATCGACGCCCTCGTCCTCCCGCTCGTCGAGAAGGCGGTCCCGGAATGGCAGGCCGCGTTGGACGCCCTCCTGTCGCTGCCCGAGATCGGCGGCCCCGTCGGGTACTCGGGGGGAGTGATATCCATCGGCGTTCGCCTTGCGGTCGTCGAGCCGCGCATCGTGGCCGCCGGTCTCTTCGCCGGAAGTCTCGTGCCCCGCGCCATGTTCGAGGAGGCCCGCCGGGTCACCATTCCGCTGCACGTCCTGCTGCAGTGGGACGACGAGGGCAACGACCGGCAGGCGGCCCTGGACCTGTTCGACGCCTTCGGCTCCGAGGAGAAGTCCCTGCACGCCAATATGGGCGGGCACACGGGCGTCCCGCAGTTCGCGGGGGACGCCGCGGCCCGGTTCTTCACCCGTCACCTGAAGTGAGGCCGGGCCGTCAGGCCGACGCCAGGCGGTAGGCCGTGTCGGCCGGGATACCGCGCATCGAGGACGGGACCAGGCCCTCCTCGATGACGGTGGCCGGCCGACGCACAACCGCCCCGACCGCAGCGGTACCGGCCCCGACCGCAGCGGTACCGGCCATCGGCGGTACCGCTGCGGTCAGGGCGCGCCGGTCAGGCCGGCGGCGGGAGCCTGAGGAGAGGCCCTAGCCTGCGGGTATGGCGATCAACGGCTTCGGGGTGACCGAGTTCCAGTTGGTGCTGCTGCGCCGGATGGCCGACTACCAGCCTGACCTGGTCGAGGACGCGGTGCGGCGGCTGGGTGCCACCCGGGCCTCGATGCGGGAGGCGAACAAGCGCTGGCAGGCGATGGTCCGGGCGCCCCGGTTCCCGCGCGGGGCCGCCCGCCACAGCGCCGTGCTCGGCCCGGCGGAGGCGAGCGTGCCGCGCCGGATCGGGGACCTGGCGTGCACCGCGCGGCAGTGGGCGCTGCCGCTCTGGCCGGAGCTGCGGTTCGAGGTCCTGCTCGGGCCGGCGGAGATCGGCTCGCCGGTGCTGAACGAGTGGCTGGTGCGGGCGGCCGGCGCCCCGGTGCCGGCGTTGCGCACGGTCGCCGACCTGGTGCCGTGGAGCTGCGTGGTGGAGGACGTGGGTGCGGCGTTCCCGCCCGCCGTGCCGCGCGAGGGAAGCGCGCCGACCCGCTTCCAGCTGGACTTCGAGGCTCCGGGCGGCGACGCGCGGGTGTGTCCGTGGACGGCCGACTTCACCTGGGGGCTGCTCCAGGAGGTCCGGCCGACGGACGGCCAGAACCTCGGTGTTGTCGAGTGATGCAAGGCGATATTCACTGAATGCCTTCGATTTGCAGGTCTTGGCGCAGATGTGGCAGCATAATCGCAGACATTCAAGAAGCTCGACATCGGAAAGTGAAGGATCATGTCGTCGGACGGCGCTCGCGTCATCGTCGGAGTCAGCGGCTCACTGCACAGCCTCACCGCCCTGCACCGGGCGGCGGAGGAGGCCCGGGCCCGGCAGGCCGTCCTGGTCCCGGTGCTCGCCTGGGCGCCGGTGGGCGGCGAGCGCAACTACCGTGCGCGGCCGTGCCCGCCGCTGCTCCGGGCCTGGCAGGACCTCGCCGACGCCCGCATGGAGAGCGCGCTGGAGCAGGCCTTCGGCGGCCTCCGGATCGGGGTGCCGGTGCGACCGCTGGTCGTGCGCGGCGAGGCCGGGGCCGTGCTGACCGAGCTGGCCGACCGCCCGGGCGACCTGCTGGTGGTCAGCACCGGCGAGCAGGGCGGTCTGCGCGCCGGGCTGCGCCGGCTGACGCGGCGCTCGGTCACCCGCCGCTGCCTCGACCAGGCGCGCTGCGGCGTGCTCGTCGTCCCGCCGTCCACGCTGCACGAGGACCTGCGTGCGCTGCACCGCGGTATCGACCTGCGGGAGCTGGTCACGGCCTGACGAACAGTCAGGACGTGTGCACTGTGCGGCCGTTGACCACCGTGAGCGCGGGGAGCAGGTCGCGCAGCGCGTCCGCCGGGCAGTCCAGCGGGTCCTGCGGCCACACCGTGAGGTCGGCGAACGCCCCCGGCCGCAGGCTGCCGCGTACGGCGCTCTCCCCGGTCAGCCGGGCGGCGTTCACGGTGTGCAGCGCGACCGCCTCGGCCCGGCTGATCGCGTGCTCCGGGCCGACCACCCCGGCCGTCGTGCCCCGGGTCGTCATGCCCCACACCGAGACCATCGCGCCGTACGGGCCGACCGGGAAGTCCGAGCCGCCGGTGAGAAGCGCGCCCTCGTCCAGCCATTCGCGCAGCGGGAAGAGCGCGGCCGTGCGCTCCTCGCCCCAGGCCCGCTGCTGGGTGAGCGCGCCGTCGTGCAGCAGCGGGTGCTGGACGGTCACCGGGATGCCGAGCGCGATCGCCCGGGCGCGTTGGTCGGGGCGGGCCAGGCCGCCGTGCTCGACCACCAGGGTGCCGGGCGGCAGGCCCGGGCGGCGCTTGAGCACCCGCTCGAAGACGTCCAGCAGCACGCGCAGGCCGCGGTCGCCCCAGGCGTGCACGCCGACCCGCCAACCGCGCTCGACCACCCGGTCCACCGCCGCGAGCAGCTCGGCCGGCTCCCAGAGCAGTCGGCCGTGGTAGCACGGCTGCCCCTGGTACGGCTCCTCCAGTGCGCCCGCCTCGAAGCCGCCGTCGATGCCGAACTTGACGCCCCACAGCTGTAGTTGCTCGTCGTCGCGGCCATCCGCGCGCCAGGCGTCCATCCGGTCCAGCAGGGCGTCCACCTGTTCGGGCGTCCGGGCGGTGAAGCCGGAGACCAACGCCCGCACCCGGACGGCGAGGGCGCCCTCGGCCCGGGCCGCGTCCAGCACGTCGAGGTCCTCGACCGGGACGAGGCAGTCGCGGACGGTGCCGATCCCGGTGGCCGCGTAGTTCGCGGAGGCGGCGCGCAGGCCGTCGATCCGCTCGGTGAGGGTGGGGCGCGGCAGCACCCGCTCGACCGGCTCGACCGCCCGGTTGATCAGTCGGCCGGTGAGCCGCCCCCGCTCGTCGCGCTCGATCACGCCGCCGGGCGGGGCCTCGGTGGCCTCGGTGATCCCGGCCAGCCGCAGCGCGGCCGAGTTGAGCACCATGTTGTACGCGCCGCGGCGCACCAGCACCGGATGGTCGGCGGTGGCGGCGTCCAACTCCTCGGTGGTGGGCATCCGCTGCTCGGTCAGCAGCACCTCCTGCCAGTTGACCGTGGTGTGGATCCACTCCCCGGCGGGGGTGCGGGCGGCGCGCTCGCGGATCAGGTCGAGGAATTCGGGGAGGTTGCGGGCGCGGTGGACGGGCACGCCGTGGACGCTCTGGGCGGCCATGATCAGGTGGGTGTGGGTGTCGTCGAACGCGGGCAGCACGGTCGAGGCCGGGGCGTCAACGACCTCGGTGGCCGGTCCGATCAGGGCGTCCAGTCCGCCGGGTGCGGGGGAGAGGGCGGTGATCCGTCCGCCGGTGACGGCGATCGCGCGCCGCGGCGGCTCGCCGGGGACGAGCGTGTGCACGGCCGCGGCACGGATCAGCAGGTCGGCGGGGGGCTGGGGGGTCATGACGGCTCCTGGGAGGGGGACAGACCGGTGACCTTCTCGACGTACCGCAGGCCGGGCTCGGCGAGCAGCCCGTGCAACTCGGTGAAGACCGCGCGGGCCGGGACGGCGTTCCAGTCGGCGGGCAGCAGCTGCGCGGGCAACCCCGGGTCCAGGTAGGGCAGTCGGCGCCACTGGGTGAGCATCGGGACGTAGGCGCGGAACGCCTCGGCCGGGTCGATCCGGGGCGGTGGCAGTTCCCCCGGCTGCCCGCCCGGCCCCTGGTGCTCGCCCGGCCCGCGCAGGTCCTCGGCCACCGGGCGCCACGCGTCGGTGAAGGCCGCGTACTGCGCCTCGATCGCCGGGAGGTCCCACCAACTCGCCACCGCCGTCCGGAGATCGGCGAAGCCGGCGTACTCGGCGGAGAGGAAGAGGTGGACGTAGGCGCTCAGTCCGAGGCGCTCCAGCAGGCGGCGGGCGTCCGGCAGCAGTCGGGCGGGGGCCAGCCAGACGCCGGGGGCGGCGTTGCCGAAGCCGAGCCAGCTCAGCCGGGAGCGCAGCTGGTGGCGGTGGGCGCGCTCGGACTCGGGCACCGAGAAGACCGCCACCACCCAGCCGTCGGCGAGTTCGGCGGGCCCCAGGCTGTGGAAGATCCGGCGGTCGCCTTCCTCGAACACCGGCTCCATCGCGGGGGCGAGCCGGTAGCCGGTGCCCGCGCGGCGTTCCTGGAGAAGGGTGCCGGCCTTCTTCAGCCGGGACATCGCCGAGCGGACCGCCGGACCGTCGACGTCCAGCTCGGCCATCAGCGCGATCAGGTCGGCGATGGATATCCAGCCGCCGAGGCGGCGGACGAACTCGCCGTAGACGGTGTGGATCAGGGAACTCGGCCGGGGTGTGCTCTCCGACATGCGTGGGCGCTCCTCCCCGGCGATCTGCGGCGGCCCGGTGACCGGTGGTGATCATAGCGTTGGTCCGGAAGGTTCAGACCTCTGCGTAGGCACCGGACAGCAGGTGCCCGGCGCCGGGTGCGAAGGCGGGCAGGCCGAGGGCCCGGAGCAGCTGGTGGGCGGTGCAGATCGCGGCCGAGACCACCGGCTTGCCCAACTGCTGCTCGGCCTCCTCGACGGCGGACAACGAGGGCATCTGCACGCATGCCGAGAGCACCACGGCGTCCGCCTCGGCGTACGCGAGACCGCGGGCGATCGCGGGCAGCCGGGCCGGGTCGTGGGCGGCCACGTCCAGGTTGTCGGCGATCTCCAGGGCGGCGTGGTCGAGCACCTCGATGCTCTCCTCGGCGAGGTAGTCGACCACCGTCCGGGCCAGCGGCCGCAGGTACGGGGTGACCATCGCGACCTTCTTGGCGCCGAGCGTCCGCAGCCCGGCGACGAGGGCCCCGGCGCTGGTGACCACGGGCGCGGGCGCGCCGTTCTCCACCGTGCGCCGGTGCAGCCGCTGCTCGGCCTCGCGGTGGTAGCCGGGGCCGGTGGCCATCACGGCGACCAGGCAGGCGTAGCCGATCACGTCCACCCGGGCGTCCGAGAGCTCGGCGGCGCAGCGGTCGGACTCGCCGTCCATGGCGCGCAGTTGCTCGGGGGTGACCCTGGTCATCCGCATCCGGCTGGAGTGGAAGGTGAACCGCTCGGGGGCGACCGCCTCGCGGGCCCGCAGCAGGGCGGGGACCTCGGTTTCCATGGTGACGTTGGAGCTCGGGACGATCTGGCCGATCCGGTACGTCGGCATCAGCGGGGCGCTCCTCTCAGCGGGCGTCGATCACGGGGTTGGCGAGCGTGCCGATCCGTTCGATGGTGGCCTCGACCAGGTCGCCGGGCTGCAGGAACTGCGGCGGCACCATGCCGGCGCCGACGCCCGAGGGGGAGCCGGTGGCGATCACGTCGCCCGGTTCCAGGGTGACGCCGGAGGAGATGTCGGCGATCAGCCGGGCGATGCCGAACAGCATGTGGCGGGTGTTGGAGTCCTGCCGCGGTTCGCCGTTGACCTTCAGCGAGAGGTCGAGCCGCTGCGGGTCGGGGATCTCGTCGGCGGTCACCACGGCCGGGCCGAAGGGCGCGTAGCTGTCCTGGCCCTTGGAGAAGAACCACTGCCCGGAGCGGCGCTGGTCGCGGGCGCTGATGTCGTTGACGATGCTGTAGCCGAACACGTGCCGCAGGGCGTCCCGTTCGGCGACCTGGAAGGCGGGTTCGCCGATCACCACCGCGAGTTCGCACTCCCAGTCGAGCTGCTTGGTGAGGCTCGCGTTGTGCCGGATCGGCTGGCCCGGGCCGGTGACGGCGGTCGACGGCTTGCTGAACAGCACCGGGCGGTCGGGCAGTTCGCGGTCGGTGTCCAGGGTGCGGTGCGACTCGGCGACGTGTTCCACGTAGTTGAGGCCCACGCCGACGATCTTGCCGGGGCGCAGCGGCGCGCGCAGCGACACCTCGGCGAGCGGCCGGGTGTCCGGCGCCCCGGCGATCAGCTCGCGCGCGGTGGCCAGCGCCGGCGCCCCGGCGCGGATCAACCCGAGGAGGTCGCCCGGCAGTTCGGCCCCGGCGGCGGTGGCGAGGGCGGTGAGGTCGGCGACCTTGTCCCCGGCGAGCAGTGCGCCGAGGCGCGGGGTGTCGTCGCCGTCCGCGCAGTAGGTCAGCAGGTGCATGGTGGTGGGTCTCCTGGTCAGGTGGCGGGGGTGGTGGGCTGGTGCCCGTCGTGGTCCGGGTAGGCCTCCTCGCGGTGCAGGCCGAGCGAGTGCGTCACCGGGAAGTCGTTGAAGGAGAACAGGCAGGCGTCCTCGCCTTGATCGAGGTTCGCGTGCTCG
This sequence comes from Kitasatospora sp. NPDC034023, assembly GCF_055575795.1. Classification (NCBI taxonomy): domain Bacteria; kingdom Bacillati; phylum Actinomycetota; class Actinomycetes; order Kitasatosporales; family Streptomycetaceae; genus Kitasatospora; species Kitasatospora sp. NPDC034023. The sequence continues at coordinate 90,464 of NZ_JBVIRY010000026.1, forward strand.
TGCCAGGCCCAGGACGGGACGACGAAGATGTCCCCCTGCTGCCATTCGAAGCGCTGTCCGGCGATCACCGAGACGCCGCGCCCCTTGGCCGCCGTGTAGACCACCGAGCCGGTGTGCCGGTGGGCGCGGGTGGCCTGGCCGGGACGCAGCAGCTGCAGGTGGGCGGCCATGGTCGGCATCACCGAGCCGCCGGTGACCGGGTTGGTGTACTCCATGATGACGCCGTCGTACGGCGATCCCTCGCTGGCGCGGGCGAGTTGGCACAGCGCGTGGTAGCTGGGCTCCCAGGGCCAGCCGAGCAGCGGCGAGTAGGGCCGGGTCCACTTCTCGGCGCCGTACGGCAGCAGGTTGCCGCCGTGGCTGAGCAGTGAGGAGTTCACCACCGGGCCGGGGCGCTGGTACAGCTCGGGGTGGACCTCGTAGAAGTTGGCGTCGAGGGTGTTGACCAGCGGGATGTCCAGACCGTCCTGCCAGATCACCGGGGCGTCGTCGGCCTCGTTGCCGTGCTCGTGCCAGGTGTTGTTGGGGGTGATCGCGAAGTCGCGCGGGCCGACCTTGAGCTTCTGGCCGTCCACGATGGTCCAGGCACCGGTGCCCTCGTGGACGAAGCGCAGCGCGGAGGCCTGGTGGCGGTGCGCGGTCATCGCCTCGCCGGGGCCCATGATCTGCAGGCCGGTGTACAACAGGCCGACGGCGGCGCTCAGTTCGCGGCGTCCGGGGTTCACCAGCATCACCACCCGGCGGCCGGCGTCGTCGCCCTTCACCAGGGGCAGCGCCTTGCGCACCAGTGGGCGCAGGTCCGCGTAGCGCCAGAGCACCGGGACGGACTTCGGCTGCGGGTACCAGGGCTCGATCTCGTTCGCCACGGTCCACAGCGCGCCGGCCTCGTGCTTGGCCAACTCCTCGTAGTAGGCGAGAAGTTCCGGGCTGTCGGTGACCCTCGCGCGGCCGATCCGGTCGTCGTCGTAGCTGTTGTCGCGGCCGTCGTTCCGGTCGTCGTCGTGGCTGGTCATGACTCCTCCTCGGGGAACACCAGGGGCCGCAGCGGGCGGTCGTTCACGTGCAGCCGGAAGACGTCGAAGCGGTTGTAGTGGCCGACGATGTCGTGCATCTGCTTGGGTTGGATGCAGCGGCCGAGGTCGATCTCGGCGTAGACGATGCCCTCCTCGTCCACCAGCGGCTCGGTGACGGCACGCCCGTCCGGGCCGAAGATCCCGGACAGCGCGCTGCGCGGGCGGGCGAGCTGCTTGCGGACCTGCTGGTCGTCGCCGGCGATCAGGTCGACGATCTCGGGCGAGACGGTGGAGCAGGAGACCACCGTGAACAGCTTGCCCTCGAAGCAGTGCGCGGCGGCGCGCACCGCGATCGCCTCCGCCATGTCGTAGTCCTCGGGGCCGACCGGCAGGGCGATGTAGCAGGCGGCGTGGACGAGTTCACCCTGGGCCAGCAGGGCGAAGCGGGCGAGGGTGTTGGTGTTCTCGCCGCAGGCGAGCGCGCCGAGCGGGCCGACGGTGGTGGGATGGACCTTCAGGGTGCTGCCGTCGCCCTGGGTCCAGGTCAGCTTCTCGGCCCAGGTCGGCACCAGCTTGCGGTGGACGCTGAGCAGTTCGCCGTCCGAGTCGATGATCAGCAGGGTGTTGTAGAGCGCCCCGAGGCTGTGCCGGCCGCGCTCGTTGACGCCGATCACCAGCACCACGCCGGCCTGCCGGGCGGCGGCGCGCAGGGTGTCGACGTACGGGCCGGGGACGTCCACGGCGGCGCGGTACAGGCGCTCGTACCAGGGCGAGCCCTGCACCGGGTTCATCGTCCAGTTCCAGTACGGGTAGCCGGGCACGAAGACCTCGGGGAAGACCACCAGCTCGGCGCCGTGGCCGGCCGCCTCCTGGATCAGCGCGACGGCCTTGTCGACGGTGGCGGCCGGGTCCAGGTAGACGGGGGCGGCCTGGACGGCGGCGGCGGTGAAGCGGGGCAGATGGGGCATGGGTCCTCGTCACTCCTCGGGCGGGGCCGGCAGCCACCGGCGGTGGACGGGGGCGGGCGGCTCGCGCAGCAGGTGCAGCCGTGGGGCGACCCGGTCGGCGCCCGGGCCGGGCGGTTTGCGGCTGCCCGCCCGCCAGGGCTCGGGCCAGCGGGCGCCCGGCCCGGTGTAGCCCTGCTCGGCGGCGGCGTGCAGCGTCCAGAGCGGGTCGTACAGCTGGGCCCGGCCGACCGCGACCAGGTCGGCCCGCCCGGCCAGCAGGACGGAGTTGGCGTCGTCGGGCCCGGAGATCGCGCCGACCGCGACGGTCGGCAGGCCGGTGGCGGCGCGGACCAGCTCGGCGAAGGGCGTCTGGTAGCCGCGCCCGTACGGCGGCCGCTGGTGCGCCACGACCTCGCCGGTGGAGACGTCCACCGCGTCCGCCCCGGCCTCGGCCAGCGCGCGGCAGATCGCCACGGCCTCGGCCTCGGTGGTGCCGCCGGGCGCCCAGTCGCTCGCCGAGATCCGCACCAGCAGCGGTTGCCCGGCCGGCCAGGCGGCGCGCACCGCCGTGAGCACCTCCAGCGGCAGCCGCAGCCGGTGGGCGAGCGGGCCGCCGTAGCGGTCGGTGCGGTGGTTGGTGAGCGGGGAGAGGAAGGAGGAGACGAGGTGCCCGTGGCCGAACTGCAGCTCCAGCACGTCGAACCCGGCCCGCGCGGCGCGCTCGGCGGCGGCCGCGAAGTCGGCTGTGATGGCCGCCAGTTGGATGTCGTTGGCCTCGTGCGGCACCGGGCTGTCGGCGTCCCACGGGATCGGCGAGGCGGCCGTCAGCGGCCGACCTTCGACGAGCGGGCGCCCGATGCCGTCCGGCCCGGGGACGGTGGTGGCGCCCCGGCGTCCGGCGTGGGTCAGCTGGATGCCGAGCGGGGTGTCGCTCACCGCCCGTACGGCGCGGAGGAGTTCGCGCCAGGCGGCCTCCTGGCGGTCGGTCCACAGGCCCGGGCAGCGGTCGGTGGTCCGGCCCTCGGGGCTGACCGCGGTCATCCCGGCGAGGACCAGCCCCGCGCCGCCGAGCGCGTGCCCGGTCAGCTGGGCCCGGTCGAAGACGCTGGGCAGGGCGTCGGGGGAGGTGAAGGTCGCGAGCGGCGGCACCACGACGCGGTTGCGCAGCTCCAAGGCGCCCAGCTTCAGCGGCCGGAACATCGGCGGCACCCCGGGCGAGCCGCCGAAGGCGGTGTCCACGGCGTCCACGAAGGCGGCGTCGCGGGCCCGGAGGTTGCCGTAGGTGACCCGGCGGCTTCGGGTGAGCAGGTTGAAGGCGAACTGGTCGATGCCCTGTCCGGTGCGCCGCCCGACGGTCTCGAACCACTCCAGGCTGGCCTGCGCGGCGCGCTGGGTGGACTCCACCACGGGGCGACGCTCGGCCTCGTAGGCCGCCAACGCCTCTTCGGGGGAAGGGTTTTCGCTCAGCGCGGCGGCCAGGGCGAGGGCGTCCTCCAACGCCAGCTTGGTGCCCGAGCCGATCGAGAAGTGCGCGGAGTGCGCGGCGTCGCCGAGCAGCACCACGTTGCGGTGGTGCCAACTCGCGTTCCGCACCGTGGTGAAGCGGATCCAGCGGGAGGCGTTGGGGATCAGCCGGTGGCCGTCCAGGTGGCCGGCGAGCAGCTCCGCGCAGCGCCGCACGCTCTCCGTGTCGCTCTCGCCACGCGCGAACTCCCGGGCGGCGAAGGCCTCGAAGCCGGCGCGGCGCCAGGCGTCCTCGGCGATCTCGACGATGAAGGTGGAGCGGGTCGCGCTGTACGGGTAGGTGTGCACCTGCAGTACGCCGAAGTCGTACTGCTCGACGATGAAGGTGAACGCCTCGAAGACCTTGTCGGTGGCGAGCCAGATGTAGCGGCAGCGCCGCTCGTCCGACTCGGGGCGGAAGGCGTCCGGGTAGGCCGCCCGGGTGCCGGAGTGGATGCCGTCGGCGGCCACCACCAGGTCGTACTCGGCGGCGAGCCGCTCGACGGGCGGGGCGGGCGTGCGGTAGCGCACGTCCACCGCCAGCTCGGCGCAGCGCTGTTGCAGGATGGCGCGCAGCCGGTTGCGGTCCAGGGCGGCGAAGCCGTGGCCGCCGCTGGTGCGGACCCGGCCCGCGTAGCGGATGTCGATGTCGCTCCAGCGGGCGAACTCGGCGCTGATCGCGGCGAAGACCTGCGGGTCGGCCTGGGCGATGCCGTCCAGGGTCTCGTCGGAGAAGACCACGCCGAAGCCGAACTCGTCCTCCCGGCCGTCCCGTTCGAAGACGGTGATCTCCCGGTCCGGCGCCAGCTGCTTGGCCAGGGCGGCGAAGTAGAGCCCGCCGGGGCCGGCGCCGATCACCGCGATCCGGCGCGCCCGGGTGCCGGTACCTGTGTCGGGGCCGGGGCCGGGGCCGGGGCTGGTGTCGGGGCCGGGGCTGGGGCCGGTGCCGCTCATGCGACCACCTCCGGCTGCTGCGGCCCCGCCTCGGTCAGCGCCCGGCGCACCCGGTCGGGCCACGGTTCGGCGCCCTTGCTGTGCGGCGCGGCGTGCACCACCGACATCCTCCCGCTCGCGGCCAGGCCCTGCGGGCCGTGCACCTCGAAGGCGTAGTGCAGCGAGGAGCCGCCGACCCGGACCACCCGCAGCTCGGTGCGGACCACGTCCCCGAACCAGAGCCGCTCGCGGTAGTCGGCCTCGAAGTGCACCCGGGGGATCCGCCCGAACAGCTCCGCCAGCCCGAGCCGGCGCAGCAGGGCCGCCTCCGCCGCCTCGGCCCAGCGCTGCACGGCGGAGAAGTGGTAGTGCCCGGCCGCGTCGGTGTCGGACCACTCGACCCGGCGCTCGATCGCGACGCTGGCCGGGGCGAGCGAGGCCCGCCGCCGCAGTTCGGCGCGGTGCAGCTTGCCGGTCGCGGTGCGCGGCAGCCCGGTGACGAACTCCACCACCCGCGGGTACTTGTACGGCGCGATGGTGCGCTTGACGTGCTCCTGGAGGGCACGCACCGTGTCCGGCCCGGCCGGGACGCCCGTGCGCAGCACCACGTACGCCGTGACCACGCTGCCGCGCCGCTCGTCGGGCGTGCCGACCACCGCGCAGTCGGCCACGTCGGGGTGGGCGGCGAGCGCCTGCTCGACCTCGGGCCCGGCGATGTTGTAACCGGCCGAGACGATCATGTCGTCGTTGCGCGCCTGGTACCAGAAGTAGCCGTCCCGGTCACGGACGTAGGTGTCGCCGGTGAGGTTCCAGCCGTCCCGGACGTAGCTCAGCTGGCGCTCGTCGTCCAGGTAGCGGCAGCCGGTCGGGCCCTTGACGGCGAGCAGCCCGGGTTCGCCGTCCGGCACCGGGCGGCCCTGTTCGTCCAGTATCGCGGCGCGGTAGCCGGGGACGGGCCGGCCGGTGGAGCCGGGGCGGATGGACTCGTCGGCGGCCGAGATGAACACGTGCAGAAGTTCGGTGGCGCCGATCCCGTCGATCAGCCGCTGCCCGGTGGCCGCGTGGAAGGCCCGCCAGACGGCGGCGGGCAACGGCTCGCCCGCCGAGACGCAGCGCCGCACCCCGGCCAGCCGGTCGGCCAGCCCGGCGGCCAGGATCGCCCGGTAGGCGGTCGGCGCGGTGAACAGCACGCTGACCCGGTGCTGCCGGACCTGCTCGGCCAACTGTTCGGGTGTGGCCTGCTCCAGCAGCAGGCCGGCGGCGCCGGCTCGCAGGGGGAAGACCAGCAGGCCGCCGAGGCCGAAGGTGAAGCCCAGCGGCGGGGTGCCGGCGAAGAGGTCGTCGGGGGTGGGGCGGAGCAGGTGGCGGGAGAAGGTGTCGGCGTTGGCGAGCACGTCGCGGTGGAAGTGCAGGGTGGCCTTGGGCCGGCCGGTGGTGCCGGAGGTGAAGGCGATCAGGGCGACGTCGTCGGCGGCGGTCGGGACGGCGGCGAAGCCGGGCGGCTTGGCGGCGCAGCGGGCGGTGAGGTCCTCGGGTCCGCTGCCGCCGTAGGCGACGATCCGCAGGCCGGGGGTCCGCGCTTGCCGCAGCTCGGCCAGGAAGCGGTGGTCGCACAGGGCGAGGACGGGTTTCGCGATGCCGGTCAGTTCGGTCAGTTCGGTGGCGCGCAGCAGCGGCATGGTGGTCACGACCACCCCGCCGGCCTTCAGTACGCCGAGCCAACAGGCGGCCAGCCATGGGGTGTTGGGGCCGCGCAGCAGCACCCGGTTGCCGGTGGCGAGGCCGAGGTCCTCGGTCAGCAGGCGGGCGATCCGGTCGGCGTGGTCGCGCAGTTCGCCGTAGGACCACTGCTCGGTGGGGGTGAGCAGGCAACGGCGGTCGGGTCCGAGGCGGTCGATGGTGTCGTCGAGCAGGGCGGAGGCGCAGTTCAGGCGATCCGGGTAGGCCAACTCCGGGAGTTCGAAGAGGAGTTCGGGCCACTGCTCGAAGGGCGGGAGGTGGTCTCGACAGTATGTGTCCACGTGCGCTGAGGGAGAGAGCTCCATGGGCGGGCACCTCATCGTGCGAGCGGGAGTGAGGCCAGTATGGCGCGTTGGTGACGCCAGTCAAGAGAGCGATACATGCATTCGGGCGACGGGCCCTGCCGATGGTGGCGGTGCGGGGCCTGAACGTGCGGAGGTGAGGGGCTGGACGTACGGAGGGGTGGGCCTGGGCGTACTCCTGCGCTGACCAGCACATCCGGGGCTCCGGTCGGTGCAGAGTGGGAGCATTCGAACGGAGGTCGAGGAGCGGGGATGCTGAGACAGCTGGCTTCATGGGGTGCACGCGTCGGTGTGGGGTTCGCCCGGGCGTGCGCGGTGGCGGTCGTCACCCTGCTGATCCCGGCGGTGTGGGCCGCCGCCGTGGCGCTGGGGATCCGGTGGGGGCCGGCGAACCCGTGGTCGTGGCTGCTGCCGGTGGTGCTGGTGGGCACCGGCACGCTCGCCCTCGCCCCTCCGGTCTGCCGGGCCGTCCGCTTCCTGGTCGAGCGGTGGACCGGCACGGCCGTCCCCGCCGGCTACCGGGAGCCCGGGCCGGTCACCCGGATGTCCACCGGCTACTGGTGGAACGGGCACTCCTACGAGCGCAGCCGCCGGGACGCCGTGCTTGACCAGGCGTGGCGTACCTGGTGGGGCGACCCGGCCACCTGGCGCGACCTGCGCTTCACCGGCATCGCGCCGTTCACCGCCGGCCTGGCCGCGGCCGTCCCGTCGGCCGGGGTGGCCGCGGCGGTCCTCGGGTCGGCCCGGCCGGAGCCCCTGGCCCGCCTGGTCGGGGCGCTCGCCGCGGTCGCGGCCGTCGCCTCCGCCCCGTACGCCTGGCGGCTGGTCGAGCCGGTGGCGGTCCGCTTCCTCGGCCCGTCCGCCGCGATGCTGCTGGCCGAGCGGGTAGACGAGCTGACCGCCCAGCGGGCGGACGCGACGGTCGCCCAGGCTGCCGAGATCCGCCGGATCGAACGGGACCTGCACGACGGGGCGCAGGCGGGCCTGGTCGCGCTCGGGCTCTCCCTCGCCACCGCCGAGAAGCTGATGGAGACGAACCCGGAGCGGGCCAGGGCCCTGATGCGGGCGGCGCGGGCCGGCGCCGCGAGCTCGCTGGCCGAACTGCGCGACCTGGTCCGGGGGATCAACCCGCCGGTGCTGACCGAGCGCGGCCTGGTCGCCGCCGTCCACGCGCTCGCCCTCAACAGCCCGCTCGACGTGGCCGTCACCGTGGCCGGCGCCGCCGCCGTCGGCGCTGCGACCGGCACCTTGTCCGGCACCGCCGACCGGCCGTTCCGGTGGGAACCGCCGATCGAGTCCGCCGTCTACTTCGGGATCGCCGAACTGCTCGCCAACGCCACCAAACACGCCCGGGCGACGGCCGTGCGGATCGACATCGCCCCCAACGAGACCGGCATCGTCGTCGATGTCGAGGACGACGGCCGCGGCGGAGCCGTGCCGCGCGAGGGCGGACTCGCGGGCCTGCGCCGCCGACTCGCGGTGTTCGACGGCACCCTGGAGATCACCAGCCCCGAGGGCGGGCCGACGCGTGCGACGATGATGGTGCCATGCGAATCGTCGTAGCCGAGGACCTCTACCTGCTCCGGGACGGAATGGTCCACCTCCTGGAGGCCTACGGGCACCAGGTGGTGGCCACGGCCGCCACCGGCCCCGAAACCCTCGACGCCCTGCTGACCCACCGTCCGGACGCCGCCGTCGTCGACGTGCGCATGCCGCCGACCCAGTCGGACGAGGGCCTGCAGGCGGCCCTCGCCGCACGCCGGGAGGTACCCGGACTGCCGGTGCTGATCCTCTCCCAGCACGTCGAGCAGCTGTACGCCCGCGAGCTGCTGGCCGACGGCACGGGCGGCATCGGCTACTTCCTCAAGGAGAGCGTGTTCGACGGCGAGCAGTTCGTCGACGCCCTGGAGCGGGTCGCCAAGGGCGGCACGGCCATGGACCCGGCCGTCATCGCCGCGCTGGTCTCCTCCGCCCCCTCGAACCGGCGGCTCGACCGGCTCACCGAGCGCGAGCTGGAGGTGCTCGGCCTGATGGCGGAAGGGCTGTCCAACCAGGCCATCGCGCAGCGGCTGTTCCTCAGCGACAGCGCGATCAGCAAGTACACCACCTCGATGTTCGGCAAGCTCGGGCTCATCGACGACGAGAACGGCAACCGGCGGGTCCTCGCGGTCCTCGCGTACCTCAACAAGCCGTGAAACGAGCCGTGAAACAAGCCGTGAAACAAGCCCTGACCGTCAGGTGGTTGCGGTCTGTGCGGCCGCGTCCGGGGTGTGGCCGTCCTGCGCCTGCCGGGCGCGATCGGCCAGCAGCCGGGCGAACATCGTGAGCCAGGGTGCGGTGACGGCGGCACCCGGCCCGTTGTCGTGCACCGTGAGCACCACGCCGCCGACCCGGACCAGCGCCACCGCCGCCGACGAACCGCGCGTCCGGACGGCGCTCTGGTCGCCGATCCGGGGGAGGGCCATAGCCCCCGAATCCTCGCCGGCGGTGCGGTCGAGCGTCGTGTCGAAGGCCCGGGCGGCGGCCTCGGGGGAGACGAAGGTGACCGCGGTGAACTCCACACTCTGGATGTCCGCCGCACTGAACCGCACGGTGGCGTAGGCAAGTTGCTGATCACAGGAGTCCGGCAGCAGACACGGCACCTCGCCGTTCGTACCCGACCCCGACTCCGGCCCGCTCTGCACCTGCCACCCGCTCGGCATCGCCCGCGCGTCGGGCAGCACGCCCTGCACCAGCGCCGGGTCGCGCAACGGCTGTGCGGCGTGCGCCAGACCGGGCCCGCCCGGCTTCAGCAGCGGGCGCGAGCCCAGGTGGATGCCGATTGCGACCAGGGCGGCGATCAGCACCAGCGCCAGGGCCACCACGATCCCGGCGCTGCCACGGCGCGCGGCGAGGGCCTGGGCCCGGGCGTCCGCCGGGCCGACCCGCAGCTGGACGGTCGTCGGGCCCGTCGTCGGCGGCGCGGTGGGCGGCCCGGTCCGCAACTGGACGGTGCTCGGCCCGGTCCGCAGCTGGACGGTCGACGGATCGGCGGGCCGCCCCAGCCCGGTCGTCGCCAGGTACTGCGCGAACGCCTCGTCGGAGGCCAGCAGATGGGCGACCGCGGCGGTCAGCTGCGCCCGCGCCCCCACGTCCTTCGGGCTCGCCTCGGCCGAGGCCAGTGCCCGCGCCCCCTCCGGCACCATCCGCAGCCGCGCCCGCACCACGTCCGCCACCGCCTGGTGCGGCCCGCCGACCAGCAGCGCCTCCACGACATCGGGTACCATCCCGCGGCCGTCCCCCATGGCAACTCCCCTTGCCGGACCAGTCGTTGCCTCCACGATCCCGGACCGGCCGGTACTTCGTACGCCCGCCGAAACGGAATGGAGACGCAACTGCAACCGCTCCCGGACGATGACGGGGCCGGTGGGGCGGGTGTGGTGCGTGGGGCACGGTGAACGGGGCCGTGGTGCGTGGCGGCGCGGACCGGCCGCCGTGGCCGCCTCGGCTACCGTCCGCCGGAGGAGCGCCGCCGACGCGGACCGGCAGGGCAGGGCGGCTTCGCGGGCGTCCCCGTCACCGGGGGATGACGGCCAGGGCGGCGATGACCTCCGGCGGCAGGGCCGGGTTGCTCGCGGCGGCTTCGGCGGTGCGGGGGTCGGGCGAGGCCAGGCAGCGGGTGAGGGCCTCGGGGCCGGCCTGGGGGTGGGCCGCGATGGCGCGCAGGGCCTTGACCGGTACCGGTTCGGTGGTGGCGATGCGGTCGAGCAGGGCGGTCGGGGTGTCCGGGTTGGCGGCCACGGCGGTGGCGACCTTGGTGCCGAACCGGTCGAGCAGGGCGGCGAGTTGCGCGGGCCTGAGGCCGGGGTGCGGGGCGACGGCCTTCGCCACCGCGGCGTCCGGGTCGGCGGCGAGCGCGTCCCGTACGGAGGCGGGCAGGTCGCGGTGCCGGGCGACGAGCATCCGCACCCGGGGCTCCGAGAAGCCTGCGAGGTGGGCGAGTTCGGCCGGATCGGCGGTGGCGATCCGGGGGAGCAGGGCCGGCCCGATCCGGACGGCGACGGCGAGCCGCTCGAGCAGGTCGAGCGGTATCCGCGGGTGGAAGGCCAGCCGTCGTCGCACGTCGTAGCCGTCGTCGGTGGCGAGCCGGTGCATCAGCGGCAGGTCGATGCCGGGGTTCTCGGCGAGGTTGCCCCGGATCCAGGGGGTGGGGTCCTCGGCGAGCCGGTGGTAGGTCTCCGCGGACAGCCCCGGGTGCTCGGAGAGCTGGCACCGGACCGACAGGTGGTCGTCGACGTGCCGGGCGGCCGCAGCGCCCGGCGTCGCGGGGTTGCCCGCCGCCTGGCCGCGGACCCGGTCGTCGGCGTCGGCCAGCAGCGCCGTCAGCAGCTCCGGCGGCGCGGCCTCGTTCGCCGCGACCCACCGTCGCACCTCGGCCTCCGGGTGTCCCGCGAGCCGGGCCGACAGGTCAGACCGCAGGGTGTGGCGACCGAACTCGGCCAGCACGTCGGTCTCCTCGTCCTCCGCGAGGAGGTCGGCCACCTCGTCCGGGAGGCCGGGACACGAACCGAGCCGCATCCGGACGTACGGGTCCGGGTCCCGGACCAGCTGCCGCGCCCAGGCCGGATCCCCGCGCCCTTCGTCCAGCAGGGCGAGCGCGACGGCCGGCCGGGCGACCGGATCGATGTCCTCCGCGCGCAGCTGCCCGCCGTAGGCGAGCCGGACGGCGGCGTCCTCGTCGCGTTCGGCGAGCCGTCGGACCTGCTCCGGCGCGAGGTCGGCCCGGTCCGCGAGAGCACAGGCCAGCTCCTCGTCGGCGTCGGTGGCGCGGATGAGGTACCCGAGAAGGTCGCGGGGCAGCGCGGGGTTGAGGGCGACGGCGTACAGCAGGGGCGGCATCCGGGCATTGTGCCCGCTGCCAGGCCGGTCCGCCGCCGATTTCCGGCGGACCCGGCCTGGGGCGGTCGGCCCCCGCCGGGGTGCGGTCAGGCCGTCGGGGGCCGGCGGGGGCCGTCGGGGGCCGGCGGGGGGCTCAGGCCACCGGCATGGACATGTACACCGCCCGCCGCCCGTAGCTCGCCGGCACCCCCACCTCCCGGTGCGCCCGGTAGCCGAGCAGCCGCAGCAGGATGTCCGCCCCGCGCACCGCGACCATCGAGATCCGCTCGAACCCCTGCTCGCTCGCCTGCTCCCGGAAGTGCCGCATGAACCCCAGCGCGACGTCCCGCCCGCGCAGGTCCTCGGCGATCACCAGGTCGTGCACGTGCAGGTTTCCCGACTCGTACACCGCCTCCTCCGACCGGCGGAGGTCCGGGCAGCGCAGCGGCGGGTACGGCAGGCTCAGCAGGTAGCCGCGCACGACGCCGCGCTCCTCCAGCACGAAGCAGGTGTCGGGCGAGCTGCGGGCCCGGGACTGCAACGCCTCCCGGCCCTCGGACAGGCCGTCGGCCGCGTAGGCGGCGTGTTCCAGGTCGACCACGGCGTCCCAGTCCGGCTCGGCCAGCAGCCGGATCCGGAGATCCTCGCTCACTCGGCCGGCCCCTACGCGCCGGCGCCGATGCCCTCCGCGCGGGCGCCGATCCCTTCTGCACCGCCGCCGATGCCCTCCGCGCGGGCGGCGGCCACCAGCGCCGCCCAGGCTTCCATCAGCACCGCCCACCGCTCGGCGTCCTCCTGTGCCTCGTCCAGGAGCTGCCGGCGCCGCCCGGCCACCACGTCCGCGAGCTCGGCGTACTTGCCGCCCAGTTTGCGGTAGGACCGGTCCAGGACGTCCAGGCAGTGCTCGTTCCCGGCCCGGTCCCAGTCGACGCTGCCCCGCACCAGGCCGAGGATCGGCTCGACCTTCAGCCCGTGCCGCTCGTCCAGCATCCCGCGGTCGAGGTCGATCATCCCGCCGTAGACCGGGTACAGATACAGCATCGAGAGCAGGAACTTGACGAACCGCATCTGGTAGGAGACGAAGCCGGCGCCGGTGCGGCGCTCGGACGTGTAGTAGTTGACGATGTGGCGGTTGTGGGTGACGCCGGGCAGCCGGGAGTGGACCATGGCGTGCAGCAGGGCGTAGTCGCTGCCGATGGTCTCGATCGAGGGCAGCAGCGGCAGCACCTCGTAGGCCCGGTGGTCCAGGGCGATGTTGCACATGTAGACGTCCCAGATGTCGGGCACGCCGAGGACGGAGTGGTCGGTGCCGAACGGCTCGGCGCCGGCGCCCTTGAAGGAGACGTCCACCATCGCGTCCCGGTCCTCCTCCGACCACACCGGCGGGGTCCACAGGCGCACCACGTCGCGGTAGACGGCCGGGTCCAGCTCGTGGATCTCGCTGATGTCCACGTTGAGTTCGCCGATGAAGGAGCCGCTGACCAGCATCACCGGCTTGTCCGCGTCGGCCGGGTCGAGTTCGGAGCGGGACACGCCGGCCGCCGCCTCGCCGGCCGGCCGGCCGATCGAGAGCAACTCGTGGTGGATCGGGAAGACCTTCCGGCCGTCGAGCTCCTGGAAGTCGGCGTCGTCGTTGCGCAGGTGCGCCGAGGTGCAGCCCAGGGCGGCCGCGCCCAGGAACAGCCGGTTGACGCAGGAACCGTACGCGACGGCCTGCGGGAGCATCAGGTCGAGCAGCAGCTCCGGGTCGGGGGCACCGGAGCGCTCGGCCACCCGGCGCAGGAACTCCCGCTGCTGCGCCTCGCCGAGGTGGTGGACGACCACGCCGGGGGTGGGTGCGAGTGCGCTGACGGCGCCCGCGTTCTCCGCGAATCCGGCGGCGTCGGTGGTGTCGAGGATGAGCAGGTGCACCTCGACGTCGAAGGTGGCGACGGCGTAGGCCGCCTCCTCGGCGAGGTCCGCGATGGTGGCGGCGCAGGGGCGCATGGTGGGCAGGGCGAGGCAGACTCTTTGCATGGCGCGGGTGTCTCCGTCGGATCGTCAGATTCGTTGTCACGGCAGCGAGTTGGGCGCACAGGGAGGCCCTGGGGCGGGCTTCGACCGGTCCGTCGGACTACCGTGGACTAGACCATTTGTGATGTCAACGTTTGACAGCCGGGCCTCGGCGGGGTGGAACGCGCCCTCCTCGCGCGGCCGCGGGCCCGGCAGCGTGTCCGGGCCCGCGGCTCGCACGCGAGAGCGAAATCCACTCGCCGAGTCGAACGGCCGGGCGAGTGTGGGCGGTTCAACGCCGCGTATTGAGCCGTCGGGGTCAATCCGGACCGCCGATGTGCCGATACCGGAAGCGATGTCCTCATGCCGTTGGGAGGAGACCGCAATGCCCGACCCGTGGCTGCCCGGTGCCGAGGTCCACGACCTCGGCGACCACGCGCCGACCGACCAGCAGTACCCGCCGAAGGCCATCGCGCACATCACCTGGGACCGCAACGCGACCGCCGCCGCGCCGCAGGACTGGTGCTCCTACGAGGACCTGGTGAACTACTTCACCGGCAGCGGCGCCGGCGACGCGCCGCACCTGGTCTGGGACCCGTTCAGCGGCCGGACGGCGCAGCTGTTCCCCGCCGACTCCCGCTCGAAGAGCCTGCTCAGCCCGACCGGGAGCCCGACCCGCACCAACCGGGCCGGCCGCGTGGTGATCCAGATCGAGGCGGTGTTCTTCCCCTACTGCCGCTACGGCGGAAAGGTCTACCCGCGGCTGGTCGACACCCCGTGCGCGGGCTGGGACCGGATCCACGCCTGGATCGCCTCCTGGGGCGTCCCCGACGCGTGGCCGATGGGACGCCCGGTCGACTTCTCCGGCCACCGCGACGAGCACGTGTGGGAGACCTGCGGCGGCTGGTACGCGCACGCCCACGTACCGTTCAACGACCACACCGACCCCGGATCCTGGCCCGACCTCACGGCCGGCCCCGGCTCCCCGGACACCCCGCCCTCGCAGCAGCACCCGGTGCCCCCGGCCCGCTACCAGGTCTCCATCAACGGCCTGCCGTACGGCTACGGCGCCCAGGGCTACCAGGTGACGGCGGTCGGGCGGGCGCTCGTCTCGCGCGGCTTCGGCGCCCACTACCACTCCGGCCCCGGGCCGACCTGGACGGACGCGGACACCGAGAACTACGCGGACTACCAGGTGAGTCTGGGCTACTCCGGCCAGGCGGCGGACGGCGTCCCCGGCGAGGGCTCGCTGAACCGGCTGCTCGGCTACATCCCCGGGCAGCGGTCGGTGTCGGTCGCCCACGTGGTCTCCGCCGCGCGGACCGACCCGGGCGCCGAGCAGGGCCACCGGACGTACGGGGCCGAGGTGGCGATCGTGGAGCAGGCGCTGGTGGACGAGGGACTGCTCGAACAGCGCTGGGCGGACGGCTCGTTCGGCAGCCGTACGGTCACCGCGTACGCGGCCTGGCAGCGGCGCTGCGGGTACGAGGCGGGCGCGGCGGACGGCATTCCCGGACAGGCCTCGCTCCACCGGCTGGGCGCGGCGCAGGGCTTCGCGGTGACCGACTGAGCGACGCGGTTCTCCGGGGGTGGTACTCCTGGGGAAGGTGTGTCGGCGCGTCCGGACGAGGGAGCGTACTCGCCCGGGAGTAGCCGAGGTTACTTCCGTCGTCAGATGCCCGATGAGGGGCGGGCGGGAGAGTCTGGGGCCGTTCGCGTGGCCAGACTCGAAGGAGGTATCCGTGCGCTCGTCCAGCGGAGTCAACGGCGCCGGCGGAGCATCCGGCGGCGGGGCCGCCGGATCCAACCGGGTCGTCGGAGCTGTCGCGACGCCCGAACCGGTCCCCGGTGGCAGGCGGCGATCGGCGGATCGCCGACTGCCACCGAGGGCGCGCAAGCCTCTGGTGGTCCTGCACGTCGTCGCCTCGGTGAGCTGGCTGGCACTGATGCTCTGCCTGCTCACCCTGGCGGTGACGGCGCTGACGACCGGGGACGCCGACCGACTGCGCACCGCCTACCGGGCGATGGGCATGCTCGGCGACGCGCTGGTGCTGCCGCTCAGCCTGCTCACCTTCCTGAGCGGGGTGGCGCTCGGGCTCGGCACGTCCTGGGGCCTGTTCCGCTACTACTGGGTGAGCACCAAGTTCTGGCTGACGCTCGCGGCGATGGCGGCCTCGGTCTTCGCCCTCACCGCCCGGCTGCACGATGCGGTGCGCGTGGTGGACGCGCACCCGTACGGCCCGATCCCGGCGGCGGCGCTCGGCTTCGTCCGCTACAACACGGTGATCGTCCCGGCGGTCGCCCTGTCGCTCTACCTGGTGAACGTCATCCTGTCGGTGTACAAGCCCTGGGGTCGCCGTCGCGTCGCCGCCGCGGGTGCGCGTCAGGGCCGAATACCGGGGGCGGGCGCCTGAGTCGCGGGCCGACGGGTCGCCTGAGCCACGGGCCGCCGACTCCGGGCTCCGGGCTCCGGGGCCCGGCCCGGCGGGAATGCCCGCCAGGTGGGCGCGCGTTGTCCAGCCATGTGACCAGCGCTACGCCCGCCGTCAGGCTCTCCGTGCTCGACCGCTCCCGCACCCGACAGGGCGAGGAGTCGGCCAGGGCGCTGCGGGACACGGTGGACTTCGCCCGCGAGGCCGAGCGGCTCGGATACCACCGGTTCTGGGTCTCCGAGCACCACGGGGTGCCGGGGGTGGCCGGTTCGGCGCCTACCGTGCTCGCCGCGGCGGTGGCGTCGGCCACCTCGCGGATCCGGGTCGGCACCGGCGGGGTGATGCTGCCGAACCACCGGCCCATGGTGGTGGCCGAGCAGTTCGGGGTGCTCGCCGCGCTGTTCCCCGGCCGGATCGACATGGGCCTCGGCCGCTCGGTGGGGTTCACCGACGGTGTCCGGCGGGCGCTCGGGCGGGAGAAGGACGCGGCGGACGACTTCGGCGCCCAGCTGGCCGAGCTGCTCGGCTACTTCGACGGCTCACAGCAGGTGCACCGCGATGTCCACGCCCGGCCCGCCGAGGGCCTGCACGTGCCGGCCTTCGTGCTGGCCACCGGCGCGGGCGCCGACCTGGCCGCCGACGCCGGGCTGCCGCTGGTCATCGCTGCCGCGCGCGGGGACGACCGGATGCTCGCGGCGATCGACCGCTACCGTGCCCGGTTCCGCCCCTCCGCACGGGCCGCCGAGCCGTACGTGGTGGTCGCGGGGACGGTCGCGGTCGCCGAAACCGCCGAGCGGGCCCACGAGCTGTTGGTCCCGGAGGCCTGGTCCGGCGCGTACTCCCGCACCCACGGCGAGTTCCCGCCGCTGGCCCCCGCCGACGAGATCCGCGCCCGGTCGATGACGGCGCGGGAGCGCGCCGCGTACGAGCAGTCACTCAAGGGTCACATCGCGGGCACTCCGGAGCAGGCCGCCGCCGAACTGGCCGCGCTGGTGGAGCGCAGCGGCGCGGACGAGTTCCTGGTCACCACCAGTACCTACGACCGCACCGCGCTGCTCGACTCCTACCGCCTGCTCGCCGAGGCGGTCGGCCAGGCCCGAACCGGGATGCACGATTTCTGACCAGGCGTGATGACCTGCTACTGTTCTTCTCGTCGAGAGGAAGTGATCTTCCGGAGAGCGAAACTCTCGAGCAGGCGTCAGCGGTGCTACCAGAGCACGTCCTACTTTCAGTAGGAAGAGTCCGTGCAACCCGGGCCTGGCGCTCCACCCGAAGGGGCCCGTTCCGTCCAACGGAACGGGCCCCTTCGTCATGTGCGGCACTCATGACCGCCGCCATGAGCGTTCCTCATGACTCTCGCCATGAGCGTTTCTCATCACCTTCGCCATGAGCGTTCCTCATGGCCGGGGCCGCATGTGTTCGCTTCTCGCGTGGATGTCCCTTTATCGCACTTCGGGGCTCGAAACCCTCCGTGGCGGCCTGGTATCGGCCAAGGTCCCGTGCCAGGTGGCCGAGGAATGCCGCTTCCGAACGATCGACCGGCCAGCGGGTTTGCCCATCGGGCAGGTCTGACGCATCGTCATACCTTGGCCGGAACTGGCCGCTAATGATGTGAATATGCCATTGGAATGTTCGTCATACGGAATCCGGCAGTAGCCTTCCGTGTCGAACCTGCCACTGCTGGTGGCGATCCGGCCGGTGCCGCGCAGCGCCCGGCCGCCCAGACCCCGCGAAGGAGCCGGTGTGCCGGGTATCGACGAATGCCTATCCGGAGCGATGGCGATCGCCGGAGCACGCGCCGCGAGCCTCGTCGACTGGAGTAGCGGGCTCGCCCTCGGCAGCCTCGGAGGCAGCCCGACGGGCGAACACGAGACCTCCGCCGCCGAGGCAACGGACCTCGTGCGAGCGGCTGTTGAGAGCCAGACCTTCACGGTGGCGGAGGACCGGCGATCCCCGCTGGAGGACATCATCGTCACGGCCGGCCGCAGCTACCACCTGATCCGCTTCATCGACACGGTCTTCGACAGCCGGCTCGTCCTGCACCTCTGGCTGGACCGTACGGAGGGCAACCTCGCCGTCGCCCGCTTCCGCCTCCAGGCGCTGGCCGAGGAACTGGTGCTGGGGTGAACTCGACGTCCGTGACACCCGATCCGCGCCGGCCGCCCGTCGCATTTCGGCCGCCGGCCCGCCCTTCTGCCACCCCCGGAGCCGCCCCCAGGGCTGTGCCCGGAGCCGTTCCCGGAGCCGTCTCCCGGCGGTGGACCGCGTGACCGCCGCCACCGGCACCGCCCCGCCCCCGGAGTGCGCCGCGCCGACGACCCCGGGCGAGGCGCTCGCCCTGCTCGCCGACCGCCGCGCCACTGGCACCCTGCACGGCCCGCTCGGCACCCTCCACCTCGTCGACGGCCAGGTGGTCGGCGCCGAGTCCCCCCGGGCGCCCGGTCTGGCCGACCTGCTCACCGGCTGCGGCCGGATCACCCCCGAGGGCTGGGCGGAGCTCCTCCACGTCCACGGCCCGCGGGCACGGGTCGGGGACGTGCTGGTCGAACGCCGGCTGCTCACCCGGGGAGAGCTCGAACTCGGCCACCTGGGAACGCTGTTCGACGCCGCCTTCTTCGTCCTCGCCGATCCGGGCGGCGGCCTGTGGCGGTTCGAGTCCGACGCCCGGCACTGGCTCGGAACGGTCGCGACGGTCGATCCGGACCGGCTCCGCCGCGAGGTCGAACGCCGACGCCGGCTCCTCGACCGGATCTGGCCCTGGGCGCAGCTCGACACCGCGCCGGTCCGCCCGGTCGAGCACAACCGCCGACCGTCCCACCGCCCGCCCGGCCGTCGGAGCCGCGAGCTGCTCGACCACGCCGACGGTCGAAGAACCCCGGCGGACCTGGCCCGCCTGCTCGGCCGCTCCGGCTTCGGTGTCACGGCGGACATCCGCCGCCTGGCCGCCGCCGGACTGCTCGACGCACTGGGGCCTGCCGCACCACCGCACACCAGTGCGCCGCCGGCCGTCGTACCGCATGCCACCGCGCCGCCGGCTGCGGGCCCTGCCGCCACGAGCGGGAGGCCGCCCGGCGGCCTGCACCGCCGGATCCCCGGCGCCACCCTGCGCGGTGTCACGGCGACCGGTGCTCCAGCCGCCGACGCAGCCCAGGTCGGCACTCCGTCCGCCGTGCCGACCGGCCCTCCGTTCGCCGCCCAGGTCGTCGCCCCGATCGCTCCGATCGCCGCTCACGCCCGCCCCGAACGCCAGCCCACCCCGGCAGCGGCCCACCCGCTGACCGTCCCCGACCCGGACATCGCGCTGCTGACCCGGGTCCGAGACCTTCTGGAGGCCCGACTTTGACCCACTCCCCGCCCGCGACCCCGTCGTTCCGGCCATGAGGCGGGCGCTCAAGCAGCGTGTCGGAAGGAGACAACTGATCGCCTTGGAGACCGAGCTGCTCGCCGAACTGCGTGCCTGCAAGCACCGCGTCCCGCACCTCGCGGGCGGCCTGGTGGCCAGCGTGGACGGCCTGCTCGTCGCGCACGACACCCATGGGGTCGAACCCTCCGGCCTGGCCGCGATGACGGCGGCCTCGCTCTCGCTGGCCCAACGGCTCGCCGACACCACCGGCCAGGGCGAGTTCCGGGAGTCGCTGGTGCGTGGCGAGTACGGCTACGTGGCCACCTACGCGGCCGGCGGCAGCTGCGTGCTGACCCTGCTGGCGCACCCGGACGTCAATGTCGGCCGCCTCCACCTGGAGGCCCGTCGCAGCGCCCAGCGCATCGCCGGGCTGCTCAACGACACCCTCCTGCCCAAGGACCCGCGCGACGCGGGCTGACCCGAACCGCCCACGCCACCACCTCGCCACCCCCCGACCTCACGACTTCACCACCCCACAGCCCAGCCACCGAAAGGGAGTTACCCAGATGACCGACGCAGCCGGCGCGCTCAAGCAGGCCATGACCAGCATCGAGGGCGCCATCGGCGCCGCCCTGGTCGACTACAACAGCGGCATGGCGCTCGCCACCCTCGACGGCCCCGGCGGCCTGGACCTCAACGTGGCCGCGGCCGGAAACACCGACGTGGTCCGCGCCAAGATGCGCACCATGGACATGCTCGGGCTGCAGGACGGGATCGAGGACATCCTGATCACCCTGTCCAGCCAGTACCACCTGATCCGTCCGCTCACCGGCCGCACCGGCAAGGGCCTGTTCCTCTACCTCGCCCTGGACAAGGCCCGCGCCAACCTGGCCATGGCCCGCCACCAGCTCGTCAAGATCGAGGCCGACCTCGAGGTCTGACACCCACCGGGCACCGGAGGAGTCCCCGGCGGCGGCTCAGGCCCCGCCGGGCTCCGTCCCCCGTGTCCCCTGGGTCCCCTGCGTCGCGGGCGGCCCGGTCCATCGGACCTCGCCGCCCGGCAGTGCCGCACACGCCACACCCCCGGCGGTCAGCACGCTCCATGGCGCCAGCTGCGCGTGCGGTGGGACGGACAGCGCACCGCCCCCGGCGAAGCCCAGCTCGAGTCCGCCGGCCAGGGTGATCCGGGCGGAGTCGACGGTCCGCCCGACCAGTGCCAGTAGCGCGGTGCTCGGCTGGAAGGTCAGTGCCGGGAAGTAGTGCCCGACCTCCTCCGGCGCGGCGAACGACGGCGCCGCGAAGCGGAATTCGTGCGCCACCCGGACGGTCACCTCGCCGTCCAGCAGCAGGTTCAGCCGCCCGCCCCCGCTGACCGACTCCACCCGACGGCCGGCCAGCACCTCCGTGATCGCGTTCTGCATACCCCCAGTCTGTCCCAACCGGCCTGTCCCAACCGGCCTGTCCCAACCGATCTTGTCCCGACCGGGTCGCAGCCCAGGCACCTGCCCGTCCGCCATCCAGCAGCCCGGACGGCCGGCCGCCCGCAGCCCGCCGGCCGCTCGCTGCCCGCTGCCCGTCTGCCCGCTGCCCGTCTGCCCGCTATCCGGCGGCCCGGCCGCGCACCAGCTCGACCGGTCCGCCCGTCCCCTCCCGGGCGGCCAGGGCCCCGGCCGTACGGTCCCAGGACGGTCCGCTCAGCAGGGCCCGTGCCTCGGCCGGACCGCAGAGCCGCCACTCCACCAGCTCCGCCTCCTGCAGCACGATCGAATCGAGCATCCCGTCGGTCACCGCGCCCCCGTCGTAGACGTACACCAGCACGGCGGTGTCCCGGCCAGTCGCCGGGTCCGCCCCGGGGTCGGCGGCCGCTCCGGGCTGCCAGTCCAGTGCCAGCAGCGGCCCGGGTTCGACCTCCCACCCCAGCTCCTCGCGGATCTCCCGGCGGGCGCCCGCCCGGGGCGTCTCCCGGTCCGCCTCGACCCCGCCGCCCGGCAGCGTCCAGTACGGCTCCTGTCCGCGCGGCCCGTCCCACGGCCGCAGCCGCACCAGCAGTACCCGCCCGGCGGCGTCGGTGAACAGCGCCCGAGCCTTCGCCCGGATCCGCGGCCGGGTGGCGTAGTAGGTCTGCGGGTCGAGCGGCGGCTCGGGCCGCTGCTCGACCTCCGGGTGCAGTCCGGGGGCGGCGGCCAGGCCGAGGTACTCGGGTACCGGCCCGTCGGCGGGCAGCTCCCGCAGCGTGTGTCCGACCGGCCGGCTGTCCTCCAGCTCCAGCGGCCCGGTCGTGCGCGGTGCCCGTAGGCAGGCCGTCACCCGGCGGGACAGCAGGGGCGGCAGCGCCTGACCCGCCCGTTCGGTGGTCAGCCACGTCCACCCGCCGACCTCGGCCGCGTCCGGCCGGATCGCCGCGGCCTGTCGCTCCGTCAACGGCTCGGCCCAGTACAGGTACGCCACGATCGGCGGACGGCCGTGGCGGAGTACCCAGTCGACGCAGGCCAGCGGCCCCAGGCGGGGCGTGAAACCGAGTTCCTCGGCGATCTCGCGCAGCGCGGTGTCCCGGGGTGAGCGGTCCGTCGGCTCCCACCCGCCGCCGGGAATCGCCACCGGGTGCTTACCGTCGTACGGCAGCCGTACGACCAGCAGCCGCCCGTCCCGGTCCGGGAACAGCACCCCGGCTGCCGCCAGGATCCCCCGACCATCCGTGTCCGCGTTCGCCACCCCGACTCCCTCCGTCATGATCTCCCCGGTTACGACAACTCGGGCCACCTCCATGGTTCCCCCCGGGCCGCCGTGCCGATCACCGCCGGGCCGATCACCACGGGGCCCCGCCCCGTCCGCCGGCCCGCCCGTCCGCCCGCCCCGTCTGCCCGCCAGTCCGCCCGTCACCCCAGGGACGCCAGCGCCTGCGCCGTCGCCCGCGCCATCTGCTCGTCGTGCCGGCCGCTCGCGCCGCGCAGGCGGGCGGCGGTCTCGGCTGCGGCGAGCGCCAGCAGTCCGGGCAGCAGGTCGGTGCTGCGGGCGGCGACCCAGCGGGTGCCCTGGGTGGCCATCCACCACAGGTCGGCGGCCGGGCCCGGCGGGGGCTCGGCCGGTGTGGCGGTGGGCGGCGGTCCGAGGGGGTGTCCGGCCTCGGCGAGGAGCCCGTGGAACCGGCGGGCGATCAGATGGTGGCCCTCGGCGCTGGGGTGCAGGCGGTCCACGCTCAGCAGGCGCCGCTCCTCCAGCCACGGCAGCTCGGCGAGGTGCAGGTGCACTGCCCGGTGGCGAGTGGTGAGGGCGTGCACCACGGTGTTGACGGCCCGCATCCGTCGGGCGAGCGGGCGGGCGAGCGGCGTCGGGAGGCGGAGCAGGGTGCCGGGGTCGGGCAGGCAGGCGGTCAGCAACACGGCGCCGTGTCCGGACAGTTCACCGAGTGTGGCGTCCAGCTCGAGCGTCGTGCGCCGGATGTCGAAGCCCGCCCGCAGGGTGTCGTTGCCGCCGACCAGCACGGCCGCCAGCTGGGGTCGCAGGATCAGCGCGGCCGGTAGTTGACGGTCCGTCAAGTCAGTGGTGAGCGCACCGCTGTGGGCCAGATTGGTGAAGTCGACGTCCCTGCCCTCGGGTGCCAGTGAGCGTGCCAGGACGGCGGCCCAGCCGCGCCACCCTTCGCCCACCGCGTCCCCGACCCCTTCCGTCAGCGAGTCCCCGAGCGCGACGAACCGCGCCAGCTCGCCCGCCGGTGACCGTTCTTCCGCCACCCGGTCAGGGCCGGTGCCGAGCATGCTCATCCCAACCCCCCTCCATCGTGCCGCCGTTCCGCACGCCGTGCGCCGCCAGGAACGCGGCCACCGCCGCGGGCCAGCCGTACCGCTCAGCCTGGGTCCGGGCGGCCGCCCGCCGTACGCTTTCCGGCCGGTCCAGCAACTGGCGTACCGCGGTGGCGAATCCGCCTCCGGTGTCGGTGGCCGCCACCCCGGCGAGCCCGACCAGTCCGGGCAGCGCGGAGGAGCGGCTCACCGCGACCGGTGTCCCGCAGGCCAGGGCCTCCATGGCGGCGAGCCCGAAGGTCTCCACCGGCCCGGGTGCGAGCACCACGTCCGCGCAGCCCAGTAGCCGGGCCAGTGCCGCGCGCCCGTTCAGGTGCCCGAGGAAGCGCACCGGGAGTCCCAGCCGCGCGGCCCGGTCCGCCAGGCGTCCCCGTAGCGGGCCGGTCCCGGCCACCGCCAGGACGGCGGGCACCCGTCGCGCCCGCAGCGCGGCCAGCGCCTCGACCGCCCGCTCGGGCCGCTTCTCCGCCGAGAGCCGCGAGCAGAGCACCAGCAGCACCTCCTGCGGCGCGGCGTACCGGGCCCGCTCGACCGCCCGTTCGGCCTGCGGCAGCGGCCGCATCGCCTCCAGATCCACTCCCAGCGGCGCCCGGGCCAGGTTCGGCGTGCCGATTCGCCGGAATTCCGCCGCCGCCCAGTCGGTGGTGCACACCACCGAGTCGTACCCACGGGCGGTCGCCGCGTTGAGCCGGTCGGCGGCCGCGCTCGCCAGCGGCCCGGGCACGCCCCAGGTGCGCAGCACCCCGGTGGCGCTCTCGTGCGACACCATCACCGAGCGCACCCCGTGCCGCCGCGCCCAGGCGCCGGTCCAGCGCAGCGTGGTGCGGTCGGACACCTCCAGTCGGTCGGGCGAGATCCGGGTCAGCTCGGCGGCCACCGCCCGGCGGTCGGTGAGCAGCCGGTAGCCGCCACTGGCCGGCAGCACCGGCCCCGGCAGGGTGACCACCAGGCCCTGTTCGGTCTCCTCCTCGGAGCGCCGCTCCCCGGGCACGATCAGCACCGGCCGGTGCCCGGCCGCCCGGTACCCGGCGCCCAGGTGCCGCAGCGCGGTGCGCAGCCCGCCGGAGACCGGGGTGACGAAGTTGGCGAGCCGTACGATCGTCAGCGCCTCGCCGTTCTGGGCGGAGCTCATGCCGGCAGCTCCTCCGGCATGGTGTCCGCAGCCGCCGAGTCCTGCGGGGCAGCCGAGTCCTTCGCCGCCGCTGACTTCTTCACGGCCGGTGCGACCGGCTCCGGCGCGAGGGACCCCGCCGGTACGCCCCGGTGCTCCGCCGGTACGCCCCGGTGCTCCGCCGGCGCCCCCCGGTGCTCCGCCAGCACCTCGGTGTAGTGCCGCAGCAGCAGGTCCCCGACCGCCTCCCAGGTGCGCGCGGTCACTTCCGCCCGCCCCGCCTGCCCGTACGAGGCCCGCCGCGCCGGGTCGGCGGCCAGCTCGGTCACCGCCCGGGCCACCGCTGCGCCGTCCCGGGGCGGTACCAGCAGGCCGGTGCGGTGGTGCGCCACCAGGTCCAGCGGGCCGCCCGCCGCCGGGCCGATCACCGGTACCCCGCTCGCCATCGCCTCCTGGATGGTCTGACAGAAGGTCTCCAGCGGGCCGGTGTGCACGAACACGTCCAGCGTCGCGAAGCAGCGCGCCAGTTCCTCACCCGTCCGGCGGCCCAGGAACACCGCGCCGGGCATCGAGGCCTTCAGCCCGGGGGCGGACGGCCCGTCCCCGACGATCACCACCCGTACCCCGGGCAGCGCCGACGCCGCGGCCAGCAGGTCGACCCGCTTCTCCGGCGCCAGCCGGCCGACGTACCCGACCAGCACCTCCCCACCCGGCGCGAGCGCCCGGTGCAGCGCCTCGTCCCGGTGCCGGGGATGGAACCGCGCCGAGTCCACCCCGCGCGGCCACAGCTGCACCCGGGGCACCCCGTGCGCCGTGAGGTCCTGCGCGGCCGGGGTGGAGGGCGCCAGCGTACGGGCGGCCGCCCGGTGCACGGCCCGGATCCGCCGCCACGCGGCGGCCTCCCCGAGCCCCCGCCCGGCCCGGTAGGCGTGCGCGTACCCGGCGAGGTCCGTCTGGTACACGGCCACGGCGGGCACCCCGAGCCGCGCCGCCACCTGCCCCCCGCGCGCCCCGAGCACGAACGGACTGGCCAGGTGCACGATGTCCGGCCGGTGCCCCGCGACCGCCGCCGCCAGCTGTCGGCTCGGCAACGCGATCCGCACCTGCGGATACCCCGGCAGCGGCATCGACGGAATGCGCACCACGGGGATCTCCGCCGCCTCGGCACTCCCGAAGGACTCCGGCGGGCACTCCGCGCCCCGCGCCGGCGCGGGGGTGACGACAAGGGGCTGATGGCCCCGGCGGACCAGATGCTCGGCCGTCCGCAGCACGCTGTGGGCGACCCCGTTGACCTCGGGCGGGAAGGATTCGGTGACGATGACGACACGCATGCCAGTGTTCTGTCCGGGTCCGGCGTGCACCCGGCCAAAGGGATCTGTCGTACAAGCGA
The DNA here is from genome assembly GCF_055575795.1 of Kitasatospora sp. NPDC034023. Classification (NCBI taxonomy): domain Bacteria; kingdom Bacillati; phylum Actinomycetota; class Actinomycetes; order Kitasatosporales; family Streptomycetaceae; genus Kitasatospora; species Kitasatospora sp. NPDC034023. The sequence continues at coordinate 115,827 of NZ_JBVIRY010000026.1, forward strand.
ACGCGGGTCGGCGATTTGCACCGCCGACCCGCGTCCCCTGCTACTTGCTACCTGCCACCCGCTGCAGCCCCGGCCTCACATCGACCCGGCCGCCTCCTTGAGCTCCGCGTACGGGGCGAGCTTGCGGATCGACTCGATGCTCCGCAGGCAGTCGTCCTTGCTCTCCTCCGGGTCTCCGGTCACCACGACCGACCCGTTGCTCGCCTTGAGTCGGAACCGGTGCATCCCGCTCTCGTCCGTGTACAGCTCGAATCTACCCGCCATGCCGGTAACTGCCTTTCGCTCGGTTGACCCCCTGGCACCGCACCGTAGGCGCGACCTCGTCGCGCCGCCCGTCAGCCGCGCCGTTCGAGTGGGCGCGGAATCGACGGCGCGGCAGGGTGCAGGGGGCGCAGCGGTGGCCCGGCGCGGGGTGCGCCGGGCCAGCGGGGCGGAGCGGGGGTGGGTCAGCAGCCGTTGAGGATGCCGGTGAGCGCGGTCTTCTCGGCGCTGTCGACGCCGAGGCCGTAGTACTGCTTGACCTGCACCCGGGCGCGGGCGTAGGTGCAGCGGTAGGAGGCCTGGAGGAGCCACTCGGCGGGGTCGCGGTCGCCCTTGGAGCGGTTGCTGCCGGCGGAGACCAGGAGCAGTTGGGGGCGGGTGACGTCGTTGGCGAAGGCCTGGCGCCTGGCGCCGGGCGGTGGTCCAGGACCAGGCGCCGGAGGCCCAGGCTTCGGCGAGCGGCACCGGCGTGTGGACGCGGTGGGGGCCATGGCGAACGCTCCATCATCTCATCGGATGAGTCGCTGAGTTGCGTGCGCCAGTGTGGCGAACCCGCCCGTCGCCTACGCGGGTGGACCAGGGACGTGGAATCCTCGTGGACATCGGACACGTGCCGGACAAGTCCAGTGCCCGGTAAGGGCGTTCACCGCCGTTCCCGGGTTCAGCCGCGGCGTCGGCCCGCCATCCAGACGTAGACCAGGATCCCCGCGAAGAGGAACAGGACGCCCTGGTAGACGGCGGCGTAGCCGGCGCCGGCGAGGAGCCAGAGGGAGAAGGCGAAGGCGCCGAGCCCGAGGACGGCGTCCCGGACGAGCCGGCCGTTGTCCACCTTGTCGGTGGCGCCGCGGACCAGCCAGTACAGCTGTGCGGCGGTGGAGAGCAGGTACGGGACGGTCGCGGTGAAGGTGGTGACCAGCACCAGGAGTTCGAAGGCTCCCTTCGCGCCGCTGGCGAAGTTGAGGACGGTCAGTGCCGAGGCCAGGGCGACGCTCACCACCACACCGAAGGTCGGCACGCCGCGCCGCTCCTTTCCGAAGGCGGCCGGGAAGAGGCCGTCCTTGGCTGCCGCGTACGGGGCCTGGGCTGCCAGCAGGGTCCAGCCGTTGAGGGCGCCGGTCATCGAGACCAGCGCGGCGACGGCGATCGCCGTGCCGCCCCAGGAGCCGCCGAACATGGCGTCCACGGCGTCCGAGAACGGCGCGGTGGAGTGGACGAGCCGCTCGTGCGCGACGCTGCCGAAGACCGCGAGCGTGCCCAGCAGATAGACCACCGCCGCACCGGCGGTGCCGAGCACACTGGCCCGGCCGACGTTGCGCTCCGGGTCGCGGACGTTGCCCGCGCTCATCGCGGCCGACTCCACGCCCAGGTAGCTGAACAACAGGATCGCCGCGGCGGCGGTCATGCCGCCCGCCCAGCCCTGGCCGTTTCCGTCGAAGGGGCCGAGGTTCTTCGGGTCGAAGAAGAACAGGCCACCCACCGAGACCAGCAGCAGCGGGATGAACTTCAGGACGGTGGAGACGAGTTGGACGGCCCCGACGTACCGGGTCCCGGCCAGGTTCGCCAGCGCGGGCAGCCACTGGAAGGCCAGTGCGGCCGTGATGCTGAACGCGGTGGAGTGGCCGACGGGCAGCAGCACGTCCAGGTAGCCGACGGCGGCCACGGCGAGCGCGGCGTTGCTGACCCAGGTGGTGATCCAGTACGACCAGGCGGACAGGAAGCCCGCGAAGTCCCCGAAGGCCTCGCGGGCGTAGACGTACGGCCCGCCGGTGCGCGGGGTGCGCCGTGCCAGCTGCCCGAAGACCAGTGCCAGCGCGATCGCGCCCACGGTGAGCACCGCGAAGGAGACCAGGCTGACGGTCCCGTACGGGGCCACGGCGGCCGGGATCATGAAGATGCCGCCGCCGATGATGTTGCCCATCACCAGGGCGGTCGCGGCCGCCGGCCCGAAGCGGCCGTTCTTCGAAGCGGTGGGGTCGACCGGGGCCGGGGTCTCCGGGCGGCTCGGTCGGGTCGCCTGCCGGGTCGCGGCGGGGCTGGTCTGCATGAGGGTGGTGCGCCTTTCGTGGTCCTGCCCGTGCTCCGGCGGCGCGCTCGGTGGAGCGTGCGGAGTGTGCGGAGCGGCCGTTCATGCTCGGACCGGGCGGTACCTTGCACCAAATCGACGGGATTTGTTCAGTTTGTCGAGTGCCTCACCGCAAGACTTGCGGTCGCACGGCGGCCTGACGGGCACTCGTCCGGCGCGGTCCGTCCGCCCGCTCGACCGCCTGCTCGACCGTCTGCTCGACCCCGCTCGCCCACCCGCCCGCCCGCGTGCGCGAACGGCCCCCCGGTTCGTCCGGCAGGGGGAGTTGCGTCATCCGAATGCCTCAGTCGTGTTGCGATGAAGGCGGGTTCGTGCGCGTTCGTGTGCAAACCTGTGCCGGTGCCGCGGGCTGGCCGGGTGTGCTTGTGGCCGGCTCCGGGGCGCTTCTCCTTCCATGCCAGAGACCACCCAAAGGACATCTGATGTCGCTTCGTGGAAACGTCCGCAAGCTCGCCGTGATCGCCGCCGTGACGGGTGCCGCCGCCTTCGCCGCGCCGGTGCCGGCGATGGCCGGTTGGCACGCGTCGGACTCGTCGAGCTCGTCGACCTCGGCGAGCCTGGAGTCGGGTTCGGCCGGTGTCGGCCTGTTCGGCCCGCACGCCAAGTGGCTCAACGCTCACGAGCACACCGACGACAAGTGCACCGGCGACTGCTGATCGAGGGCTGATCGACGGCTGAGCCCGGGAACCGCCGCGACGGTTCCCGGGCTCACCGCTGTCCTCTCACTGCCGTCTGCTCACCGCTGTCTGCTCACCGCCGTCTGCGCACGGCTCACGGCTGTCTGGTCAGCCGAGCCTCCGGGACCAGGGCGGGCCGGGACAGCTGCCCCGGCCACCACATGTGCCGGTCGAGGTCCATGGTGAGCGCCGTGACCAGCACCGAGCGCACCACCAGGGTGTCGAGCAGCACGCCGAGGGCCACCGCGAAGCCGATCTCGGCGAAGCCCACGATCGGCAGGGTGCCGAGGACGGCGAAGGTGCTGGCCAGGATCAGGCCGGCCGAGGTGATCACCCCGCCGGTGGCGGACAGCCCGTTCAACGCCCCCTGCCGGGTGCCGTGCTGGGCGGACTCCTCGCGGACCCGGGTCGTCAGGAAGATGTTGTAGTCGATCCCCAGCGCGACCAGGAAGACGAAGACGAACAGCGGGAACGCGTTGTCCTGGCCCTGGAAGTGGAAGACGTTCGCGAAGAAGAACGCGCTGATCCCGAGCGCCGCCGCGTACGACAGCACCACGGTCGCGATCAGCACCAGCGGCGCCGTGACGGCCCGCAGCAGTACGGCCAGGATCAGCAGCACCACGCCGAGGATGAGCGGGATGATCGCCCGGTTGTCGTTCCCGGAGGCGCGTCCGGCGTCCAGGACGACGGCGGTGTTGCCGCCGACCTTGGCGTCCGCGTTCGGTACGGCGTGCACGGCGTCGCGCACCCGGTCGACGGTGTCCTTGGCGGCCTGGCTGTCCGGCGGGTCGGTGAGGGTGGCCTGGAACAGGGCCTGCCCGTCGTGGAGGACCGGCGGCGTGGTGGCCGCCACCCCGGTCGTGGTCCGGGCCGCTTCCCGGACGGCGGGGGCGCCGGCGCCGGTGGAGATGATGGTGAGCGGCGCGCCCGTCCCGCCGGGGAAGTGCTGCTGCAGCACCTGCTGGCCGACCACCGAGTCCGGCTTGCCGGTGAAGGTCCCGGCGGTGCTGAGGCCGTTGGCGTCGAGCGAGACCAGCCCGACGCAGCACGCCGCGAGCGCCAGCGCCGTCCCCACCCACACCTTGCGGGGCCGCCGGCCGATCCATCCCCCGATGTGCGCCCAGCGGCCGGTCCTGGTCGGCTCCGGCGTGCCGTACCCGGGCCGGACCGGCCAGAACACCCAGCGGCCGACGATCACCAGCAGCGCCGGCAGCAGGGTGAGCATGGCCACGAGGGCGACCAGGACGCCGATCGCGCAGACCGGGCCGAGGCCGCTGGTGGAGTTCATCTCGGCGATGAGCAGGCAGAGCATGGAGGCGATCACGGTCGCGGAGGAGGCCAGGATGGCGGGCCCGGCCCGGTGCAGGGCGAAGGCCATCGCCTCGTGCCGGTCCTGGTGGCGGCGCAGCTCCTCGCGGTAGCGGGCGGTGATCAGCAGCGCGTAGTCCGTCCCGGCGCCGAGCACCAGGACGATCAGGATGCCGGCGCTCTGCGCGTTGACGGTCAGGCCGGCGTGCTTGGCGAGCAGGTAGATGAACGCCTCGGCGACGGTCAGCGCCCCGGCCGCCGAGACCAGCGGCAGGATCCACAGCACCGGGCTGCGGTAGGTGAGCAGCAGCAGGATGATCACGACGCTGATGGTGGCGACGAGCAGTGAGCTGTCGATGCCCGCGAAAGCCTTGGCCTGGTCGGCGGCGACGCCACCGGGGCCTGTCACGTGGGTGGTCATGCCGTGGCTGCCGGCGGCGGCGGTCTGGCGCAGCTGGTCGACGGCGGGCTTCAGGTCGTTCCAGCCGTTGGTGCCGATGTCGATCGGCACGATGGTCTGCATCGCCTGCCCGTCGGCGGAGAGCACGGGGCCGATCACCGGTCCGACGACGTGCGGTACGGCGGCGAACTCGACGGCCTCACGGGTGGCCTCGGCCCGGTCGACGGGGGTGATGCCGCCGGTCCGCTGGTACACCACGACGGCCTGGGCGGTGTCCACCGGCTGGAAGGTGCGCTGCTCGTTCAGCACCCGGGTGGACTCGGCGTTGCCGGGCAGCCAGCTGGACGCCTGGTTGTCCTCGGCGCCCATGAGCTTGCCGGCCAGCGGGCCGACGGCCACCAGCAGCACCAGCCACAGGGCGAGCACCACCCATTTGCTGTGGCGTCCGCACGGCAGCGCGGCGAGTTTCCGGGTCGGAGACATGGACGACCCCCAGGAAGGCCGGCGGCAGGGACTCGGATCAGCCTCGCACCGGCCCCGGGATCCGGCAGCTCCAGTCGCGGCCATGTGGCGGTCACACGCGACCCCGCCGAGTGGCGGTCACACGCACGCGATCCGCGGCGTGGCGGTCACACGCGACGTGCCGCCCGCGCCCTCAGAGGCGGACCGCCGCCCGCTCCCGCAGCTCCTTCAGCACCGCGATGTCCAGCGCGTGCCCGGTGCCGTCCCCGCCGTGCTTGCGGTCCGGGGTCTCCACCAGCAGTGGCACGCCGGCCGTCTCCGGGTGCTCGAACAGCTCGCGGAACGGCTCCGCGCCGATCATCCCGGCGCCGATGTTGGCGTGCCGGTCCTTGCGGGCGCCGACCACGTCCTCGGAGTCATTGGCGTGGATCAGCCGCAGCCGGCCCGGACCGGCGGCGGAGGCCAGGGCGTCCAGCGCGGCCGTCACCCCACCGGGTACCGCCAGGTCGTGCCCGGCCGCGAAGGCGTGGCAGGTGTCCAGGCAAACTCCCACCTTCGGGTGACCGTCCAGCGCCGCCACGTACTCGGCCAGCTCCTCCAGCCGTGAGCAGAGCGAGCTGCCCTGGCCTGCGGTCGGCTCCAGCAGCAGCCACGGCGCGTCCTCGCCGAGCGCGTCGAGTTCGTCCAGCAGCGGCCGGACGTCCGCGCGGACCTGCGCCATCGCCTCGGCCCGGCGCGAGCCGCCGCCGGGCGCCGTGCCGACCGCCGAGCCGGTGTGCAGCACGACACCGAGTGCGCCGATGGAGTGGCCCCGGCGCAGCGAGTGGCGCAGCGAGTCGGCCGAGCGCTCGCGGGTGGCCGGGTTGTCCGAGCCGAAGTTGATCAGGTAGGGCGCGTGCACCCAGGCGGGGATGGACCCCTCGGCGCAGGCGACGCGGAACTCCTCGTCCTGCGCCGGGTTACCCGGGGGAGTGGCCCAGCCGCGCGGGTTGGCCACGAACACCTGCACCGTCTCGGCGCCGACCCGCCGCGCGTACGCCAGGCCCGTCCCGGCCAGCCCCCGAGCGGCCACCGGGACGTGGGCACCGATCGGGTTGCGGGCGGTGGCGACGGGCGGTACGAGCGCGGTGGTCATGGCCCCGAGCATGTCACGCGACCGGACGACGGTGTCGGGCAGGCCGGAACGGGCGCCCGACGGCAGGGCTTCCCGAGGCCTGGCGAAACGATCCTCTGTACTCCATCGAGTGAATTGTGCGCCGAAAGGACGGACCACGACGCCCCAACTCCGTCACGATCCGTGACCACATGGACTCCGCGCCCCCTGAGGAGGCAGCCGTGACCACCGCCGAACCCGCCGAGACCGTCGACCTGCGCGCCGACCACCTGATCCGCGACCCCTTCACCGCCTTCGCCGAGCTGCGCGAACGCGCCCCGCTCGCCCGCGCCACCATCCCCGGCGTGGACCCGTTTTGGATCGCCGTCCGCTACCAGGACGTCCGCACCGTGCTGTCGGACCCGCGCTTCGCCAACAACGTGAGCACCGTCGACCACCCGGCGGACCCGGCGGACCCGGCGGACCCGGCGGAAACGCCGGCCCCGGCAAACGCGCAGGACCCGCAGGACGCGCAGGTCCCGGCCGAGGCGCTCACCCCCGCCCACCGCACCGAACAGGTCTGGCGCGCCCGCGGCATGCCGCCCGAGTGCGCCAAGTACCTGCGCGCCGGCGTCTTCGACGCGGACGGCGCCCGGCACCGCCGGATGCGCGGCCTGGTGCACCCCGCCTTCACGGCCGGCGCGGTCGAGCGCCTGCGCCCCCGGATCGAACGGCTCGCCGAGGAGTACGCCCGGGCGCTGGCCGAGCACGCCGCTCGGGACGGCGTGGTCGACCTGGTCGCGCATTTCGCCTACCCGCTGCCCGTCACGGTGATCTGCGAGCTGCTCGGCATCCCCGAGCCCGACCGCCCGCAGTGGCGCCGCTGGAGCTCCTACCTCGGCCGGGGCGCCGGGCCCGGCCTGGACGAGGCGCTGCGCGCCATGGTGGCCGCCGCCCGCGAGCTGATCGAGCGCCGGCGCGCCGAACCGGCCGAGGGCCTGCTCTCCCGGCTGGCCGCCGCCGAGGGCGACACCGTCGACCCGGTCGAGACCGTCTCGCTGATCCTCAACCTGATCGTGGCCGGGCACGAGACCACCGCCACCCTGATCGGCAACGGTACGGCCGCCCTGCTCGCCCACCCCGAGCAGCTGGCACTGGTCCGCGCCGACCCGGGGCGGCTGCCCGCCGCCGTCGACGAGCTGATGCGCTGGTGCGGCCCGACCATCGGTGGGGTGCCGCGCTACGCGACGGAGGACCTCACCCTGGCCGGCACCATGATCCGCAAGGGCGAGGCGGTGATGCCGATCCTCGCCGGGGCCAACCACGACCCGCGGGTCTACGCCGAGCCGGAACGCCTCGACATCTGCCGGGCGGACGCGCCGGACCACGACGGACACCACGACGCGCACCTCGGCTTCGGCCACGGCACCCACCGCTGCCTGGGCGCGGCACTGGCGCACGAGGAGGCGGTGGTCGCCTTCGGCGCGCTGCTGCGCACGTACCCGCAGCTGGCCCTCGCGGTCGGACCGGAGGCCGTCGAGCGCGGCCCGAACCCGGCCGCCTGGCACCTCGCCGCCCTGCCCGTACGGCTCGGCCCGCGGGCCCCGGCCGAGGGCTGAGCGGACCCCGGAGCCGGAACACCCCGCGCCCGACCCGTCCCACGCGTGACCGCCTCGCGCCCGACCACACCCGCGGTCGGGCGCGTCGTCATGCCCGCCCGCGGCGCGCCACGCCGGGCCGTCCCACTCCCGGCCGACGCCCCGTCAGTCCCGCAGCCCAGCCCTGGTGGCGGCCCCACCCGGGCGACCGTACCGTCGACTCGGCCGCACCCACCGGCCGTCACCGCCCGCACACGGCGCGTCAGCCCGTACCGCCGGACCGGGCCGCACACCGCGACACCCCGACGACACCGCCGACGACACCACCCGACGACACCACCCGACGACACAGCCCCGACGACACCCCACCAAGCCATCACCACGAACACCGCGCGCGCCGAAAGACAGGTCACCACTCATGCCCACGCGACGGATCCACCACCTCGCCGCGGCCACCGCGGCCGCCACCGCCCTGACCACCGCCCTCACCACGCTGGCCGCCGCGCCCGCGGCCCACGCCATCGACATCGGCCCGATGCACCTCGTCCGGCCGGGCGAATCGATTCAGCAGGCCGTCGACGCCGCCCACCCCGGCGACACCGTCCTGCTGCTCCCCGGCACCTACCGGGGCAGCGTCCGCATCACCACCCCCGGCCTCACCCTGCGCGGCTCCGGCCCCGACAGCGTGATCACCCCCGGCAGCGGTACGGAGAACGCCTGCGCCACCGCCGGGCACGGCGTCTGCGTGGTCGGCACCGAGGCGAAGCCGCTGCCCGACGTCACGATCGAGGCCCTCGCCGTCACCGGCTTCGCCAAGAACGGCATCGACGCCAGCGGCACCACCGGCCTGACCGTCCGCCGCACCTACGTCCACGACAACGCCCAGCAGGGCATCAGCCAGGAGATGTCCACCCGGGCCGCCATCCTCGGCAACCGCTCCACCGACAACGGCCAGTCCGGTGTCTTCCTCGCCAACTACGCCTACCGCGAGGGCGGCGCGCCCGACACCGGCGGCACCGTGGTCGAGGGCAACGAGCTGACCGGCAACCGGGTCGGCGTCACCGTCCGCCGGCTGCGCGGGCTGGCCGTCCAGGACAACGACATCAGCGGCAACTGCGGCGGTGTCTTCGTCGTCGGCGACGAGGGCGTGCCCCGCGCCGGAGACCTGGACGTGCGGCGCAACAAGGTCGTCGCCAACAACAAGTTCTGCGCGGCGAACCCGCGCCTGGGAGCAATCCAGGGCGCAGGCATCGTGCTCACCGGGACCGAGGACACCCGGGTCACCGACAACGAGGTCCGCGACAACACGGGCACCTCGGACTTCTCCGGCGGCATCGTCCTCTTCAAGAGCGTCGTCGGCATCTCCAACGCCCGGGCCGTGGTCACCGACAACCACCTGCGCGGCAACGGCCCCGCCGACCTCGCCGACCGCGACGCCGGCGCGGGCAACACCTTCGCCCGCAACACCTGCGAACGCTCCGAGCCGTCCGGCCGCTGCTGAGCACCCCGACCCGCCCGCCGCTCACCCCGACCTCTCGCCGCCCACCCCCCCCCAAGGACCGCCCATGACCACCGCACCCGCCCACGCCGGTCCGCAGGCCGCGATGCGCCTGCGCGAGCTCGTCTTCGGTGCCGCCTGCGCCGCCGCCGTCCGCGCGGCCGCCCGCCTCGGTGTCGCCGACGCGCTCGGCGACACCCCGACCGCCGTGACCGACCTCGCCGCCGCGCTCGACACCGAGCCCCGCCAGCTGCGCCGCCTGCTGCGCGCGCTCACCTGCTACGGCATCTTCGCCGAGAGCGGCGACGACCGCTTCGAGCACACCGAGATGTCCCGCCTGCTGCGCGAGGACGCCCCCAACTCCCTGCGCTACATCTCCCTCTGGTGCACCGAGCCGTGGACCTGGGAGGCCTGGCCGAAGCTGGACGAGGCGGTCCGTTCCGGCCGCAACGTCTTCCCGGAGCTGTTCGGCAAGGAGTTCTTCGACTACCTGCACAGCGACGGCGGCGACTCGGCGAAGGTCTTCGACAAGGCGATGACCACCTCCAGCCGCCAGTCCGCCCAGGACTTCGCCGAGTACCTGGACCTCACCGGCGTCGACTCGGTCGTCGACATCGGCGGCGGCCAGGGCCACGTGCTGGCCAGCCTGCTCGAGAAGCACCCGGCACTGCACGGCACGCTGCTCGACCTGCCCAAGGTCGTCGCCGGTGCCGACCCCCGGCTGCGAGACGGCGGCGTCTTCTCCGCCCGCGCCCGTCTGGTGCCGGGCGACTGCCGGGTGGACATCCCGGTCCGCGCCGACCTCTACATCATCAAGAACATCCTGGAGTGGGACGACGAGAGCACCCGCCGCACCCTTGCCAACGTGATGAAGGCGGCCCGCCCCGGCGCCCGCGTGGTGGTCGTGGAGAACCTCGTCGACAACAGTCCGTCGATGCGCTTCACCACCGCCATGGACCTGCTGCTGATGCTCAACGTGGGCGGTGCCAAGCACTCCGAGGAGAGCATGGTCCGGCTGATGGAGGAGGCCGGTCTGACGGTCACCGAGGTCTGCCCGGTCAACCCCTACCTGCACGCCTTCGAGGCCACCGTCCGCGGCTGACGCGGACGCCGTCACGCTGCACCCACCGCACACGCCGACCGCCGGCCCCCGCATCCCGGGGCCGGCGGTCGTCGTCTGCGTGCGCGGCCTCGGACTTTCAGCGCTGCCGGTCTTCACCGCTGCAGGCCTTCACCGCTGCAGGCTTTCGGCGCTTCAGGCCTTGTGCGAGGACTCCAGGTGGGCGAAGACCACTACGTTGTCCAGGTAGTCCCGCCGCTTCTTGTCGTACACGCCGCCGCAGGTGATCAGCCGCAGCTGGGCGTCGGGCGCCTTGCCGTACACCTTCTGGTCGGGGAAGGCGTCCTTGGCGAAGGTCTCCACCGAATCCACCGTGAAGACCGCGACCGTGCCGTCCGCGCGGCTCACCTCGACCTTGTTGCCCGGCAGCAGCAGGCTCAGCAGCAGGAACACCGCCGGGCCCTTGGTGGTGTCCACGTGTCCGGCGACGACCGCGCTGCCGCGCTCGCCCGGGGTCGCGCCGTCCCGGTACCAGCCGACCAGGTTCTTGTCGTCCGGCGGCGGCGCGTTGAGCTGGCCGGCCGGGCCGAGGGTCAGCTCGGTGAACGGCGCGTCCACGGCGATCTGCGGGATCCGCAGCCGGGTCGGCTTGGCGCGCTTGAGTACCGGAGCCCCCGGCGCGGCCGCCGCGGGCGGCGGGGAGGCGGCGGCCGGCGGCCCGGGGACGGCCGGCGCGGTGGCCGCCGGGGGAGCGGCCTGGGTGGCCGCCGCGTCCGTGGTCGGCTCGGTGTCCACCGAGTTGTAGATCAGCAGCAGCCCGACCGCTGCCGCGCCCATCCCGGCGCGCAGCAGCCGGGGCATTCCAGAGGCGGGACCGCCCGTCATTCCTGTCCTCCGCTCAACCGGTTCCGAACGGCCCGCCGCCCCCGGTACGCCTCACCCCGGCCGGGGTGAGGCGCCCGGAGGCGGCGGGAAGCAGCGCGTCGGGCCTCAGGCGACCGCGCCGGAGGCACGGCGGCCGCGGCGCAGGGCGTAGGCGCCGGCCCCGAGGCCGCCGAGCAGCAGCACCGCGCCGGAGGCGAGCCCGCCGCCGGACAGCGCCAGACCGCCGCCACCGGTGTGCACGCCGCCGTGCGGGGTCTTGTGGTCCTCGTCCTTGGCTTCGGTGCCCTTGTGCTCTCCGGAGCCCTTCGGCTCCTCCATGCCCTTGTGCTCCTCGGAGGCGGCGCCCTTCTTGTCGTCCGCGGCCTTCGGGGCGCTGTCGGATGTGCCCTTGTCGGCGGGCTTGTCCTGCTTCTCCTGCCAGGTGAGGTTCTTGCCCTGATCGGAGGAGCCGTCGGCGAAGGCCAGGGGGGCACCGACGGTGAGGACGGCGGCGACGGCCGCCCCGGCGAGCAGCGTGCGTGCAGAACGCATGAGGATGATCCTTCCGGCGCGCGGACCCGCGACTGCCGACACGGTGCCGGGCAAGGGGGCTCGCGGGTGGTGCGCCTGATCCACCGTCAACCACCGTGGCGCCGCCTGCCACCGGAGCGTGGCAGTGTCGCTGCGGACTGTGCGCCCTTCGGGTGGAGTCCCGGGTGTGTTCACCCGGCTGCCCGGGCGATCCGGGTGAATCCGGGTGAGCCCGGGGTGAATCCGGTGACGAGCCGACATGGGAGCACGCCCAGGGGCGGGGCGACGCACGTGGGCCCGCCCCCGGCGCACGGCCGGGGGCGGGCCCATCGGGACACGCCGGTCAGCGGTCCCAGCGGTAGAACTCCCGCGCCATCGCGTCCTTCGGCTCGCGCCAGGTGGCCGGGTCGTAGGCCTGGACGAAGGCGGTCAGCCGGTCGCTGACGGTCCGGAACTCGGGGTGCCCGATGACCTTGGCGACGGCCGGGCCCGGCGGGCGGTCGGCCTCGATCAGGTGCAGGTAGACGTCGCCGAACTGGAAGAGGCTGCGGCCGGTGACACCGATCAGGTGCGGCAGCTCGCCCTGGTCGGACTCGGCGAACACCTCGGCGATGTCCGGCGCCGCCTCGGGCTTCATCCGGGCGACGATCAGGGCCCGGTGCGGGCCGCTCACAGCTCCGCCGCCCGCTTCTCGACCTTCTCGCGGATCAGCTGCATCTGGATCCGCGAGTTCTTGTTGATGTGGTTGACCATGCCGTCGTCGTCGACCGGGGCGGTGGGCTTCATCGCGAAGTCCTGGACCCAGCGCATCCTGGTGCCGGCCGGGACCTCCGCGTACTCCCAGCGGATGTCCATGAACTCGAACGGGCCGGGCTCGACCCGGCGGGCGTTCACCGCCAGCGAGGACTTGTCGGTGGTGCGCTCGGAGACCCAGCTCCACACCTGGCCGTTCTCGTCCGGGTGCATGGTGAGCCGGAACTGCACGCGGTCGCCCTCGCGCTCCAGGACCTCGACCGAGGCGTACTCGCTGAACAGGTCCGGCCAGTTCTCCAGGTCGTTGGTGATCTCCCAGACCAGGTCGAGCGGCGCGGCGATGACGATCTCGTTGTCGGTGTGTCCGGGCATCTCAGGCACCAGCCTTCGCGGAGAGGGAGGAGTTGACCAGCTCGAGGAACTCGGCCGGGGTCTTGGCGGATTCGGCGCCGGAGGTGACCTTGAGGTTGTGCCGGTTCTCCAACTCGCCGACGACGCCGAGCAGTCCGAGCGAGTCGACGCCGAACGCGTCGAACTGCGCGCCCGACTTCGCCAGGGCGGCCGGGTCGACGCTGACGCCTGCCCGGGCCTGCAGCAGGGCGGCGAGTTCCGGATAGCCGAGGGTGTTGCTCATGGGGGTGTCGCTCACGGGGTTTCCCTTCGGGGTGTGACGGAGTTGTTCAGGAGCCCTCCCCGCGCCGGAGCACCAGCGCGGAGTTGGAGCCCATCAGCCCGCGGCTGAGCACCAGGGCGGTGCGCAGCTCGGCCGGGCGGGCGCGGCCGGTCACCAGGGCGAGGTCGTGGCAGACCTCGGTGACGTTGGGGGTGGGCGGCAGGACGCCGTCCTCCATGGCCAGCACGGCGGCGGTCACGTCCAGCATCGGGGCGCCGCAGTAGGCCCGGCCGGTGCCGGTCTTGGGCACGGTGACCGGGACGCGTTCGGCGGCCGGGCCGAGCGCGTCGGCCAGCGCCAGCGCCTCCGCCCGGTCGGCGGCGGGCACGCCCAGCGCGTCCGCGAAGACCACGTCGATCTCCTCGGGCGCGATCCGGGCCTCGTCCAGCGCGATCCGGATGGCGGCGGCCAGTCCCTCCCGGGACTCCTGCCAGCGGGAGGCCCCGGTGAAGGTGGCGCCGTGCCCGGCCAGGTGCGCACGGACGGTGGCGCCGCGCCGCAGGGCCGTCTGCTCGTCCTCGAGCATCAGCATCGCGCCGCCCTCGGCGGGGGCGAAGCCGCAGGCCCGCGCGGTGAACGGCAGGTAGGCCTCCTCGGCCCGCTCGGCCAGGCTCAGCTCGGGGTAGCCGAGCTGGCAGACCATCGAGTACGGCGCCAGCGGGGCCTCGGCGGCGCCGACCACCACCGCGTCGGTGCCGCGCGCGATCGAGCGGGCGGCGTGTGCGAGGGCGTCCAGGCCGCCGGCCTCGTCGCTGGCGACGACCGCGCACGGGCCCTTGTAGCCGCCGCGGATCGAGATCTGGCCGGTGCTGGCCGCGTAGAACCAGGCGATGGACTGGTACGGGCCGACGAACTTTGGCCCCTGGCCCCAGAGTTGCTGGAGCTCGCGCTGGCCGAACTCGCCGCCGCCGGAGCCGGCCGCGGTCACCACGCCGACCGCGAAGGGCTGTTCGGCGTCGGGCCGGAAGCGGGCGTCCGCCACCGCCAGGTCGGCGGCGGCCATCGCGTAGTGCGTGAAGCGGTCGGTCTGCACCAGGTAGCGGTTGTCGATCGCCGACTGCGGCTCGAAGTCCCGCACCTGGCCCGCGATCCTGAGCGGCAGCTCGGTGCAGCCCTCGCGGGAAATCCGGTCGAGGACGCTCACGCCCTGCCTGGTGGCCTTCCAGAAGGCGTCGGCCCCGACGCCGTTCGGAGCCACCACGCCGAGGCCGGTGACCACCGCCCGGCGGCCCTGCTGACGTGACGTCATGGAACTCACCCCGTTCTGTTGAGCACGACGGCGGACTGGAATCCGCCGAATCCGCTGCCGACCGAGAGGATGTGGCTCAGTGGCAGCTCGCGCGCGGTGCGCGGCACGTAGTCGAGGTCGCACTCCGGGTCCGGAGTCTCGTAGTTGGCGGTCGGCGGCACGACGCCGTGGGCGAGCGCCAGGGTGCAGGCGACGACCTCGATGGCGCCGATCGCGCCGAGCGAGTGCCCGACCATCGACTTGATCGAGCTCATCGGGGTCTCGAAGGCGTGCCCGCCCAGCGAGCGCTTGACCGCGGCGGTCTCGTGCCGGTCGTTCTGCTTGGTGCCCGAGCCGTGCGCGTTGACGTAGTCGACGTCGGTGCGGTCGACCCGGGCGTGGGCGAGCGCGTGGTCGATCGCCCGGGACATCTCCAGCCCCTCCTTGGTGAGGCCGGTCATGTGGTACGCGTTGCCGAAGGTGGCGAAGCCGCCGACCTCGCCGTAGATCCGGGCGCCGCGGCGGCGGGCGTGCTCCAGCTCCTCCAGCACCAGGACGGCGCCGCCCTCGCCGAGGACGAAGCCGTCGCGGTCGGCGTCGAAGGGGCGGGAGGCGTGCTGCGGGTCGTCGTTGCGCTCGCTGGTGGCCTTGATGGCGTCGAAGCAGGCGACGGTGATCGGCGAGATCGGGGAGTCGGAGGCGCCCGCGATGCAGATGTCGGCGCGGCCCTCCTCGACCGCCTGGAAGCCGTAGCCGATCGCGTCCAGGCCGGAGGTGCAACCGGTGGAGACGGTCTGCACCGGGCCGTGCGCGCCGTTCCGCTCGGCCACCGCGGAGGCGAGCGTGCTGGGCGCGAACGCCCGGTGCAGCTGCGGCTCCGCCTGCCGGTGGTCCACGTCCCAGCGTGCGCCGGCGGCGCTGACCAGGGCGTAGTCGTGCTCCAGCCGGGTGGTGCCGCCGACGGCGGTGCCGAGCGAGACGGCGATCCGCCACGGGTCCTCGGCGGCGAGGTCCAGGCCGGCGTCGGCGACCGCCTCGTCGGCCGCGACCATCGCGAACTGGACGTAGCGGTCGGCCCGTTGGACGTCCTGCGGGCTCAGCCCGTGGGCCGCCGGGTCGAAGTCGACCTCGGCGGCGATCCGGGAGCGGAATCCGGTGGGGTCGAAGAGCGTGATGCCCCGGGTCGCGGTGCGGCCGGCCGTGAGGAGGTCCCAGAACGCCCGGACCCCGACCCCGCCGGGCGCGACCACACCGACCCCGGTGACGGCGACCCGCCGCGTCACGAGGCCACCTTGGCGTGTTCCGGCGGGCCGGACGCGGCGGACTCCTCGGTGGTCACGTGGCCGAGGTCGGGGCGCGGGGCGAGCGGGCCGAGGTGGAAGACCATCCGGGCCTCGGTGTCGCCGACGTTGCGGAAGCGGTGGCGCATGTTGATCGGGATCATCAGGCCCTGGTCGGGCTTGAGCGGATGGGGCTTCCCGTCCAGGTCCACCTCCAGCTCGCCGCAGACGACGAACACGAACTCCTCGGAGTAGGGGTGGTAGTGCTCGCCGATCCGCTCGCCGGGCTTGACGATCGCCAAGCCCATGAAGCCGCTGGTCGCCCCGCAGCTGGTCGGGGTGAGCATGGTGCGCAGCTCCGCGCCGTGCCGGCGGTTCTCCGGAGCCTCGTCGACGTTGACGATCCGTGGGTACTGCGTGGTCATGGTGGTCTTCCTCCGGTGCAGTCGGGAGTTGACGGAGCGTCAGTTGCCGCGGGGGTCGCTCGAGCGGCGGTCGGTGACCGGGTTCATGGCGCGGGCGGCGAGGAACGCGGTGAGCCCGGCGACGGTGCGCAGGTCGCCCTGCGGGCCGAGGTCGAGCAGCCGGGCGAGGGTGGCCGCCTCCTGGTCGTCCGCCACGCCGAGGGCGGCCGCCGGGTCGGCCTCGGCCGGAACCCGCAGGTCGACCAGGCGCACCACCACGTCCTCGCGCTGGAAGACGGTGGCCGCCGCGACCGGCCCGGTCGGGTCGGCGGTGGCCATGTTGTCGTGCTCGGCCAGCAGCTCGGCCACGGACCGCCCGTGGCCCGGACGGATGGGGTAGAGCACGGCGTGCCGGTGCAGCCGTCCGGAGGCTGGGGAGCTGGCGATCGCCTGGTGCGTGGCGGGCAGCGCGGCCTTGGCGAAGAAGGCGCGGGCGGCCTGCGGGTCACCGAGCTGGCGGGCCTCCTCCAGGTACGGGTTGATCGCCTCCTCGACGGCCCGCACCTCGGGCTGCATCGCCACGTGGCGCAGCGCGTCGCCCAGGTTGCCGACCACCTCGACGGCCCGCACCACCCGGTTGCCGTGCATGAACAGCGAGGTGCGCTGCAGCCGGGTGTGCTCGTCGACCTCGGCCCTGGGGGAGGCGTAGCCGGAGAGGATCCGCGCCACCTCGGGCTCGCTGCCGGGCTTGACGGTGAAGGTCAGCGCGTGGCGGACCACACCGTCCGGGCCCGGCTCGGCCTTCGGCGGGCCGACGTGGCCGGCGGGCGTGGTGGGCGGCAGCCCGGGCGGCACCTCCATCGGGGCCCGGGTGCCGGTGGTGCCGGCCGCCGAGGTCTCGCGCAGGACGGCGTAGCGCAGTGACCGGAAGTTGTCGCTGACGCAGCCGTGCATCGGCTTGACCATCTCGCGGTGGGCCGGGCTGTCCACCCACTGCAGGAAGGTCTCCTGGTCCTCCCACTCGCTGGTGATCAGCCACTGGCGCGGGTCGTTGATCGACTGGCACAGCTGGTCGCTGACGTGGCCGGGGACCGAGGCCACCTGGTGGCGCAGCTGTTCGTAGACGTCGAGGAAGCGCTGCTGGGCGCCGTCCTGGATCTCCAGCATCAGCACCACCCGCAACCGGGTGTCGGACTCGGCCTGCTGCCTCGGCTGGGGTTCGGACAGAGTTGTCATGATCCACTTTCTGCTCTTGGCCGCACGCTGCGGGCCGTGTCGGCCGCGCCCGGCGGGTGCTCCCCGGCGTGGGAAGGCGGTGCGACGGCGGTCGGCCCGGGCGGTCGGCGCCAGGCCTGAGGTCGATCGTGGGCGGCGCACAGGGTGCGGCGCGAGATTTGCGGGCCATCCGGGCGAAGGGGCGGCACAGGGGGCCCCGGGCGGGGGATGGAAGAGCGGGGCCCCCGGCTGAGCGGGCCCGTCGAGGGCGGCGCCGAGTCCAGTCTTCGGGCCGCCGGATCCCCTGACAGGGTGGAGCAATTGATGAATCCGAAGATCGACGACCGGGTGCCGGTCCTGATCGTGGGCGGCTCGCTGGTCGGGCTGTCGGCCTCACTCTTCCTCGGCCGGCTCGGGGTCGGACACCTGCTGGTCGAGAAGCACGCCGACACCTCGCATCACCCGCGCGGCCGAGGCAACAACATCCGCACGATGGAGCTGTACCGGGTGGCCGGGATCGAGCCGGCGATCCGCGAGGCGGCCTCGGTCCTCGCCCCCAACCACGGCATCCTGCAGGCGCCCTCGCTGACCGGCGCCGAGCAGGAGTGGCTGTTCCGCGAGATCGACCCGGGCGGCCGGCTGGCCCGGTTCAGCCCCAGCTCGTGGTGCCTGTGCAGCCAGAACGACCTGGAGCCGGTGCTCCTGCGGGCGGCCCGCGACCTGGGCGGGGACGTGCGGTTCAGCACCGAGCTGGTCTCCTTCGAGCAGGACGCCGACGGCGTGACCTCGGTGCTGCGCAGCCGGGAGAGCGGCGAGGAGCGGGTGGTGCGCTCGGAGTTCCTGATCGCGGCGGACGGCCCGCGCAGCCCGGTCCGGGAACGGCTGGGCATCGGCCGGACCGGCAAGGGCGAGCTGTTCCACAACGTCAGCATCACCTTCCGGGCCAAGCGGCTGGCGGAGGTGGTCGGCGACCGGCACTTCATCGCCTGCTACCTGACCAACCCGGAGGCGGACGGCGCGCTGCTGCCGGTGGACAACCAGGAGGAGTGGGTGTTCCACGCGCCGTGGCACCCCGAGCACGGCGAGCCGTTGGAGGCCTTCACCGACGAGCGCTGCGAGCGGCACATCCGCACCGCCGTCGGTCTGCCGGAGCTGGACGTCGAGGTGACCGGCCGGGCGCCCTGGCACGCGGCCGAACGGGTGGCCGAGCGGTACGGCGCCGGGCGGGTCTTCCTCGCCGGGGACTCCGCCCACGAGATGTCCCCGACCGGCGCCTTCGGCTCCAACACCGGCATCCAGGACGCCCACAACCTGGCCTGGAAGCTCGCTGCCGTGCTGTGCGGCTGGGCCGGGCCGCGGCTGCTGGAGACGTACGGGCAGGAGCGGCGCCCGGTCGCCCAGGTGACCAGCGAGCGCGCCTCGGCCCGCTCGGCCGAGCACAGCCACCCGGGCTACGCGGTGGTGCCGGGCGTCGGGCGGCAGGCCGGGGTGCTCGCGGTGGCGCTCGGTTACCGCTACCCGGTCGGCGCGGTGATCGGCACCGACCGGGCGGGCGCTGTCGTCCCCGAGCAGTTCGAGTCGGCGGGCGAGCCGGGCAGCCGCGCCCCGCACCAGTGGCTGCTGCGGGCGGGCGTGAAGCTCTCCACGCTGGACCTGTACGAGCAGGCGATGGTGCTGCTCACCGGCCCCGACGGCGCGGCCTGGCACGCGGGCGCCCGGCGGGCGGCGGACAAGCTGGCCGTCCCGCTGGACGCCTTCCGGATCGGCGACGGTGCCGAGGACGACCTGGCCCCGGAGCCGGGCACGGACTTCGCCGCCCTGCACGGCATCGGCCCGCAGGGCGCGGTCCTGGTCCGCCCGGACGGCTTCGTCGCGTGGCGCTCGTCCGGTCCGGCGCTGGACCCGGAGGCCGAGCTGGGCACGGTGCTGCGGACGGTGCTGGGCCTCTGAGGCATGCGGAAGGGCCCGCCGGTCGCTCGACCGGCGGGCCCTTCCTGGTGGTCGGGGGCGGGGGTCAGTGGCCGCCCGCGTCGATCACCTCGACGTCGGCGACCTCACGCTCGATCTCCTCGGCCGGCAGGGCGACCCGGATCGCCCAGTAGTAGATGCCGAGCGCGAACACCGCGACGAGCGCCATGTCGTACCACATCGGGATCAGGCCGGTGCCGTCGCCGAAGCCGCCCTGCCAGGAGACCAGGCCCAGGCCCAGCAGGTAGACCGGCAGCCACTGGGCGGCCTTCCAGTTCAGCCGCGGCGCGTTCGCCAGGCCCTTCTTGATCGCGTACACCGCGTAGCCGCCGAGCAGCAGGTAGCCGAGCACGATCGCGATGCCCAGGCGGGACAGGATGTGCCAGCCGGACCAGTAGATGATCAGGCTGGAGACCACGAACGCGGCCGGGGAGATCACGCCGCCCAGCGGCAGCCGGTAGGAGCGCTCACGGTCGGGCAGGCGGCGGCGCAGCGCGCCGAAGGCCAGCGGGGCGCCGGCGTACATCAGCACGCTGGCGGAGGTGATGAAGCCGACCAGCTCCTGCCAGCTCGGGAAGGGCAGGAAGCAGATCACGCCGGTGATGAAGGAGATGATCAGGCCGAACCACGGCACGCCGTTCTTGTCCAGGTGCTCGAACTTCTGCGGCGCGTAGCCGTTCTTGCTCAGGCCGTAGGAGATGCGCGAGGTGGAGGTGGTGTAGATCAGGCCGGTGCCACCGGGGGAGATGATCGCGTCGGCCTTCAGGATCCAGGCCAGCCAGCCGAGGCCGACCAGGGTGGCGAGACCGGCGAAGGGGCCGTCGATGCCGGGGAAGTCGAGCTTGTCCCAGCCGTTGGCGAAGGCGCTGACCGGCAGTGCGCCGATGAAGACGACCTGCAGCAGGGTGTAGATCATGGTGCCGATGGCGACCGACCCGAGCACGGCGCGGGGGATGTCGCGCTTGGGGTTGCGGCTCTCACCGGCGATCTGGATGGCCTGCTCGAAGCCGAGCAGCGCGAAGATGATGCCACTGGAGCTGATCGCCGCGAGCACGCCCTTGGCACCGAACGGGGCGAAGCCGTGCGAGGTGAAGTTCGAGCCGTGGAAGCTGGTGATCGCCAGGATGAAGATCGTGAACAGCGGGACGAAGATCTTCAGCCAGGTGGTGGCGGTGTTGGTCCGGGCGAGGGCCTTCACGCCGAGGAAGTTGACGGCGACGAAGACGCCCATCAGCAGGGTGGCGACGATGAACCCGCTGGTGGTGAGGGTGCCGTTGGTGTTCTGGAGCCCACTGGCCCAGGGCATGTCCTTCGCGTAGCCGATCATCGCCTCGACCTCGATCGGCGCGACGGTGGCGGCTTGGAGCCAGGAGAACCAGCCGAAGGACATGCCGGCCAGGCCGCCGAAGGCGTAGTGCGGGTAGCGCGCGGTGCCGCCGGCAACGGGGAAGAGCCCGCCGAGCTCGGCGTGCACCAGTGCGAGGAGCACGATGGCGACCGCGCCTATGCCCCAGGAGATGACGGCCGCCGGTCCGGCGACGACGACGCCGTTCTTGGCGCCGAACAGCCAGCCGGAGCCGATGATCGAGCCGACCGAGGCCCACATGAGGCCGACGAGGCCGATGGAGCGGTTGAGCGACCGGGTGGTGGTGCCGGATTCGGTGCCGGTGCTCTGCCCGGGCGGCGAGATCTGGTTGAGGGAAGCCATTGGCGATCTCTCTGTGTGTGGGGGCTCCGGGGTGGGCGGAGCGCGGAGAGTTGCCACACAGTAGGGCTATTCATAGACCTCTGCACAGATTTCATTACTGAATGTTTACTTTCTTTGCCGGATATCCGTGCTGGTAGGAGGCATTCTGTTCAGTTGTCTGTTACGTTACCTGTGGGTAGGTCCAGGATTTGAGCGTCGATTGAGCTTCGCTCCGCGAGCCTGCAATATGGACACCCTCGGTGATTCATGGAAATGGCGATCCCCGCATAGCGATGCACGGGAAGGCGGCAGCCGCGGTGACCGGGCCGGCTTCTCCGGCGTCGGTCACCGCGGCTGCGGGGGTGCGGGGGTGCGGGGGTGCGTCAGGCGGTGGCGTCCCGACCGGCCAGCCAGGCCGCGGTGAGGTCCCAGACCTGACGCAGGGCGTCGGGTCGGGCCATGTCCTCGTGGCGGCAGTCCAGCGGGTGCTCGGTGAGGTCGCCGGTGATGTGCGGCGTCCAGACGTCCCGGTGCGGGACGCCCCGCCCGCGGTCGTCCCGGGCCGACACGAGCAGCGCGTCACCGTCGAAGCGGCGCGGGCGGTGCGCCCGCAGCAGACGGAAGTTGTTCGCGATCACCCGGGAGGCGGTGGCGAGCTCCTCGGCCGTCAGCTCGATGGACAGCGTGCTCTGGTCGATGAGCTCCTCGAACCCCTCCGGCTCGGTGTCCTCGGCCGGCTCCGCGCCTGCGGCCGGGCGGGTCGGGAGGTGGGCGTCGAGCAGCACCAGGGCGGCCACCCGCTCACCGGCCTCCCGCAACTGGGCGGCGATCTCCTGCGCCACCACGCCACCGAAGGACCAGCCCAGCAGGTGGTACGGCCCGGCGGGCTGGACGGCGCGCATCCGCTCGACGTACTGCGCGGCCATCTCCCGGATCGATCCCGGCAGTTCACCGCCGCCGTCCAGCCCGGCGGCCTGCAGGCCGTAGAGCGGGTAGTCCGTCGGCAGGTACCTGGCCAGCGGCGAGTAGCACCAGCTCGGGCCGCCGACCGGGTGGACGCAGAAGAACGGCTCCCGGCTGCCCGTCGTGCGCAGCGGCAGCAGCAGGCCCAGCGCCTCGCGGGTGTCGGGCAGGCCGAGCCGCTCCGCCAGCCCGGCCACGGTGGGCGCGGTGAACAGCGTCTGGATGCCCACCTCGACGCCCAGCACCGCGCGGATCCGGCTGACCAGGCGGGCGGCCAGCAGGGAGTGCCCGCCGAGCTCGAAGAAGCCGTCGTCCACCCCCACCCGCGGCAGCTCCAGCACCTCGGCGAAGATGCCGCAGAGGATCTCCTCCTGCACGGTGCCCGGGGCGCGGCCGGCCGTCGTCGTGCCGTACGCCGGGGCGGGCAGGGCCCGCCGGTCGAGCTTGCCGTTGACGGTGAGCGGCAGGACGTCCAGGAGCAGGACGGCGGACGGCACCATGTAGTCCGGCAGTCGGTCGGCGAGGAACTGCCGGAGCTGTCCGGGCAGGTCCGCGCCGTCGTCCGCCGGGACCGCGTAGGCGACCAGCCGCCGGTCGCCCGGGGTGTCCTCGCGGACCAGGACGGCCGCCTGGCCGACCCGGGGATGGGCGGCGACGGTCGCCTCGATCTCGCCGAGCTCGATCCGGAAGCCGCGGATCTTCACCTGGTCGTCGGCGCGGCCCACGAACTCCAGCTCCCCGTCGGCGCTCCAGCGGACCACGTCGCCGGTGCGGTACATCCGCTCGCCGGGCTCGCCGTACGGGCAGGCAGTGAAGCGCTCGGCGGTCAGACCGGGCCGGCCGAGGTAGCCCCGGGCCAGGTTGGCGCCCGCCAGGTACAGCTCGCCGGCCACGCCCGGCGGCACCGGGCGCAGGGCGGCGTCCAGCACGTAGACCCGGGAGTTGCCGAGCGGGCGGCCGATCGACGAGGCGGCCTCGTCGGACGCCCCGGCGGATCGGACCGCCGACGGGATCGGCGCGCTGCCACGGGAGTTGACGGGCTTCCCGGTGACCCAGACGGTGGCCTCGGTGGGCCCGTACATGTTGACCGTGGCCGGGGCCCGCTCGGCCAGGCGCCGGTACCAGCCGTCGAGCCGGCTCACGTCCAGCGCCTCGCCGCCCAGCACCAGGGTGCGCAGCGGCAGTCGGGCCCGGTCGGCGTCGGCCGGGTCAGGGTCGGCGGGGTCGGCCGGGTCGGCGGGGCCGGGGTCGGCGTGGGGGCCTTCCTGGGTTGCGGCCTGAGTCAACTGGTAGAAGGCGGAGGGTGTTTGGTTGAGGACGGTGACCTGTTCGCGGAGCAGCAGGTCGAGGAAGGCCTGCGGCGAGCGGGAGGTCTCGAAGGGGACGATCACCAGGCGGCCGCCGTGCAGGAGTGCACCCCACAGCTCCCAGACGGAGAAGTCGAAGGCGTAGGAGTGGAACCAGGTCCACACGTCGTCCGGGCCGAAGTCGAACCAGTCGGCGGTGCCGGCCAGCAGGAAGGCCACGTTCTGCTGCGGGACCACCACGCCCTTGGGGCGGCCGGTGGAGCCGGAGGTGTAGATCACGTAGGCCGGGTGGGAGGGCAGCAGCGGTGCGCGGCGCTGGGCGTCCGACAGGTCGTCGTCCGCCAGGCCGGCCAGCCGCCGCTCGGTCGCCCGCTCGTCCAGCAGCACCACCGGGAGATCGGTCCCCGGCACGGCACCGGCCGTCGCCGTGGACGCCAGCACCACGGCGGGAGCGGCCTCGCCGAACACGTAGGCGATCCGGTCCGCCGGGTAGTCGGGGTCGATCGGCAGGTAGGCGCCGCCGGCCTTGAGCACCGCGAGCAGGGCGACCACCAGCTCCGCCGAGCGGTCCAGGCAGACCGCGACCAGCGACTCCGGGCCGACACCGAGGTCGACCAGCAGTCGAGCCAGCCGGTTGGCTCGGGCGTTCAACTCGCCGTAGCTGAGACGCTGTTCGCCGAAGGCCACGGCTTCGTCCTGCGGGCGGCGGGCCGCCTGGGCCTCGAACAGCTGCGGCAGCGTGGCCGGCGGCACCGGCAGCGCGGTGTCGTTCCACCCCTTCAGGATCCGGTGCCGCTCCTCGGCGTCGAGGACGTCCACCGTGCTGACCGGGGCCTGCGGGGCCGCCGTCAGCGCGGTCAGCACCCGCACCCAGCGCTCACCGATCAGCTCGACCGTGGCCCGGTCGAAGAGGTCGGTGGCGTAGGTGATGCGGGCGGTGAGGCCGGCGGGGGTGCCGGTGGGGTCGTGTTGTTCGCTGACGTCGAGTTGGAGGTCGAACTTGGCGGCCGGGGCGCCGGTGGGCAGTGCCGTGACGGTCAGGTCGGGCAGGTCCAGGACGGCTTCGGCGTTGTTCTGTACGGCGAGCATGACCTGGAAGAGGGGGTGTCGGGCCATCGAGCGTACGGGGGCGAGTTCTTCGACGAGGCGTTCGAAGGGGATGTCCTGGTGGGCGAAGGCGGCGAGGCCGGTTTCGCGGACGCGGCCGAGCAGTTCTTCGAAGGTGGGGTCGTCGGTGAGGTCGGTGCGCAGGACGAGGGTGTTGACGAAGAGGCCGACGAGGTCGTCGAGGTTTTCGTCGGTGCGGCCGGCGATCGGGGAGCCGATGGGGATGTCCGGTCCGGCGCCGAGGCGGGAGAGCAGGACGGCGAGTGCGGCCTGGAGCACCATGAACATGGTGGCGCCGTTGCTGCGGGCGACCTCGGTGAGGGCGGCGTGCAGGTCGGGGGCGATGGGCAGGTCGACCAGGGCACCGTGCTGGGTGGCGACGGGCGGGCGCGGCCGGTCGAAGGGCAGCTCCAGCTCGGCCGGGATGCCGGCCAGGGCCTCACGCCAGTAGGTGAGTTGTTCGCTGAGCAGGCTTTCGGGGTCGTGGTCGTCGCCGAGTAGGTCGCGCTGCCAGAGGGTGTAGTCGGCGTACTGGACGGGCAGGGGCTCCCATTCGGGTGCCCGGCCGTCGAGGCGCGCGGCGTAGGCGGTGGCCAGGTCGCGGGCGAGCGGACCGAAGGACCAGCCGTCACCGGCGGTGTGGTGGACCGCCAGGGCGAGCACGTGGTCCTGCGGCGACAGCGTGAACAGCTCGGCCTTGATGGGGAGTTCGCTCGCGAGGTCGAAGGTGTGCCCGGTGGTGCGGGCCAGGGCGGCGGCCAGTTCCGGTTCGGAGGTCTCGGTGACGGTGAGCCGGAAGCCGAACCGGTCGGCGGGGAGGACGAGTTGGCGGGGCCGTCCGTCGACGGCGGGGAGGAGGGTGCGCAGTGCCTCGTGGCGGGCGATCAGGTCGGCAAGGGCGGCCTGGAGGGCGTTGCGGTCGAGGTTGCCGGTGAGACGGAGCGCGGTGGGGATGTTGTAGGCGGCGCTCGGCCCGGTCAACTCGCCGAGGAACCAGAGGCGTTGCTGGGCGAACGACAGCGGGACGGTTTCGGGCCGGGCCTGGGTGGCCGTGATCGGCGGGCGGGCTTCGGTGGTGGTGTCGAGTCGCCGTGCCAGGGCGGCGGGGGTGGGTGCTTCGAAGAGGGTGCGCAGGGGGAGTTCGGTGCCGAGGGTGGTGCGGATGCGGCTGGTGAGGCGGGTGGCGAGGAGGGAGTGTCCGCCGAGGTCGAAGAAGCTGTCGTCGAGGCCGACCGAGGGCAGGCCCAGGACCTCGGCGAAGACGGTGCAGAGCAGCTCTTCGCGGAGGGTCGTCGGGGTCCGACCGGCGCCGGTCGAGTACACGGGGACGGGCAGCGCCCTGCGGTCCAGCTTGCCGTTGACGGTCAGCGGGAGGGCGTCCAGGACCAGGATCGCCGAGGGCACGAGGTACTCGGGCAGCCGCTGGGCGGCGTACTGACGTATCAGGGCGGCGAGTTCATCGTCGCTGTGGCGGTCGGTGGCGGCCGTCTTGGCGGCCGGGACGAGGTAGGCGACGAGTCGCCTGTCGCCGGGGGTGTCCTCGCGGACGGTGACGGCGGCCTGGGCGACGGCGGGGTGGCCGGCGAGGACGGCCTGGATCTCGCCGGGCTCGATGCGGAAGCCGCGGATCTTGACCTGGTCGTCGGCGCGGCCGACGAACTCGAGTTCGCCGTCGGTGGTCCAGCGGACCACGTCGCCGGTGCGGTACATCCGCTCGCCGGGCTCGCCGTACGGGCAGGCCACGAAGCGTTCGGCGGTCAGACCGGGCCGGCCGAGGTAGCCCCGGGCCAGGCCGGTGCCCGCGATGTACAGCTCGCCGGCCACGCGCGGGGGTACCGGGCGCAGCGACTCGTCCAGGACGAAGACCTGCGTGTTGTCCAACGGGCGGCCGATCGGCGGGATCGCCACCGGCAGCGGCGCGGCCGGGAGCCGGTGCCCGCTGGCGTAGGTGGTGGTCTCGGTCGGCCCGTAGACGTGCGACACCACGGTGTCCGGGCAGGCCGCCAGCACCGCCGCCATCGCGGCGGGCGAGGCCGCCTCGCCACCCGTCAGCAGCTCGCCCAGGCCGGCCAGCGCCTCCGGCTCGTCCTCGGCCAGCAGGTTGAACAGCGCGGTGGTGAAGAACGCGCCCGTCACCCGCTGTTCGGTGAGTACCGACCGGAACACCGCGGGGTCCGTCTCACCGACGGGCGCGAGCACCACCGTGCCGCCGGACAGCAGCGGCACCCACAGCTCGTAGGTGGAGCCGTCGAAGGCGAGCGGGGAGTGCAGCAGGACACGGCGGTGCGCGACCGGGTGGAACATCCGGTCGGCGGCGAGGGCCGCGACGTTGCGGTGCGTCGCCATGACGCCCTTCGGGGCGCCGGTGGAGCCGGAGGTGTACATCGCGTAGGCCACCTGGTCGGGGTGCGCCGCGACGGCCGGCGCGGTGCCGGGGAACTCCGCCACTGCCGCCGGGTCCGTGCTCAACAGGACCGCCCCGGCGGGAAGTTCGACGTCCTGGCCGAGCCGGCCGTCGGACAGCACCACTCGGGCCGAGCTCTCCCGGAGGATCTGCTGGATCCGCGCGGCCGGATACCGGGTGTCGAGCGGGATGTAGGTGCCGCCGGCCTTGAGCACGCCCAGGATCGCGACGATCAGCTCCACGGACCGCTCGCCGAGCAGCACCACTCGGCTCTCCGGGCCGACGCCGGCGGCGATCAGGCGGTGGGCGAGGCGGTTGCTGCGGGTGTCGAGCTCGGCGTAGGTGAGCTGCCGGTCCTCGTCGGTGAGGGCGACGGCGTCGGGGGTGCGGGCCGCCTGGGCCGCGAAGAGGGCGGTGAGTGACTGGGCGGGGTGGTCGGTGGTGGTGTCGTTCCAGGTGGTGAGGAGGTGGTGGCGGTCCTCGGGGGTCAGCAGGTCGATGGTGTGGACGGGGGTGGTGGGGTCGGTGGCCAGGACGCCGAGGAGGTGGGTCCAGTGGCG
The DNA here is from genome assembly GCF_055575795.1 of Kitasatospora sp. NPDC034023. NCBI lineage: Bacteria > Bacillati > Actinomycetota > Actinomycetes > Kitasatosporales > Streptomycetaceae > Kitasatospora > Kitasatospora sp. NPDC034023. The sequence goes on from NZ_JBVIRY010000026.1 coordinate 143,211, forward strand.
GGCGAGCAGTTCGATCGACGCCCGGTCGAAGAGGTCGGTGGCGTAGGTGATGCGGGCGGTGAGGCCGGCGGGGGTGCCGGTGGGGTCGTGTTGTTCGCTGACGTCGAGTTGGAGGTCGAACTTGGCGGCCGGGGCGCCGGTGGGCAGTGCCGTGACGGTCAGGTCGGGCAGGTCCAGGACGGCTTCGGCGTTGTTCTGCAGGCTGAGCATGACCTGGAAGAGCGGGTGCCGGGCCATCGAGCGTACGGGGGCGAGTTCTTCGACGAGGCGCTCGAACGGCACGTCCTGGTGGGCGAAGGCGGCGAGGCCGGTTTCGCGGACGCGGCCGAGCAGTTGCTCGAAGGTGGGGTCGTCGGTGAGGTCGGTGCGCAGGACGAGGGTGTTGACGAAGAGGCCGACGAGGTCGTCGAGGTTTTCGTCGGTGCGGCCGGCGATCGGCGTGCCGATGGGGATGTCCGGTCCGGCGCCGAGGCGGGAGAGCAGGACGGCGAGTGCGGCCTGGAGCACCATGAACATGGTGGCGCCGTTGCTGCGGGCGACCTCGGTGAGGGCGGCGTGCAGCTCGGCGGGGAGGACCAGGTCGGTGGTCGCGCCGCGCTGGGTGGCGACGGCCGGCCTCGGGTGGTCGTACGGGAGGGCGAGTTCCTCGGGCACCTCGCTCAACGCCTCGCGCCAGTAGTCGAGTTGTTCGCTGAGCAGGCTGTCGGGGTCGTGGTCGTCGCCGAGTAGGTCGCGTTGCCAGAGGGTGTAGTCGGCGTACTGGACGGGCAGGGGCTCCCATTCGGGTGCCCGGCCGTCGAGGCGCGCGGTGTAGGCGGTGGAGAGGTCGTGGCCGAGTGGGGCGAGGGACCAGCCGTCGCCGGCGATGTGGTGGATGGTGACGGTGAGGACGTGGTCGTCCGGTGCGAGGGTGAACAGTGCGGCGCGGATGGGGAGTTCGGTGGTGAGGTCGAAGGCTCGGGTGGCGGTGCGGGTGATCGCCTCGGCGAGCTCGGACTCGGTGAGCTTGTGCTCGGTGGGGTCGGACTCGGTGGGGTCGTGCTTGGCGAACTCGGTGACGGTGAGCTCGAAGGCGAGCTCCTGCGGTGCGAGTAGCCGCTGGCGGGGATCGCCGTCTCCGGCGGGGAAGACGGTACGCAGGACCTCGTGCCGGGTGATCAGGTCGACCAGGGCGGCCTGAAGGGCCTCCCGGTCGAGGTCGCCGGTGAGACGCAGGGCGATCGGGATGTTGTAGGCGGCGCTCGCCCCGGTCAACTCGCCCAGGAACCAGAGGCGTTGCTGGGCGAACGACAGCGGGACCCGCCCAGGCCGTTCGATGGCGGTGATCGCCGGTCGCGCCGCCTGGCCGCTCTCCAGGTGCCGCGCCAGCTCGGCGGGCGTGGGGCGTTCGAAGAGGGTCCGGATGCCGACCTCGATGCCGAGGGTGGTGCGGATGCGGCTGACGAGGCGGGTGGCGAGGAGGGAGTGGCCGCCGAGGTCGAAGAAGTTGTCGGTGGGGGTGACTCGGGGCAGGTCGAGGACCTGGGCGAAGACGGCGCAGAGGATTTCCTCGTGCGGGGTGGTGGGGGTGCGGTCGGTCTGGGTGGTGTAGGTGGGGGCGGGCAGGGCGCGGTGGTCGAGCTTGCCGTTGACGGTGACGGGCAGCGCGTCGAGGACCACGGTCGCCGACGGCACCATGTAGTCCGGCAGTCGCTCGGCGGCGTACCGGCGTATCCGGACGGCGAGTTCGTCGTCGCTGCGGTGATCGGTGGCGGTGGGGACGACGTAGGCGACGAGGCGCTTGTCGCCGGGGGTGTCCTCGCGGGCGATGACGGCGGCCTGGGCGACGGCGGGATGGGTGGCCAGGGTGGCCTGGATCTCGCCGAGTTCGATGCGGAAGCCGCGGAGCTTGACCTGCTCGTCGGCGCGGCCGGCGAAGACGAGTTGGCCGTCCTCGGTCCAGCGGGCGAGGTCGCCGGTGCGGTACATGCGTTCGCCGGGCTCGCCGTAGGGGCAGGCGACGAAGCGTTCGGCGGTGAGGCCGGGGAGGTTGAGGTAGCCGCGGGCCAACTGGCGTCCTGCGAGGTAGAGTTCGCCCTCCACGCCCGGCGGGACCGGCTCCAGGCGCGCGTTCAGCACGTACACCCGGGTGTTGGGCAGCGGCCGCCCGATCGGGGCCGCGACGGCACCCGAAAGCGCGTCGCTCATCACCGAACCCACGGTGTTCTCGGTCGGCCCGTAGCCGTTGATCATCGTGCGGCCGACCGACCAGCGTTCCACCAGACCCGGAGGGCAGGCCTCGCCGGCGGTCACCAGGGTCATGCCGTCCGGCAGTGCGCCCTCGGGCAGCTCCGCCAGCGCGGCCGGCGGCAGCACGGCGTGCGTCACGCGGTGCTCGGCCAGGATCTCGGCCAGCTCCTTGGCGGACAGCAGCCGCTCCTTCGGCGCCGCGACCAGGCAGGCCCCGGAGAGCAGCGCGGCGTAGATCTCCCAGGCCGCGCCGTCGAAGCTCGGCGACGCGAACTGTGGCACCCGCGAGTCGGGGCCGATCCCGAACTTGGCGATCTGCCCGAGTGCGAAGTTCACGATGGCGCGGTGGGGGATGGTGACGCCCTTGGGGCGGCCGGTGGAGCCGGAGGTGTAGATGACGTAGGCGGGGTGGTCGGGGTGGAGGGTGAG
>NZ_JBVIRY010000027.1:0-71491 GCF_055575795.1 Kitasatospora sp. NPDC034023
GGGGGCGGAAGCCTGCGGCTTAAGCATGGCCTGGCGGCCATGCGGCGGTGCTGACGCACCGCCAGGTGCGGGGGTGACGCCTGGCGGCGTCACCGTGGGTGGTTGTCCGAGGCTGCGCCTCGGGGCCCGGCTGCGCCGGGCGGGGGTGGCTAGGGCCATTCGCCTGCGGCGAATTCACGGGCAGGCTTTAGCCCCTGACGGGGCAGCACCTGAGGGGCGGTCGGCACGGGCCTGCGGCCCGGTCCCTCGGGTGCGTTGACGATGTGACGCGAATTTCGGGTACAGGGCCCCTCCCCCGGGGCCGTCCCCGCCGTTGACGATATGACGCAAAATCCCGGTAGCACCCCCTCCCCCTCCCTACGGTCGGGCAGCGTTCACGATGTGACGCGAATTCCCGGAACAAGGCCTCCCCCGACGAGAAGGAGGTACCCGGCCGAGCACCCGTTGACGATATGGCGTAAATCCCCGGTGCAGCGTCACACCCCGGGGCCGGAGGCCCCTCGGCCTCTCCCCCGGTCCGAACCGACGGCCCGGACGAGGACACGGTGAACCTTGCGCCGCACATTCTCGGAAGGGCCCCTCCACCGCCCTTGCCCGGCCCGGAACGGCAGGCACCACCCCGTACGGCACCACCAGGGCCGTGCAGGGCCCTCCCAGCCCCTCCCAGCGGCCCGGCGGGCCGCAACCCCCACACCGGGCCGACGGCCCGGCCCAGCACCGCCCCGGACCGGGCAAGGCAACGCGACCCAGCACCGGACCGACGGCCCAGCCCCCCGGACACCCTCCCCCGGGCCGACGGCCCGGCCAGACAGCCAGGACAGCCCTACGGCGGCAGGACGGCCACTGGCACCCCCACCAGGCGGGCCTGGGCCGCCGGACGCCCGCAACACCCAGAAGCCGGCCACCCCCCAGGGGTGACCGCCCAACACCAGCCCACCACCACAAGCAAGAGCATCACGACCAGCATCGCCGGAGGCCCAGCGAACCGCCCCCACCCGCACCGCCACCCCACCGGGGGGCGGCAACCCAAAACCAACAGCACGCCGCAGGCGCAAACCCCAACCGACCAACAGCCAACTACCAACTACCCAAAAGCAAAAGGAAAGGGGTTGTCGGAATTTCCGACCCCACACATACGGCCTCTGAGCTGCGAGGTTACCCCGGGAGGGCGAATACCGATGTGCTCATTAAGCACCCGACAAGGCACCCCAAGAGGTTGCCGACAAGGCACCCCACAAGACCGCTCACAAGACACAGGGTCGAGGCGGCGTGAGGAGACACGCCCAGATCAGGAGCCTTGCCACTCCCCTTCCGTGGCTCAGGTGTGATATTGTTGTCTTGTTGGAACGGGGCAGGCACTCCGTCCCGACACCCTTCGAACCACTCCCGAGACAACGGAGACGCCGATGACCGCTCAAGCACTTCCGCCGGAGCTGCTGATCGACGCAATGCTGATCGAGGCCGAGTACCAGGGCGCGCGGGAAGCCCTTACCGACCTGCTCAACCGGCGGAGGAGTGCGCTGTACAAGCTGTGGAGCTCCTGCAAGAACCCCAGCCTCATTGCGGCAAATCTGCCTACGACGATCAAGAAGGAAACCGTTGAGGCCGCCGTTGTGAAGCTGGCCCCGCCTCAGGATTTCGAGCTTCTGGAATTGTTCGAAATCGCCCACGCGTGACCGAACCGCCGGGCAGTAAATGGCATTACCGCCCGGCAAAACCCCTTCCGAACCAAACCACAAAGAAAGCCAAGGAGACTGAAATGTCCGCCACCGTCACCAAGGGCAGCACCAAGAACCACCGGGGCGAGTTCGAGTTCATGTACGTCAGTGCCATTCGCGGCGTGGGCGAGAAGGTCGAGCGAGTCATCCCGGGGGCGTCGGAGTGGATGCTCTCCGTCGCGACGCAGGCCGACGGCTACGGGGAGGTCGTGGAATTCTGGGAGGTTATCGGCCAGGAACTCCGGGACGACACGATCAAGCGCCGGGGGCAGCGCAAGGCCCGGCAGTTGGCCAAGGCCCGAGAGGCATTCGCCACCCTGGTTTCGGCGGTTGAGTCCGCCGCAGTCGGCGAGATGGAGAAGGCCGCCCGTTCGGCTCAGCGCGCGTGGTCGCTCGGTTGGGCCGGGGTGAACTAAACCCCTCCGGCGTGATGTAACGCCAATATAGTTTTCTGGTTGCCGGGGCGGTGTCCCGCCCCGGCAACCGCCCCCACACAGAACCCGCCCCGAAAGGACGTCCCCGTCATGACCGTTAACAGCGCGCCGACCACCCCCGCGAGCGCCTACCAGGTCGGCGACATCGTGCGAGCCGAGCAGAACTGAAATTCGAGATCAGAAAGGTTGGCAAGAATGTTGGAAATCGCCTGCCAGGAATGCGCTTCCGTCGGCTCATATCGTGCGACTTCTGGCGCATTCTTCCGCTGCCTTGAGTGTCGCCGTGAGCTGACCGCCGAGGATCTCGAACTAGACCCGGGGGAAATTTGGGTCGTCAGCAGGACCGGCATTCTCGGATTTGTTATCGACCCCGTCGAATCAATTCGAGAAATGTCTATTGCGACTGACGCATACTTGGGCGCGGAGGGTGATTCATTGGATGAATTGGAGGCTTTGCGGAGTTTCCATGATGCCGCTTTCAGGCTTCAGGGTGCACTGAGAGCGGGTGTCCCCTATCCGATCATGGAAACGTGACGCTGCGCCACGCTTCCAATCGTGCTCAAGGCATGATACTATTCTCTTGTTGGTGCGGCGAGAGGTACAGCCCACCGACTCCCTTCGAGCCAGAATCACGGAAGGTCACACGGATGACGAGCATGACGGAGCTGTTTGGCGAGCCGATCCACCAGTTCACCCGGGCCGACGCCCTACAGGCGGGCGAACTGGTGGAGGCCCCCAGGACCTTGCCCAGCAGGCCGGCTGGCGGTGGCCGGTGGCGCTGACCCGCGCCGCGTGGGGTGACTGCGTTGCGTGGAGCAGCGAGGACGACGCGAGGCACCCCGGGCACGGGCAGTCGGAGACCGGGCGGCTGTGGGACGTGCTCCGGATGGCGTTCTACGCGGTGCGCAGCGCCAACCCGGGCGTTCGGGCGGTCCCGTTCGAGGTTCTGCGGATTCCGGCGGAGGGCCCCAGCCGGGCGACCCGGGCGAGGCTGGCCGTTCACTGCGGCCCCGGGGACAGCGGGGAGCCTGTGATCACGATCATGCAGCCGGAGGAGAGCTGACCCCGAGGGCCCGCCCCGTAGGTGGCGGGGCCCACCGGTCACCCTCGCTTCACATCGTGCCCATGGCATGATATAGTTCTCTTGTTGGTCGGGGGCGGCACCCCCGGCCACCCCTTCCGAACCAGCGATCACCCGGAGGAACCGATGTCCCGGACCGACAACACCCGCCCCAAGGTGCTGGCGCGCCAGGACCGCCCCTGGCTGCCGGTCGGCGCGCTGTCCGGCAGCCGCCGCAAGCCGGCCCAGCGGGCGGCCCACAAGCAGGACCGCCGCGCGTTGCGGCTGGCCCTGCGGCAGGGGTGGGAGCCGCCGCTGCCGCAGCGGCGGCGCGTGGACTGGGACGTCCACTAGCCAGCCCACGCCGGTCCCGCCGCCGGAGCGCGGCGGGACCGAAGCCCGGCCCGCTTCGAACCCTTCGAACCACGCCAAGGAGAACCGATGTCGAACACCCCCACCACCGACCAGGCCGCCGACCCGACCACGCTGCTCCCCGAACTCCCCGACCCGACGGGCGGGGACGGGTACGACTGGATGGAGCTGGTCGCGGAGGCCGCCAGCGGCTGGCGGGTCGTATCCGGGCTGCAGGACGGTCGGCTGCTCGGCGAGTGGCCGTACATCATCGTGACCGTCTACCGCGACAAGGAGCAGGGCCTGTACGGGGTCGGCACCTACACCGAGGGCGACATCGAGGTGAAGGGCTTCACCGACCGCGCGGAGTACCTGGCGGCGCTCCTGTCGCACGCCGAGGAGGACTGACGGGCGTAGCCACGGTGTCGGGCGGCCGATTCCCACTCGACACCGTGGCTTACGTCTGATAAAGTTCTCTTGTTGGCGGGCGGGCGCCCCGGCCCAACACCCCCGAACCAACCCGAGACCAGCGATCCATACCGTCAGGAGACTCCAGGTGACCCCTTCGTCCCGCGTCAAGATCAACCTCGGCATCGGTAACACGCCGCGCACCATCCCCGAGCGCCTGCGCAAGGTGGCCGACGACCTGGAATCCGGACGGCCGGCCGACGCGGCCGCACTGCGCAGTGTCGTCGAGGATCTCGACGCGGCACTGCGGGCGGACCGTCGAGCCGAGGCGGGCGCACCGCAGGCCAAGCCCGGCCGCAGCTGAGCGAGGGTCGGACCCCGGACCCCGGGGCGGTGCCCCGGGGTCCGACCCGACGTGCGGCCGGAGCGGAAGGCGGGGGAAGGGGCGGCTCAAACCCCTCCCAATCATGCCAAAGACATGATATAGTTCTCTTGTTGGGACGGAGTGGGAACTCCGGCCCGCCCCCTTCGGATCAGCCCCACAGGAAGGCACACGATGCGCACGATCACCGTTCACCCGGAAGCCGCCGCCGCTCTCGCCCCGCTCGCGTTCGGGGAGTTCACCGCCACCGTCTGGGAGGACGGCGGATACCTGGCCGGGTGGCAGTACACCGTGCCCGGCTGCGCCTGCCTGGTGACCCTGTGGCCGGAGAACATGTTCAACGAGCCCGAGGCCCCGGACGAGTTCAGCCCGGTCGGCCCGTGGTCGTACATCGGCCGGTTCGACGTCGCCACTGCGGAGGGGCGCCGCAACCCCGGCGACTGGACCAACCCCGCCAACCGGGACGACCACCCGACCCCGCACCACGCCCTGTCCGAGGGCCTGGACGAGCACCGCGCGGTGTGCGCCGAGTTCCGCCAGGCCATCACCCGGTGCCTGGAGTGCGGCGACGCCAAGCAGGAACACGGCCACCCGGACAGCTTCCTGGGCTGCGACGACTTCCGCCCCGGCCGGGAGCCCGGCCGTCGCGACTGGGAGATCCGGCGCGAGGAGCGCGGCCTGTGGGTTCCCCGCGACTGAACCACCCCGCCGGGGCGGCGGATGGCACCGCCGCCCCGGCCCGCAGCGCCAGCGCTGCGCCCTTCGAATCAGCACCCCACCAAGGAAGGACCACACCATGGCCAGGACCAAGGTCGCTGCCGAGCCGACCAGGACCAGCGGTATCGAGTACTTCGAGTTTTTCGCGTCCCAGCTGATCGTCGACCCGTTCAACCACCGCCAGGGCAACGTCGCGCCTCCGTCCAAGCAGCTGAAGGCCAGCGTCGCCGAGGTCGGCGTTCGGGAGGCCGTCGGCGTCCGCAGGCAGGCCGACGGCACGTGGGGCGTCTTCAAGGGCCGCCGGCGTCTGCTCGCCGCCCAGGAGGCCGCCGACAAGGCCAAGGCCAAGGGCATCGACCCCAAGACCCTCCCGCCGGTGCCCGCGCTGGTCCACCACGACCTGACCGACGCGGACGACGAGACCCTGCTGCTCTCCCTGCTGGAGAACCAGTTCCGCGAGAACGCCACCAAGGCCGACGAGCTGCAGGTGGCCGAGCAGCTGGCCCTCATGGACGTGCCCGAGGCACGCCGCCGACGCCACGCCAAGGTCCTGGGGGTCTCGGCGGCCCAGCTCAGGGCCGCCAAGGGCGCGGCGAAGCTGAGCGAGGCCGACCGGGTCAACGCGCTGCACGCTGACTTCGACTGGGTCGAGATGGACCAGTGGCAGCAGGTTGGCGGCGGGTGGCGGGAGTTCCAGCGGCTCCAGGATGCCAAGCAGCGGGACGCCCGGTCGGAGAAGCGCGGTAACGGGGAGTGGCGGCAGACGCTCCAGGCGATCAAGGACGAGCAGGCCGAGGAGAAGAAGCGGCAGGCCGTCGCGGACGAGCTGCGCGAAGCCGGGGTGGCGGTGATCAGCTTCCCTTGGCAGTGGCTGGGCAAGAGCGCCCAGCCGCTGACGCACCTGCTCACGGCGCTGGGCAAGCCGCTGACGGCCGAGGTGCACTCGCAGGTGTGCCCGAGCCACGGCGCGACCGTCGACCCGGACACGCTGGAGGTGATCTACGTGTGCACCAACTGGCACGCCGAGGGCCACCTGCCCACCAAGGAGTACGCGGAGGAGCTGGAGGAGGCGGGAAAGACCCCGGTCGACCCCGAGGCCGAGAAGGCGAAGGAGAAGGCCAAGCGCGCGGGCACCGCCGCGTGGCGCTCCGCCCGGACCGTCCGGCAGGAGGTGCTGCGCGCCGCGATCGCGGAGAAGAACCTGCCGGAGGCCGCCGACGCTCTGACCGAGCGAACGGTCATGGGCCACGCGAAGTGGTGGTTCAAGTCGGTGGCGTCCGGCCGGACCGAGGTGGCCGCGTTCCTGCTGGGCGTGCCGGACCCGAACGAGGGGCGCGACCAGTGGCAGCGGGCGGAGGACCCGTTCGCGGAGCTGATCTCCGCCGGCCCGAAGACGCGCCGCAGGCACCGCATGTTTGCCCGGGTGGTGGCCGCGATCGAGTTCTACGTCATGGGTGACAAGGAGTGGCTGGAGCCGACCGAGACGATGGTCACCTACCTGCGGTTCCTGGAGGAGACGTTCGACTACACCTTGGCCGAGTGCGAGCGCCAGGCGATCGCCGCGTACGAGGCCAAGACGAAGCAGGACGACAAGGACGCCGGTAGCGAGTCGGCCGACGCTGACGACCAGGACGACGACGCCGACGACCACCAGGACGACGACAGCGGATCGGCAGAGGAGAGCAGCCCCGCGCCGGAGGCGCAGCCCGAGGCCGCGACCGCCCCGGAGGCGCAGCCCGCCCAGGAGGGCGGGGCGGCTGAGGGGGGCGAGAGCCCAGACGAGGCCGAGATGGAGCAGCCGAGCGGGGGCGTTCCGCCCCAGGGCTGACAGTGAGACTGGGGGCGGGGTCGCGGACGCGGCTTCCGCCCCCAGCCCGACCGGAGAAGACGAACGGCGGTCCGCCCCGCCATGAGGCGGGACCCCCTGTCGAGATGACAGCAGGCTGGCGCGGACCGCCATCGGCGGCAGGTTTCGACGCTGCCGCACCCTTCGAACCAGTACTCACAAGGAGACCGGTTGCGAGGTTTCAGGATAGCGCGGCGGGTGATCGGTCCGTGACGGGTGGATCACGCTTGCCAGCGTGACTCATAACTGATATAGTTCTCTTGTTGGCACGGGGTGGCATCCCGGCCCGCCCCCCTTCGAGCCAGAGCCCATGGAGATCCGATGAACGATCCGACAGCGACGACCCCCGCCAAGCCCACCGCCGAGGACAGCCGGCCCGACTGGACGGCTCTCCCGGCGCACGCCTTCACCGCTGCGCCGCGCGCCACGCAGGTCTCCCTGTTCGCCATCGGGGACGACCCGTTCGGCACCCCGTCACTGCTCGACGACGCGCAGCCGCTGTTCTGACCGACCGGCCGCCCTAACCCAATCGAAGAAGGGACCGACATGGAGATTTCACCGCACTGGGAGAAGCTTGGCGACGAGTTCGCCGCGCTCGGCCGGGAGGTTGCCGCCGCCCTGAATGCCCTCGATCCCGAGCGGCGCGGCTGGACCCACCGCCGAGAGGACAACGCCTATGGCTCGGTCGGGCTCGAGCATCCGGCCGGCTGGCGGCTGCACATCTGGCGGGAGAAGACGCACTGCAAGGGCGCAGCCGGTCAGCGGCTGACGGTGCAGGGAATCGTGCCGAGCGAGTACCGGGGCCGGGCGGAGCACCGGATCACGGTCGCGGGCGGCCGCCCGCCCGGGGGCATCGCGCGCGACATCGCGCGGCGCCTGCTCCCGGGCTACCGGGACACGGCGGCCAAGGCGTTCGAGCACCGCGACCAGGAGCAGGCTGCCACCCGGGCCCGGGTGGCAGCGTTCGCCCGGCTGCGCAGGGCCCTGCCTGCACTGAACACCGGAGCGAGCAGCATCGAGAGCGGGTACGGCTTGTTCTACCGGGGGCACGCCCGGGTGGCCGACGGTCACGGGGGCACTCGGAGGAGCGAGCACAGCGCCCATGCTTCCGGGTCGGTGCGACTGTCGTTCGACGGGTCGACCGGTTCGATCAGGGCGGACGAGGTGCCGTTGGAGTTGCTGGTGGAGTTCCTGGCGCGACTTAACGCCGACACGCAGGCGCTGACCGGGACGGTGATGCCGCGCGAGTTGGAGAGCGCTCTGCGTGAGCTGGGATGGCAGCCGCGTGTCATCCCAGGTGAGGTGGTGACCGAAGAGCAGCGGCGGGGACGGCGGGGAGCAGCGGCAGACGCTGCCCGCCGCCGGAGCCGAGCCGGGGCCGATCACGCTTGCCGACGTGTCTAAAGCCTGATGCAGTTCTCTTGTTGGCAACGGAGGCACCTTGCAGCGGCGGAACCACATGAACGTGAAGCGCGGATACGCCTGGGGGATCGGCGACGACGAGTACCTGCTGATCCCCGGCTCGGCCTGGGAGCGGCCCCCGCTGGCCGACGCTCCACAGGAGGCCCCCCGACCGGACCACCCCCGCGTGGACACCCTCGCGCTGGTGGAGCGGTTCTGGCACGGGGGCGTGAGCGGCGACGGCTACGTGCACCGCATCGTCGAGGTCGTCCCGAGCGCCTGACGCCACGAGCCGGGCCCCGCCCGACCGTGACACCCGCCCCACCACCCGGGGGCGGCGGCTGGCCCCGCCGCCCCCGGACCCCTTCGAACCGCAACCGACCCAAGGAGACACCACCGTGCGCGCTCACCAGCCCACCGCCACCGACCAGGCCCGCAAAATGGTCACCGCCGCCCTGCTGACTGCCGGGCTGCGCCCGACCTCCCTCCACCCGGACGAGCCGTGGCGGGGCCGCACCACCGGGTTCCTGGTGCGGGGCGACGAGAAGGCCCTGACGGTCAGCCGGCACCCGCTGCCGCTCGACGCCGCCCCGCTTGTCGCCGCCGCGACGGCGCAGCTGCCCGCCCACCGCGGAACCATGGTCGCGTTCGCCTTCAGCGACGACGGCGTGCAGGCCGTGTTCGCACAGGAGCTGACCGCTTCGGAGTGGGGCGCAGCCCTGACGATCATCGGCAGGGAGTTCGAGGGTGCGGGCTGGGGCTCCAGCTACAGCGGCCGGTCGGCCCATCTGATCCACCCACTGCACCTGACCAGGCACGGCGGACCCGGGCGCGGCCCGTCCACCCTCACGGCCGCGCTGGCCGCCGACGGGGGCGACGCGGGGGGCCGTGCGCTGGACGCGGCGCGTCACGACCGCCAGGCCGCCGCGTGGCGCACAGCCGCCCACCCGGGAGCCGCCGTCCGCGAGCAGCGCGAGGACCCGGGCCTGCCCTGCCCCTGCACCGCCCACACCAACCCCTGACGAGCTTCCGCAGCCCCTTCTCCGGGGCGGCCCGCGCCAGCGTCGCCGCCCCCCGACATCCCGCCGCACCGTCCCGTGCGGCCCACCGAACCGGAGGATCACCATGTCCATTCCCGCCATGACCACCGACGCCGCCACCGCGTGCAACAACTGCGGCCACCGCCGCTGGACGCTGCACTTCACCGTCACCACGCGCAGCCCGGCCGCCGGGGCAGTCCTGGTCGCCGTGCCCGCGCCGCCCGCCCTGGAACTCGCGGCCACCTGCGGCACCTGCGGCGGCTGGCTCGACGAGAAGGACCCCGTCCACGCCGCCCTCTACGCGCTGCTCGTCGACCGCTTCGCCCCGCACCGGCCCGCCCGGGCCGTACGCCTGGGCCGCCTGCTGCGCCGCCTGCTGCGCCACCGCACCGGGGCCCGGGCGTGAGCGGCGACCGCACCAAGCGCGGCGGATGCCCGAAGCCGCCACCCGCAGCCCGGAGCAGCGCGGTGGCGCACAACGCCTTCGCCGCCCTGCTGGCCCGCTCCGGCATCCCCGCCCGAGCCGTCCACCTGGGCGACGACTGGTCCGTCGGCGTCAGCCTGACCATCGACGGCCAGCCGCGCGACCTGTACCTGCGGCTGTCCGACCACGGCGGCGTCCTGTGGCAGATCGAGGGCCCGGACGGCTTCTGCGCCTGCGGGAGCTGGCCGCCCGTACGCACCGGCCGGGGCACCGCCACACGGAAGAACCTGGCGCGGCTGCGCCGGGCGATCGAGCGGCGCGGCGCGGCCGTCGGCCACCCCAAGCCCCTTCCCGGACCGGCCACCCCCGGCCGCTCCGGCCACCACCAGCGAGAGGACCGAGTCACCATGACGACCCGAACCGCCACACCCGGCACGGGCGCAGCGGCCCCCGAGGCGTACCCCGCCCTGCTCGCCGCCCGGGCCGTTCTGCACCGGGCGGGCCTGCGCCCCGAGCTGGAGGTGGAAGGACCGGAGGATGCCTGGCTCGTGGTTAAGGGCCCGCACGGGGTCCGGGTCGATGTCGTGGCGGAGCCGGAGGGCGGCGGCGGGGAGTCCGGCGGCCTGCGTGCCGTGCTGGTCTGCGCGCGAGGCTTCGAGCAGCGGGAGCTGTACGACTCCCGGGTGACCCCCTTGCTGGTCGGCCCCCACCAGGCGAGCGACCAGACCGACGCCCACCACCTGACCGAGGTGGTGTTGACCGAACTGGTCCGGGAGGCGCTGGAGGACGACGCGGTGGCCGAAGGCGTCGAGGACTTCACCGTCACGGCGCACCCGCCCGCCGGCCACCGGCTGCACCACGACGTCGCCCTGCCCGCCGACTGCGACCAGGCCGCCGTGCGCTCGGCGCTGGCCGCGCTGCGGTCGGCCGGCTGGCGCGTGCACCAGGTCGCGACCGGTGGCGACGGGCGGCCGGTCCTGCGCTTCGGCGATCCCGTCGGTCCGGGTGCGCCGTTCAGCAACCTGGGCAAGGTCGACCAGGCGCTGTGGGCGGCCGGGTTCGACAAGGTGCGCAGCGGGGGGCGGCCGGGGACGTACGGGCTCGGGTACCACGGAGACCACGGCGTCTACGTCGGCACGTACGGGTTCGGCGAAGGGGAGCCGGAAAGCGAGGAGCTGATCGAGGCGCGGCCCTGGTGGGCACGGGCGACTGGCGGGTGGAGCGGACGGAGTACGGCGCCCTGGTGGTGACGGCGGTCCCGACGGCGGAGGGGGAGATCCGGACCTACGCGGTGCAGGTGAACTTGGACTTCCCGGCCCGGTCGCCGGAGGAGGCCGCGCGGCTGGCCGCCGAGCACCTGGCGGTGCACGGGGCGGGCGAGGTCGAGGTGTTCGAGACGGACCACGTGGACCGGAGGTGGTCCATCACGGTTGCAAGCGTGGATGAGAGCTGATATAGTTGTCTTGTTGGTGAGGCCGGGAGGCCGATCTACTCCCTTCGAACCGCTCCGATTCCCAGGAGGAACCGTGGACAGCAAGACGACCCCCACCCCCGAGCTCCGGACCTACGGCGTGATGTGGAGCCGCGACTTCACCGCGACGTCGCCGGAGGACGCGGCAGAGCAGGCGGCGCGGTGGGTGGCGCAGGGCGGGCTCGGCGATGAGGTCGAGGTCACCGACGAGTCCGGCAACGGGTGCTGGGTGCCGGTCCCGGACCTGGACTGACCCAAAGTCAGCCCACCCGGGGGGCGCGGCCCGCGAGGCCGCGCACCCTGGTTTGTCGGCTGCGAGCTGTGCGGCTGGACCGGACCGAAGTACTGGAGCCACCTGCGCGGCCGGAACGGCAACCCGCCCAGCATCACCCGCCACCTGGGCACGTGCGTCGGCGAGGACAAGATCCGCGAGCTGATCCCCGCCTACCAGCAGCAGTAACCACGCACCCCGGCGCCGGGCCCGGAACACCTCCGGGCCCGGCCCTACCCCACGACCGACCACCAGGCCCGGCCGCGCACCGCCGGCAGGCCTCCACCTTTCCTGACCCACCCGGGCCGGGCCCACCACGGGCACCCGGCCCACCGGCCGAACCGACCGAACAGGAGCAGGCCGTGAGCCAGCACCGCGAGAACGTCACCTGGCAGACCGCCGAGAACGGTCCCTGGACCATCGGCTTCTGGGACTTCCACCTCCCCTGGGGCGAGGAGGACGAGGAGTGGGGGGTCGAGTACGGGGAGACCTTCGGCTGGGTGTCCGCCGGACACCCGACCCCCGACGCGGCCATGGACGCCTACACCGCCCAGCACCCCAACCCTGGCGGAGGAACGGTCACCGCCTGGAGCGCGGAGAACGCTCAGGAAATCGCCGAGCTCAACGCCCTGGCCGCCCGGCACGCCGAGGGCCCCGGCAACCCGCCCGGCTGGTAACGACTCCGGTTCACCCCTCCCGCCCACCGACGAACGGATATCCCGTGCCCCAGTACACACCGCCCACCGAACCCCGCCTGATCTCCGCTCAGGACACCTTCGACATGTACGGCACCGAGCCCCCGCCGGGCGACTGGCCGTACCGGCTCGACCAGTTCCAGACCGTCTACGGGCCCGGCGACTGGCCGTTCCACCGGCGCCTCCAGCGCACCGAGTGGCACCCGACCAACCCGCTGATCACGCACCAGGTGGACACCGGAGCGACCGAGCCGGTCAGGGTCCGCCTGTCGCCCGACCCGGGAGGGTCCTGGTACGGCCGGAACCACTACGTCACCCTGGGCCCGTTCGGCGGCGACGTCCACGCCGACCTGACGCTCTACGTCGCCCGTCAGGGCATGGGCGCGATGGTGCGCCGCGCGATCCTGGTCCTGCACCCCCGGTCCGGCACCGTGGCCGTGCGGGACGGCTGCCCGCCGATGCTGCGCCCGCAGGCCGAGGAGAGGGGCCGACGGCTGCTCGCCTTCCTCGCCGAGGCGCGCACGGAGCGCGACCTCGGTGCCGCGCAGCCGCACCAGGTTCTCCACACCCTGCTGCGAAAAGACGCCCCGGACATGCTTTGAGCATGATATAGTTCTCTTGTTGATCCGGGGTGGTGGCACCACCCCGGCCCGACACCCTTCGAACCGCACAAGCAGAGGACACCCCATGACCGACGAACAGACCCCCGGCGGGACCCCGCAGGCTCCGCCCCTGCGCTTCCACCGGTGCGACGACGCCTGCCACCCGACCCCCGGGACCCCGTCCGAGGACGGCGACGCCACCGGCGGCGGCCCCTACCTCCCCGGCTCCGCCATCGAGGGGGCCTGGTGAGCACCTCCAAACTGCCTAGCCCGCGGAACTTCTTCCTCACCCTGGCCGCCGAGCACATCCCGGCCGGGCGCGGGGCGCAGCAGGAGTTCGACGCCGCCGGCGAACTCGTCGCGATGCGCTGGGACCTCCCGGCCTACGTGGACGGCGCGACGACCCGGCACGCGTTGGCCGCGCTGCGCCGCTCGGGCTGGGCCTTCCAGCAGGAGACCGGCGGGGAGCACGGCGGCCGGGCACTGCGCCTGAACGCCTCCGCCCCGGCCGTCCAGTTCGCCGACACGCCGGGCGGCCGGGTGGACGCACTGCTGTGGCGCGCGGGATTCGACCGGTACCGCCCCGGGGTGCCGGTGTGGGGATACCGGTGGGACCACCTGTTCGGCGACCCGTCGGAGGGCAGCGCCTACGTCACGGTCCACGGGCCGGGCAACGGCTCGTTCGCCGACGCCCGCCACCGGCGGGAGCTGACGGACGCGATGGTGCGGACCGTGGAGGCGGCCGAGGGATGGCGGACGCTGCGGCCGGAGTGCCTGGACCACGCCTTCCATGCCCTGACGCCGGAGTGCTGACCAGGGCGCCCCTCCGGCCGGACCGGTGGGCCGCGCTTCGGCGCGGCCCACCCCCGCCCCCGGCGCAGCCGGCCAACCGGCCAACCGGCGAAGGGGGGAAGGCACTGGACAAGCGTGGCGCCGACGACACCGGCGATGGACTGATGCAACGGGCCGTCGACGCGCACCGGCGCCGACGGCCTCAGACGGCAACTCCGGCGGCGGTCGCGCCTGGCAGCGCGGCCCCGCCGATCCCTTCGGACCATCCGGCGGCACCACGGCCTGTCGGGCCCGCCGTGCCGCCCGCACGGGAGGACCATCCGCATGACGAACCAACTCGCCCTGTTCGAGGCGCTGGCGCCGGTGGCGGCCGGGCGCCCGTGCCTGGGCGCAGCGCTTCCGCAGGCCAAGCGAGGCTCCCGGACCCGCCTGGCCCGGATCGGGGAGGACCTGGAACGGGCCGCCCGGTTGATCGCCGAACACGGGCTCTCGCCGGACAGCTGCGCCGAGCCGTCGCCCGCGCCCACCGGTGCGCGCTCCCGGCAGCCGGAGTACGGAGCCCTGCACCCGGTGGGGGCGATCTTCCTGGCCGCGCACGCGGCCGAGACGCCCCGACGGCCGGTGGAGGACCCGGTGCGGGCGGGCGCCGTGGCGGACCGGGTCTGGGCGCGCTGCGACGAGGCGCTGCGCTACCTGGCCGACCGCTTGGACCCGACGTTCGGCGGCGGGGCGGTCGAGCGGATCGCCCGGTGGGTGGCGCAGCCGGGGGTCGGGCTGCAGGAGGTGCTGGCGGAGCTGGCGCGGGCGGCGCGCAAGGCCCGGCCGCTGCCGAAGGTGCCCGTCGGGTACGTCCAGTTCAACCCGAAGCGCCACGGGCCGGAGGGGTACGACTGGATCGTGGTGGCGTCGAGCGGGGGCAAGGACTCGCAGGCGATGCTGGACGAGGTGGTACGCAGCACCGACGCGGCCGGGGTTCCGCGCGAGCGGATCGTGGTGGTGCACAACGACCTGGACGTGACCGACTCCGGGGAGAGCATCGAGTGGCCGGGCACGATGGAGCTGGCCAGGGAGCAGGCCGAGCACTACGGGCTGCGGTTCGTGACGCTGCGCCGGCCGCAGGGCGGGCTGTGGCGGCAGCTGCTCCAGCGGCGCATGTGGCCGTCGAGTTCGGCGAGGTGGTGCACGAGTGATCAGAAGTCGGCGCAGGCCTTGAAGCTGCTGACCGCGCTGGTGCAGGAGTCGCGGCGGGCGGGGGTGCGGGGCCGGCCGGTGCGCATCCTGTACTGCCTGGGGCTGCGGGCGCAGGAGTCGGCGGGCCGGGCCGGGAAGGCGCCGATCGCGGTCGACCGCTCCGCCTCCAACGGGCAGCGGACCGTGGTGCGGTGGCACCCGATCCACGACTGGAGCGAGCGGCAGGTGTGGGAGCGGATCGCCGAGACCGGGGTCCGGTACCACTGGGCCTACGACGCGGGCATGGAGCGGCTTTCCTGCTCGCTGTGCGTGCTGTCGAGCGGGAAGGACCTGGTGTGCGCGGCGCGGCTGCGTCGGCCGCTGGCAGTGGAGTACGTCGGGGCGGAGACCGAGATCGGGCACCGGTTCCAGGACAAGCGGTCGATGGCCGATGTCCTGGCGGAGGCCGACCGGCTGAACGCCGCCGAGGGTGAACTGCGCTGGGAGCGAGGGGACGCGCTGCGCCGCCATGTCGGAGAGACGGCAGCCGCCGCGTACCTGGCTCTGGCCGCGTAAATAACCCCACGAAGTGAGCAAGGCGTGATATAGTTCTCTTGTTGGCGGGCGGAGGGGGCGGCTCCCCCTCCGCCCGCCAACACCCCTTCGAACCAGCAGCGGCCCCGGCCGCAGAACGGAGCCCCCGTGAACCAGCCCATCCCCGCCGAAGCCACCGCGGCCCCCTCCCACCTGAGCGTCTTCCCTCCGAGGATGATCAACGGCTGCGAGGTCATCGCCGTCGTCGCCGGAGCCAGCATCATCGAGCACCCGCAGGGGTTCATGGTGTACCGGGGCTTCCGGATCGGAACCCGCAAGACCATCGAGGGCGCCACCGCGCTGGCGAAGAGGGACGCCCCGGCCGCGACGGCGACGGAGGCCGAGACCCTGGCCTGGTGCCAGCAGCGCGCACACGCGCTGATCACCTATCACCCGCAGCTCGACATGTCGTACTGCCGCTGCGGCAAGCGCCAGGTGCCCGGCGAGCAACCGATGGACTGGCGAGCGAAGCGGGAGGTCTTCCACTCCTGCCCGCCGGACGGGCCGTGCCGCTGCTACCTGACGTGAGACCGGTTCAGCCCCCGGCCGCGCCCCTCCCCGGGGATGCGGCCGGGGGCCGACCACCGGCCACGGACTTTCGTCGACGAAACCGGCCGGGGCACCACCGCCCCACCCCTCCCCCTTCGAACCAGCCGGCGGCCGAGCGGCCCCGGAGAGGAGCACCCATGTCCGAATTCCCGCGCGCCCGGATCGCGGAACTCGTCGCCCTGCTGGGCGCACCGTGGCGAATGGACAACTGTCCGTACAACATGGACGACGAGCGACAGTTCGTCACGGACGGCCGCGGCCGGGGCTTCTGGCTGCGTATCGACCGCAGGCAGCTGGAGCGTGGGCCGGCAAAGCCGCACGGCTACCGCGTGAACGCCTGGGGCCGCTACCCGCAGATCCCGGGCCACTTCTTCACCGACAAGGGTCGCCCCGAGATCGGGTTCGACCTGTCGCGCCCGCTGACGACCCTGGCCAAGGACATGCGGCGGCGGTTCCTGCCGCAGTTCGAGGCGGCGTACTCCCGGGCCGTGGACGAGCTCCACGCCCGGACCTCCGCCGCCGAGAAGCGCGCGGCGGTGGCCAGGGCCCTACTGGACCGCTTCCCGCAAAAGGGCTGGGAGGGGGAGGTGCGCCCCGGCGTGCACCGGGTGTGCGTCGACCTGGAGCCACACCCGGGGGCGAGCGCCGATCTGGAGATCAGGCAGGCCGGCGAGCTGGTGGACGTCCAGCTGCGCAACGTCGACCCGAGAGACCTCGACGTGCTGTGGGCGCTGTTCGAGCGGCGGCAGCAGGCCGAGCGGATCGCCGCGGCGTACGGCTCGCCCGCCTCCGTGGATCTGACCACGCTCGAAATCGTGAGCGCGACATGATATAGTTCTCTTATTGGGCCGGGGGCGGCGGCACCGCCCCCGGCACCACACCCTTCGAGCCAGTCCGATCCGAGGAGCTGACCATGTCGCGCAGCACCGCCTCCGCCGCCGAGCCCACGACCACCCCCGCCGAGAAGGCTCCCGAGCAACCCCGGCCGACGTACGCGGTGCTGAACGCGGTGATCGCCGACGGCGAGGGCGGGGAGGAGGTGCTGCGCCTGGCGATGCCGTCCGAGCCGTTCGGCACCGCCGCCTGGCAGATGTGGACCGTCGGCCTCTACCTCGCCCGCCTGCACCGCCACCAGGTGCAGCCCAGCGCGGCGACCCTGCGCGCCCATTTGACGTCGGATGTGGTGCCGTTCCCCACCCCGACGATCCGCTTCCCGTACGGGCCGATGCACGACTCCCGCCCGACGCTGATCCTCGACCTGGAGCTCGGCCCGCTGGACGCCAGCGGCTGGCCGAAGACCTCCCTGGTCGTGGTCGAGCAGGAGGTCAAGCCCCTCGGTTGGACCCGCGTCCGGCGCTTCCGCACCCTGCGGGCCACCACACAGGCCGTCTGGGAGGAGCTCGACGACGAGTGCTCGCGGCTGGCCGGGCAGAAGGAGCAGCGGGAGCTGTTCGAGCTGGCGTCCCGGCTCTGCGAGCAGGCCGACACGATCCACCGGCGGGCGTTGTTGAACGCCTCCCCAGTACTCCGCGGCGCCGTCCGGGAGGGCATGCACGCCGAAGGGGAGGAACGGGAACGGCTGCTGCTGGAGCTGGAGGAGCTCTGCGGGCAGGACGCCCCGCTGCCCGACGACGCGGCCTCGACGTCCCCGGTGCAGACCGTCACCGGGAACCTTGAGCGGCCCGCGGAGGCGCTGGCGGACGGTACCGCCCGGCTGTACGTCCGGCTGGCCGGAGCGTGCGGCACCGCGTCCTGGCGCGCGGACCGGCCCTCCGTGGTGATCTGCACCGCCCGGGGCGCGGCGGCCCGAGGGGCGCTGGCTCTGAAGCCCCGGACCGCCGTGGTCGTGGTCGGCCGGGCCGGCGCGGCCGTCTACCAACACGAGGGGGACGTCCGGCGCCGGGCCGACACCTTCGAGGTGCTCCACATCGGCGTGGACCTCGCGGCCGACACCCCGACTGGGGCCTGACACCCACCGCCCCACCCGGCCGGTGCGGCACCCACCCGCACCGGCCCTTCTCCGCGCTCCGACCTAGTTTTCTTGTTGGCCGGGCTGGTGACACCGCCCGGCCGCCCACCCCCCAACCGATCCATCCCGGAGGACGCCATGGAAGCGAAACTGATCACCTTCGATTCCTACGCCTACACCCGCCGGCGGGGCGGCTGCGGCTCACTCGCCGCCAGACTGCTCACCGTCACGTTCGCTCTTCCCTCACTTCGTCTCCTCCGTGACCTGGTTGGCGAGCAGGAAGGCACCAGCCCGCCCCACCGCCTCCTCCTTGGTGTCGTACGTCTCCGCGGCCTCGTCCACCTGCCGGTTCGCCGCCGTGGCGATCCACCACCAACCGCTCTCGGTGGCGTGGTAGCTCACCCGGGCCTCCCCGCCAGCCATCTGAAAGTCGATCGGCTCCGGCACCGGCACCATGACCCGGGTAACCCCAGGCCAGCGGCTGCGGGCGGACTGGCGGGTGATCCCCCACGCCTCTCCGAGCTGCACGTAGGTCGCGCCCTGGCTCCCGGCCCGGGCCGCCATGTCGGCCGCGACGGCGTCAGCAGCCGAACCGAACTCCCGCAGCATCCGCAGCACGGCCAGCGTGTAGTCCTGCGTGCTCCGCAGGGCCTCCTGGCTGTGCTTCTTCGCCCCCTCGGGCCACTGGGTCACCCTGCAGGAGATCCGCTCCGCGTGGTTCCACGCCAGCGAGTAGATCTCCTGCCGCAGCTGTTCCAGCTGCTCCTCGTCGGGCTCCACATACGCCGGGCTGATGGGGGCCCAGAACCCCTCGTCGTTCTCCATGCGTTAAGACTACCTGTCGCCGACAGCTTTGCCTGTCGAATAGTGGATCTGTCGACGACAGTTCCATCTGTCACGCATCGACGCACTCGCAGGGTGGACGGCCGCAACGCCCGCAACGGGGGCGGCCGACGTCGCACACAACGCCCACCGACCCGAAACGGGAGCACCGTGAACACCACCGACGCCGTCGACCTCGACGGCCGCGACACCGAGTACCTCGCCGCGTTCTGCTCCGGCGCCCTGATGGAGGCCGTGTGGTGGGAGGCGCTGCCTACCTCCGACGATCCGGACATCCCGGGCCGGGAGTGGGAGGAGGTCGACGCCCTCGACCTCACTCTGGAAAGCCTCCCCGACGAGCAGGGCCGGCAGCTGCTCACCGCCGCCGTCCGGTTCGTCGACACCCACCCCGAACTCGCCGCCCTCGGCCTCGACCCTGTGGACGTCGGCAGCGCGTGGTGGATGGCCCACCGCGGACCCGAGGGCATGCCCGGGCTGGACTTCCGGACCTTCAAGGCCATCCCCCCGGAACTGCGGGACCGCATGAACGACCACGCCCACCGCCACCCGCGCCAGTTCGGCTCGACGAGGCCACCAGCAAGGTGCGCTTCACCTGATCAACACGCTTGCATGCGTGAGTGAGAGCTGATATAGTTCTCTCATTGGGCGGATGGCTCCGCCCGAGCCCTTCGAACCACTACGACCTCCACAGGAGCACTGACCATGTCCGACCAGACCTTCGAGGCCACCCGCGCCTTCATCTCCACCGCCACGACCGAGCAGGTGGAGCTCATCGCGGCGGCGCTCCGCTCGCGGCGCCTCGCTCTGCGCCCCGCCCCCGCCGACGCGGCGGCCACCCGCACGTCGTCCATGGTGGAGATCGCCAGCCCCGGGGACCGGGTGAAGATCGACCGGATTCGTCCGCAGTACCTCTCGGGCCTGACCGGCATGGTGATCAACACCCGCGTGAGCCGCGTGGACATCGAGCTCGACGCCGAGTCCACCCGGAAGCTGGCCCGCACGAAGCAGACCCGCTTCGCGGTCCCGGTGGGTGCGACCTCGTTCGTGATCCACGGCGTCCACCCGAGCACCTACGACATCCTCTGACGGCACGCCGGGCCCGGGCGGATCACGCCCGTGCCCCTTCGCGGGGCGGCGGCCACGCCGCCGCCCCGGGTACCCCGCCAACCACACCGAGAGGAAGCACCCCGCCATGACCA
The DNA here is from genome assembly GCF_055575795.1 of Kitasatospora sp. NPDC034023. NCBI lineage: Bacteria > Bacillati > Actinomycetota > Actinomycetes > Kitasatosporales > Streptomycetaceae > Kitasatospora > Kitasatospora sp. NPDC034023. Next base: position 19,937 of record NZ_JBVIRY010000027.1, read on the forward strand.
CCCCGCCGCCGCCCGACCCGTACGACGAGCCGGCCCGCCACCTCGACATCCGGCGCCGGCTCCACGAACTCCACCCCGGGCCCGACACCCGGGCCGACCTCGCCGACGCCCTGGCGTTCGACGCCGCCTACGTGGTGCGCTCCGTCTGGAGCAATGCCCGCCAGGTCGACATCGTCCTGCGCGACAGCGGCCGGTTCGGCCTCCGGCCCGCCTTCGCCGAGCTCCGCTCCCAAAGCGCGGTGCTGGTCGCCCCGACCCAGCTCCGCTACCTGTGGCCGGAGGACGGGAGGGCACTCGCGGACGCCCTCCAGACGCTGTACGCCGCCGTCGAGCTGGCCGGCCGCGACGAAGGCGTGCCGGAGTCGTGGGCAGCCCGGTTCACCGCCGCCAGCACGGCACCGACCGCCACCGACAGGCCATGGAACATCGCCGCGGTTGCCGACCACCCGGGCCGGTACACCCTGACTCTCCCCCCGCCGCAGCGCCCCGCTGCGGCCGGCCGGACGCCCGGGGGCGCGCCGTGAACACCCTCTCCAGGGAACTGCCCTGGCGCGGCGCCCGGGCGGTCATCTCGGTGCCGCCCGCCGCCGAGCAGCTGGACCGAATCACCGCCTGGTCGACGGTCCACGTGGAGTACCGCATCCCGCTGGTGCTGGAGTTCTCGCACGAGCGGTCGCTGACGGGCGGCGCCTGGTCCGCGGCGTGGGCCCGCAGTCGCGAGGCCGCCCGGGCGGACAGCGCATCGGCCCGCAAGGCGCTCCAGGCGCTGCCGCCGCTGATCGCGGAGGCGCTCGCCGACCCTGAGCTTGCGGACGCCCTGACGCGGATGCGGGAGGCGGCACTGTCCGTCCAGGCCGGCCACGCCTACGGGCGGGTGAAGCGGGCCCGGCAGGAGAGCGCCGAGGCGGCCCGGAAGCTGCGCGAGATGGAGGCGGAGTACCGCGCGTTCGGCCGGACGGAGGCGGAGGGCATCGACCTGCACCTCTCGTACGAGGCGCGCCTGCGGGCTGCGTGGGGCCGGTGACCGGCGGCCCCACGGTGGCAAACCCGCTTTCCATTCGGGCATGACGTCTGATATAGTTCTCTTGTTGGCAGGCGGTAGGGGTGGCTCCCCACCGCCGGGCCGACACCCCTTCGAACCTTCCGACAGGAGACACAGCCCATGACGCTCAAGGTGTTCGACGAGTTCGCCGGTGCTGGCGGTACGAGCCAAGGCGTGCACGCCATCCCCGGGACGGAGCTGATCCTCGCGGCCAACCACAACCCGCAGGCCGTCGCGACGCACGCGGCGAACTTCCCGCACGTGGAGCACTTCGTCGAGGACATCGCCCGCACCGACATCACCAAGTTCCCCTCCGCCGACATCTTCTGCTCCTCCCCCAGCTGCCCGCCGTGGGCCGACGCCCGCGGCAAGCGCCGGGACTTCGACAAGTCGACCCAGGGCGTCCTGTTCGGCGAGAAGGAGCCCGACCCCATGATCAAGCGGGCCCGGGCGCTGATGGAGGAAGTCCCCCGGTACCTGCGGGCGATGAACCTGCGCGGCACCCCGGTCCTGGTCGGCATGGTCGAGAACGTGATCGAGGTCCGCAAGTGGGCCGAGTGGGACCGCTGGATCAGCGAGATCAAGGCCGAGGGCTACGAGGTGAAGGTGATCGCCTTCAACTCCTCGCACGCCCGGCCGGTGCGCTGCCTGCCCGCCCCACAGTCCCGCGACCGGGCCTACGTCGCCTACTGGCACAAGAAGCTCGGCCGCCGTCCCGACTGGGACAAGTGGCTGCGCCCCCGCGCCTACTGCCGCGCCTGCGACAAGATGGTCGACGCCCTGCAGGTCTTCAAGAAGCCCGACGACGACATGGGCAGCTACGGCCGCCACGGCCAGTACTGGTACCGCTGCCCCAGCTCGGCCTGCCGCCACAGCATCGTCGAGCCGGAGGTCCTGGGCGCCGACAGCATCATCGACTGGAACACCCCCGGCACCCGGGTCGGCGACCGCTCCGAACCCCTCGCCGACGCGACCCTGGCCCGCATCCTGGCCGGACTGCGCAAGTACCGGCCCCAGCCGGCCGCCGCGGCCGAGGACGCACTGCTCGCCGCTCCGGCCGGCCCCGCGCAGCCGGAGCTGGGCTGGGAGCCGTTCATCGTCCCGCTGCGCGGCGGCGGCGACAAGGGGCGCTTCCGGCCGGTGACGGTGCCGCTGACCACGGTGACCGCGAGCGGCAACCACCACGGCCTGGTCACCGCCCCGAACGAGCAGATCCAGCGGCTGCTGGTGCCGTACTACACCAACGGCCGGGCACGGCCCGTCACCGACCCGGTGGGCACCATCACCACCAAGGACCGGTGGTCGCTGATCACCCACCAGCTCCTGGACGGCCGCGAGATCGACCTCGACGACGTCCTGTTCAGGATGCTGACGCCCCGGGAGATCGGCCGGGCCATGGCGTTCGGCCACGACTACATCGTCCTGGGCACCGCCAAGGACCAGGTCCGCCAGTACGGCAACGCGGTCACCCCGCCCGTCGCCGAGCTCATCATCTCGGCCCTGGTCGAAGCCATCACCGGCGAGCCGCTCCAGCGCGACCTCGCGCTCGCAGCCTGACCCGCACCACCCCGGCCGGGGGCGAAGGGCCACAACCGCCCTTCACCCCCGGCCCACCGGCCAGCAGCACCGACCACTCACCCCCGCCGGGACGGCCCACAGCGCCGCCCCGGCCCCGCCCCACAGAACGGAGCCCCCGCCATGACCCAGCACACCCCCGAGGCGGTCGACCCGACCGCCGCCATCGCCCTACTCCACTCCCGGCTCTCCGGCATGCAGGCCGCGGAGGGATACCTCAACGGCGGCGACACCGCGAACATCGTCGACGAGTGGTTCACCGAGATCGGGATGCCCCTGCCCGACGCCAGAGAGGCTCGCGGAGACGAGGACGACGTCGAGCCGGAGGACCGGTGACCCGGCGCCGGGCCGCCGCCCGGCGAAGGGCGGCGTCCGGCCCGCCCCCGGCCACCGAGCGGGCGGTCGCCGCCGTCCTGGCCTCCAAGGGATGGCAGCCGGCACCGGCGGCCGAGGACTGCGGCCCGGACGACGAAGGCGACTTCGCACTGCGCGAAGAGCCTGCCACCGGGGAGCGGCCGTACGACAGCGTCGTGCTGTGGTGCCTCACCGACAACTACGTCAGCACCCTGGCCGCGATGACCGGGGTGCTGGAGGAGTCCGGCTACACCGCCGAGGACGCCCCGGACGTCGACAGCGTCCGCATTCGGACCGCCAGCGCCGGCGAGACGAGCGAACGCGAGGCACTGGCCCGCGAGCGACTCGCCCCCCTGGCCGCCCTGCTGCTCCCCGAGCCGCCCGCGGGCCCCGACACCCTGTTCTGAGTAACACCCCGCGCCGTGCCGACGGCTGGCCCTGTCGGCACGGCCCCCTTCGAACCAAGATCACACCGAGGAGACATAGTCATGCGCCTGACAACTCAGTTCCGCGCCGCCGAGGAGCTCGCCGCCGCCACCGCCGGACACCTGCCTGCCCGGGCGGGCAGGGCCTGGCACCCGGCGCCGGGTACCGCGCTGGACGGCCTGGCCGCGGCCGGACTGACCGACGGCACCCGCACCCTGCTGCTCACCACCGGCACCTGCGGCACGGTCAAGATGGCGGCCTGGCCCGCCGGCGGCGCCCCGCTGAAGGCCTCCGCCGTTCCCGGCCGCCGCGTCCACCCGCGCCATCTCGCCGCAGCCGCGGCCCGCCACCACCTGCCCGCCGCCGACCGGGCGGCGCTCGCCGCCGGGCCGGGCACTGACAGCTTCGCCCGCCGGCGGGAGCTCCGGTACGAGCTGTGCTCCAGCCCCCTCGCCCCCGAGCGCCGCGCCACCATCGACACCGAGGCCGGCGGCTTCAAGGTCTGCTGGAACCTGGACGGCACCCGGATCACCGCGGCCCCCTCCGGCGACCACGCCGTCGTCGTCCGCGCCGAGCGCCTCCGGCTGCCCTACGCCGAGCGCCTGCTGCGCCTGGCCCTGGACGGCCGGTCCGCCGACGACCCCGCCACCGGAGTCGCCGGGGCCGCCGCCCGGCGCCTGGCCGCGGCGTGGCCGCTGCAACCCACCAACACCCAGGCCACGGGCACGACCCGGCTCACCTCCCGCCCCGGCCTGCCCGACGCGCCGCACGTGGAGATCACGCTCGCCCCGGGCCTGGGCGGCGCCGACTGCGCACGGGTCGACCTGCGCCTGCGCGGCGGCACCGATTTCGCCCTGCTCGCGCTGGCCGCGCTGCGCTGAGCACGGGGCGGCGGCCAGCCGGTGCCGCCGCATCGCACCTGCGGACGTGGGGAATCCATGCAGGTCAGAGGGCAAATCCCCTACCAGCAATGCCCACAAGTTGATATACTTCTCTTGTTGGTTCGGTTGGCGCCGGACCTCCCCCTTCGAACCGGCCGGGCACCTCGGCGGCAGCCGCCGCCCGGAGTCCCCTCACCGCATGGAGCGCCGATGCCCACCAGTCAGCTCACGCTGTTCGCCCCCGAGAACGCCTTCCCTGAACCCGCTCCCTGCGACCAGACCGTCCTGTGCTGGGGTCTCGGCGCGGATTCCACCGCGATCTTGGTCCGCATCCTGGAGGACCCGGTCGCCTTCGGGCTCCGCCCCGACCTCTCGGACCTGATCGTGATCAACGCCGTCACGGGCATGGAGTGGTCCGACAGCGTCGAGCTGGCCGAGCGGTACATCCTCCCGCTGCTGCGCGCCAAGCGCGTCCGGCTGGTCCAGATCGCCCGCGGTGGCCACTCGATCGCCAAGGACGGCATCGAGATCCTCACCGACACCCGCACCCCGACCACGATCCGCACCAGCGGGGAGTGGAGCCTGCTGCTCGACCTGCAGCTCTCCGGCACCATCCCGATGCGCGGGGGCGCCAGGCTGTGCTCCGTGCACAGTAAGGGAGAGCCACTGGACCTGTGGTTCGAGCTGTACCTCACCGGCAGCTACCGCCACATCATCGGTTTCGAGGCCGGCGAGACCGGCCGCGCCCGCGTCGACACGTCCTACGGCAAGACCGGCCGCAACCCCTGGTACCCGCTGATCAACTGGGGCTGGGATCGGCCGAAACTGCTGTCCTACCTGCAGGAACGCTTCGGAGTGGTGTGGCCCAAGAGCTACTGCTGGGCCTGCCCGTACCCGACGTCCGCCGGATCGCTGCCCGACCACATGGCCCGCGCCGCGCGCTTCCCCGAGCAGATCGTGGAGGCCGCGCTGCTGGAGTACACCGCCCAGGCCCTGAACCCACTGTTCACGCTCTACGCCAACTCCTCGCTGCGCCACCAGCTCCACCTGGCCGGCAACACCCGCGCGCTCGACCTCTTGGCCGCCCGCCTGGATGCCGAGCCGTGGAGCGTCTACGAGGTCCGGCGCGTGCTCACCCCGGGCCGCTCCGCATGGTGCCGGAGCTGGCACGGGCCGCGCTGCGCGGCCTGCCTCGCCTACGAGCAGCAGCACGGCGAGCCGCGCCCGCGGTGCAAGGCCTGCCGCGGCCTGCCCAAGCAGTCGTGCACCCGCCGGGTGCACGACTGCTACGACCCCGAGAAGAAGGGCACGGTGTGGCGCTCGGTCCGCCGCGTCGGGATGCTCCCCCGCCACCACGCGGCAGCCTCGCTCCACCGCTTCGCCGCCGCTCCCGGCCGGGAGCTGGCGCACACCGCGAGCGTCGTCGACGGCTACGCCTTCGGCTTCGACCGGGTGGTCACGCTCCAGCGGGGTGAGCGCTACCCCGCGGTCGAGCAGCAGTTCGTCGCCGCTCCGGCCAGCGTGCCCACCAAGGCGCGCGATGGCTTCGAGACGGCTTGGCGGTCGGCGCGGGCCGCCGCGCTGTCGGCGCCGGCGCCGGGGGCGGCGCTGCTGCCGGTCGCCTGAACCGGCATCGGGCCGGGCGGCTGCTTCAGCCGTCCGGCCCGATGCTGTTCGCCAACTCTCGCTCAGGTCGCCATTCACCGCGACACTTTCGAGGGCAGTCTCAGGAGAAGCGGGACAGCTGCCCGGCCTGCGGTTTTCGCTGGTCACCGGCCTGCGCGAGGCAGGCGGGGCGTGCCGGTTCGCACCCGGGAGCGACTGGCAGGGCAGAGGCGGACTGCACAACCGGTACCGATCATGGTTTTAGTGCGATACGGTTGTCTTGTTGCCAGCCGGTCGGGCCGGCCCCACCCGCTACTCCCCAAGGACTCCGCCATGATCCCCGCCAACCGCACCACCGCCGACACGACCCGGGCCGCCTCCCTGCTCGGGATCAGCACGGGCACCTTCACCAACACCCGCCGCTGGGAGAAGCTCCGCGCCCAGCCGATCAGTCGGCCCGGCGCCAAGAGCCGCTTCTGGGACGAGGAGCAGCTGCTCGCCGCGGTCGAGGAGCGGGAGATCCCGCTGATCACGCCGGCGAACCCCGACGAGGTGTACAACCTGGCGGTCGAGGACGAGTCGGTGCTGGAGCTGCTGCGCGACTTCCTCTCCGGCTACTTCACCGGTGCGGACAGCTCGGCCCCGGTGGCCGACGGCGCCCGGATCGCGCCGGCCGCGGACTCGGGCTTCGACCGGGTCGAGGTGTTCAGCGTGTTCGCCGCCGACGAGGCGCCAGAGGCCGCAGAGGATGCGGTCGTCGACGTGAACGTGAAGCTGGTGGCGTACAACGAGAAGGGCGCCTGGCCGCTGAACGCCCAGCTGCGCCTGGAGTTCACCGGCGGCCGCTGGGTCGTCGCCGCCCTGGCGCGCGAGGACGAGGACGACCTGTTCGACCTTGAGGAGGCCCACCTCCTGGTGCCGGAGGACCGCCGGCCCACCATCTCGACCTGGCGGACCTACGCCACCTCCACCAACCGGAAGAGCGCGAAGCTCACCTCCATCCCGGAGCACGACACGGTGGTCCACGGCGTGAAGCACTGGAAGCGCTCGACCATCGTCAACTGGGACCAGAACGACCGGTTCCTGCAGGGCGAGGCGAAGGCCGGCGGCCGACCGGTGGGTGTCGTGGAGTCCACGCCCCGACCGCGGACCGCGCCCCGGCACGTGCTGGCGGCCGAGCGTCGGGCCAAGGTGCAGCAGATGTTGGGCGAGGACCCGGCGGTGACGCCCGCGGCGATCGGCGAGGCGCTCGGAGTCAGCGCCGAGCGGGGCCGCCAGCTGCTCAACGAGGTCAAGGCCGGCTCGGTCCAGTGATTCCTTGATGCACCGTCAAGGCCGGACATCAAGGAATCGCCGCTGCCAACAGGCCGTCAAGGTACCGCCATCCATACCTTGACGTGCAGTGTTATCGAATCGTGCTCCAGGCCCGTACCCCCATCAAGGGTTGTGTCAAGGAGTCCGGGGTTGTCTGTGCCGACCGCACACGCGCCTGAGATTCGAGAAGGGGCCCGGCGTGATCGCCACCACCGACAGCCACAACGGACACAGCTTCGACCGGCAGGCACTGGCCCTGCTCTTCCAGCACCGCCTGGTCACATCGGAGCAGCTACGGGAGCTGCTCGGCCCGTTCAAGAACCCGAACTGGGCCAACAAGCGCCTGGCCGGCCTGCACAGCAAGGGCCTGACCGCCTACGTCACCAAGCCGGTCTTCGGAGGCGGCCGACCCCGGACCTGGTACCTGACGGACGCCGGCAGGGAGGTCGCGGGCGAGTTCAAGGAGCTGAGGAGCATGAGCAGTCCGCCGCCGAAGCTCGACGCGGACCGGGCGCTGCTCAACGCCGACCACACGATGGACGTCGTCAGGACGCACGTGGAGTTCGTCCGGGACGCCCGGCGCCGCGGCGACGAGTACGGACCGCGCGACTGGGTGCCGGAGGTCTATCACCGGCTCTCCGAGGCGCGGCGGGACGCCCTGATGCCGGATGCCGTGATGCGCTACACCGCCACCACGGACGACGGCCGGGTTCACCTGCGCGCGTTCGTCGAGCTGGACCGGTGCACGGAGGTCAGCGAGCAGCTGACCTCGAAGCTCACCGCCTACGCCCGCTTCTACGAGCTCACCCCGATCCCGCTGCGCCTGCGCGGCACCACCGAGGCCCAAGGCGCGCCGCCGGCCTGGCAGGACTCCTACCCTCTCTTCCCCCGGCTGCTGTTCGTCCTGACCAACGGCTCGGAGACCACGATGCGCAACCGGATCGAGGACCTGCAGCTGGCCGCCGGGGACAACGCCCGGGTCGTCAACCTGCTGCGCAACGTCCCGGCCGGGGCGGCGACGCTCCGGGACATCGAGGAGCACGGTCCGTCGGCGCCCATCTGGAGCCCGCTGGCCGACGCCGAGCGCCCTCGGTGCGGCTGGGCCGACCTGTAACCACGAGGACAAAGGAGACCTCCATGCCGCTGCCTGGCACGATCGGTCACGCCAGCATGACGATGTCCGATGGCAGGATCCGCTACTACCGGGTTCACGAGGTGCAAGGGAATGCACTCATGGTGTCCCCAGACGACGTGGACAGCAGCCAGCTGTGGGCGCTTCCGCACCCGGTCGACCGGAGCGAATTCACGACCATCACTGTCCGTGCGACCGCGGCCGGACGACCCGAGGGAGACGAGGAAGATGTTCGCCCTGCAGATTGACCCGCTCGGGAGGGTGGAGAGGATCGACCTGCCCGATGAGCCGGCGCTTCGGCAGCGGGCCGTTGTCAGCCGCCTCAGTGGCAACCCCGACCAAGGGGTGTACCACCGGCGGGCGGTGATGTGGGTGCACGGCAACGGCGCGACGGAAGGGATGCCGGTGAACTTGGTGGCTACCGCTCTCGCCAGCGCCTGGCGCGGACTGGACATCGGCGCCTCCTACTTCCTGCATGGCCGAGTTCTCGTCACCGGCGCAGTGAACAGCGACGTGGCTCCGCTGGACGATGATCTCGTCGGCCAGGCGTACGACGTCGCCGAGGTGATCGCCGGATGCCTCACGGCCTGGCGGTCCTCTCCGCCAGCGTCCAACCAGGCCGCGTGGGCCGAGATCATCCAGCGCACTTTCGACGCCGTCTCCGCCGGCCGACGCCCGGCCTAGTAGGGCTTGGTCAGGTCCGTCTTGGTGTGGCGTGTCCGTTGGCGGGTTGCGTCGTTGAGGGTGTGTGACACCTGGGGAGATGGCTGAGGTCCGGGAGGACCTGGAGGCGTTCACGGCGGAGCTGTTCGAGGCGTTTACCCGCAACGATCAGCGCCGTTGGGGACAGGTCTATGTGCGTGGGCTGCTGTTGGACGGCGGGCGCAAGTCGGTGGAGCCGATGGCGGCCCGGCTGGGCGAGGACGGCAACCGGCAGGCGCTCGCGCATTTCGTGACCAGTAGTCCGTGGGATCCGGCGCATGTGCGGGCCCGGCTGGCGTGGAGGATGCAGACCGAGTTGAAGCCGACGGCGTTGATCATCGACGACACCGGATTCCTCAAGGACGGCGACGCTTCCGCGTGTGTGTCGAGGCAGTACACCGGCACCGCCGGCAAGGTCACCAACTGCCAGGTAGGCGTCTCGCTGCACCTGGCCACCGACCGTGCCTCAACCGCGATCGACTGGCGGCTGTTCCTCCCCAAGTCCTGGGACCCGACCTCCGAGAAGGCCGAGCCCGCGAAGGTGGCCCGTCGCGAGCGCTGCCAGATCCCCGCGGACCTGGGCCATGTGGAGAAGTGGCAACTCGCCCTGGACATGGTCGATGAGACCCGCTCCTGGGGCGTTCACGTCCCACTCGTCGTCGCGGACGCCGGCTACGGCGACGCGGTGGCGTTTCGCCTGGGCCTGGGCGAACGCGGTCTGAACTACGTGGTGGGGATCTCCACCACCCTCAGTGCCCAGCCGGGCTCCGCGCGGCCGTTCACCCCGCCCTACAGCGGGACCGGCCGCCCGCCGGTCGCCCGGTATCCCGATCCGGCGAAGAGCGTGAAGGCCCTGGTGACGGAGGCGGGCCGGAAGGCGGCCAGGCCGGTGTCCTGGCGCGAGGGCTCCCGTCCGGGCAAGGGCCGCACCGGGTTCAAGCGGATGTACTCGCGGTTCGTCGCACTGCGGATCCGCCCTGCCGGACGCGAGATCCGCGACGCCACCGACGGCGTCGAGCTACCTGAGTGCTGGCTGCTGGCCGAGTGGCCGGCCACAGAGCCCGAACCGGTGCAGTTCTGGCTCTCCGACCTGCCCGCCGACACCCCGCTGACCACCCTGGTCCGCCTGGCCAAGCTCCGCTGGCGCATCGAACACGACTACCGCGAGATGAAGCAGGCCCTGGGACTGGCCCACTTCGAGGGCCGCACCTTCCCCGGCTGGCACCACCACGTCACCCTCGTCGCCCTCGCCCACGCCTTCTGCACCCTGCGGAGGCTGGCCCGGGCCCCAAAAGGAACGGCAGCGGCCTGAGCCTCTACCAGGTCGTCCGCGAGCTGCAGTTGGTCCTCGCCACCTGGGCCGGCCACTGCCCGACCTGCCACCGCGACATACCCACACCCATACGAACCTGACCAAGCCCTACTAGGGATTCGGCACACAATTGGAGGCCCGTGCGGCTCCCCAACTGGGGAGCCGCACGGGCCTCTCGCTCTCTCCCCACAAGCCTTTGGCGGTCGATCCTGCCCGAAGCACTACATCCCGATGCGGCGCGCAGGGCCTTCGACTTCCTGACAACTGCCTCTGCCCTGGTCGCCCGGCACTGCCCTGCTCCGCGCTACGCGTTACCGGCAAGCCACAGCGCGGTTCAGCGATTCCAGACAGTCTGGGCACATCAGCAGGGCAGGCGGAACCCCGGTACCCGGTCGGCCGCAGCTCGGGCCGCCGAAGCCGTCAGGGCCGGGAGCCTCGCACCTCCAGGTCACCACCACCGCCGCCGACGACATGGCGGACAGTACTGGCCGCGATTCCAGACGTCGGGCGGCAGGCTGCCCATTGACCTGGTCGAGTTCGCCCGTCCCCTGCTCCAGGAACTCGCGGGCGCGGCCGGCCTGGCGCTCGGCCTGGCGCAGCCCGCACGCCCGGCACTCCTCGCCGGTGCCGAGGATCTCACCGCGCTCGCAGTCCGGGCGTTCACAGTTCTGGGCGGACAGGATCGAGGCGAGATAGCCGACTGGCCCGCGGATCTCCCGCCGGGCGATCCGCTCCGGGGCACCGGCCCGCCACCATCCGGCGTTGATCCGTTCCTGGGCGTGCTCCGGCGTGCGGTCGGCCGACAGCAGGTCGCGCACCGCGCGGCGTAGCGGGGGGACCTTGATGGCCGGGTGCTTGCTGACGCCGAGAGCGTCGATCATGCGGAACACCTGCTCTTCTCCTGGTACCGGCCGAGAGCCGGTGGTGCGGATCGTCTTGGTGCGGGGCTTGGGGGTCTTGGCCGCGGCGGAGCCGCTGTTCGGGTTGGGCTGGGTGCCCGCACCTGTGGGGCGGGGTGCACGGCTCTTACCACCTGTACTTGCCCTACGGGCGTCCGGAAGGGGCTCGCGTCCACTTCTAGAACTACTTCTCTTAATGTCGTCCGCGTGGTGCACAGACCCTGGTCCGTCTGGTGCACAGACCCCGGTCCGCGTGGTGCACACACCCCCGTCCGCGTGGTGCACAGACCCCCCGGTGAAGGAGTGCAGTTCGCCGGCTTCCCGGGCGGCGGCTCGCGCACGCCAGAGCCGGGCGTCGAGCAGGAAGTAGGACGAGGCGATCTTGCCGCCGCCCTCGGAGGCGGGCAGGTAGTTGTCCTTGGTGGCCAGCAGGCCGTCCTTGCGCATCTGCGCCAGTACCTTGGTGACGGCGGTACGGCCCAGGCCGGTGCAGGCCATCAGTTCCCGGAGGGTCGGCGGCCGGTCGGTGACGGCGCGGCTGTTGATGTTGGTGAAGGACGCGACCGCGGCGTAGACGGCCTTGTAGTTCGGGGAGCGGTCGCCGATGCAGACGATCCGGGCGTCGAGCTTCACGTAGTCGATGCCCGGGGTGCGCAGTACTCGCGGCAGCGGCTGGCCGTCCGGTCCGAGGATCTGTGCAGGCGTCCGGTTCTGTGCCCGCTCCAGGAGCTGGCGGGCCCAGCGCTCGCGGTCCGTCAACTGGTAGAGGTTGGCATCCGAGACCGCCGGGTTGTCGGGGGACCCTTGTGGGGTGACGAGGAGGAACTGGCGGTCGACCAGGTCGTCGACCGCCCGGTCAAACGTCCAGACCGAGCGGCCCATGCAGGCCGCGATCGTCTTGCGGTACGGCAGTAGCCGCTGCCGTACCTCCGCCGACCAGCCGGCCGCCGCCTCGGTGGTGAGGGTGGTGTGGTGCTCGATGTCGGCGAACGCGGCGAGGGCCATATAGGCGGCCTTCGTGGTGGTCGGGCAGGAGCCGTCGCGGGCGATCCGGATGTCGAACTCGATGTGGTCCAGCCCCGTGCACACCAGCCGCCCGTCGGGCCTGGTGGACAGCGATGTGAGGAAGTCGGTCACCGGGCCACCACCGCGGGGCGGTTGTCGGTGAAGGCGTACACGCTGTCGCATTCCGGGTCCCACGCGCTCAGCTGGTGGGCGTGGGGGAAGAGGAAGTAGCCGTAGGGATCGTCGACCGGCTGGGCGTCGGGCGCCGGGGGCGCGGTGCGGATCTCGGCGAGTGCGGTCCGGACGGTGCTGGCGACGAGCAGCCAGCCCTCGTAGGTGTAGGGGTGGGCGGGGCCGAACTCGATGGTGGCGTCGTCGGCCAGGTTCCCCGCCCAGATCCGGGCGATGGAGGTGCGGCCTTCGACGAGCGCGGTCTGGACTGCCGCGTACGACTCGCGGTACCAGCGCGGCGGCACAGGCGGGTGCGCGGGCCGGGACGGTCGCGGCGCCGCCGCGACCGCGACCGCATCCGAAGTGCGCGTGGCGGGGACGGAGGCGAGTGGTTGGATCCGCAGCGGCGTGGCGGCCGCCCGGCGCCGGCGGCGCAGTGAGCCGACGGCCCGGGCGACGAGGACCAGGGGCCAGAGGAACACGAGCGCAAGCCAGGCAGCGCCCGCAGCGAGGACGAAGGCGGGGGCGGGAACGTGTCGCCGCAGAAGCCAGGCGTCGTCCACTCCGGTCAGCGCGAGGTAGAAGGCGCCCGCCGGAAGGTAGGCGGTGCCGGCTACCGCAGCGAGGTATCCGGGGTGGCCGGAGCCGAGGCAGGGCAGCAGGTTCGGCAGCAGGTCCATTGGGCTCCTCGGGCGGTGGTGATCGACGCCCGAGGTAACCCCGCACTTCTGGACGGATCTCTTGACGATCAAGGCCCGCTTGATAACGACTTCGCAACGCCGCTCATCAAGGTGCGCCCCGCACACCTGGATGGTCCGTGATCTGTGACAGCGAAGGTGGACGGCATGCCACTGAAGTTGGACCAGTGGTCATTCGTGCCATCCAAGATGGATCACTATGTGGTTTGGGACAGCGAAGTTGGACCGACCTCGTGACTTGAGTGGGGTTGCGTGGTCACTTGGCCCCAGTCGACCTTGATGGCGCTCTCTGAACCTGGCTCTGCCCGGAGCCGCCTGAACGCTCCTGAGATCGTTGCTAGTGCTGTCACCGGCGACGTTCACCGGGTCGGCGGCGACAGAGAGTCCGAACCGATTGGACGGGGGTAACCATCCGATCCGGTGCGGGGAGGCACGGTGGCGGAGCCGGTCAAGATCCGGAGACTGACTGACCAGGACAGGCGGCAGTTACAGCGGATCGTGCGCCGAGGCAGCACCAGCGCGGCGCGCTACAGGCGGGCGATGATGATGCTGGCCTCTGCTGGCGGCAACTGGGTTCCGGTGATCGCCCAGCTCCTGCAGGCCGACGAGGACACGGTGCGAGACGTGCTCCACCGGTTCAACGGGATCGGCCTGGCCTGCCTGGACCCTCGCTGGGCGGGAGGCCGCCCCCACCTGCTCAGTCCTGACGACGAGGACGGGGTGGGAGTGGCGCGCCACTCCCACGCACAACTCCTCGTTGATGCTTGCTAGTTCTCGCTAGGATCTCCGTCCATCGGCCTACGCTGGCCGGTGACCAGGCTGGAGGAGGACTAGTGGGTGGAATCGACGCATCCCAGTTGGCAGTATCCGCCGCGCAGGCACTCATCGCGTCCATGACGACCGACTTGTGGGCGAGCACGCGCGATCGCTTCGCGCGTCTGCTGTCCCGACGTCCTGACGCCACTGAGGACGTATCTGAAGAGCTGGACGAGTCCCGGCAGCAGCTGCTTGACGCCGGGGCAACAGATGAGGCCCGCGAAGAGACCTCAACCGAGTGGGTCAGTCGTTTCCGCAGGGCTCTGACCCGGGACCCCGCACTCCTGGATGAACTCCGTGCTCTCATTGCCGAACATGGGCTGGAGACTCCAACCAGCACCGGTGGTGTCACGCAGAATGTCAGCGCCACAGGGGGCGGCATCGTCTTCAACCAGGGCACTGGCACCCAGACGAACCAGGTTCAGGCGAAATGACTTCCCCTGAAGAGAACCCACAGAACATCCGACAGGACATCCACGCGGATGACTCTGGCGTGGCCTTCGTTCAAGGAACAGGCGCCCAACACAACAATGTGACACAGAACTACTACGGGTCGACGGGACTGCCCGCAACGCCGGAGAATCTGTATCGGCAGGGCAAAATTAAGCTGAAGGCGGGCGACGAGGAGGGCGAGCTATTCATTGAGGCCGCCGCAGAAGCAGGTCACGTCGAAGCCGTCAAGGAAATGCGCAAGATGGCCTCCGTCAGATGGGCATACCTTAGCGAGGAGCGAGACCGCTGGAACCTGAAGCTCATCGAACTAGGCGTGCCCGATGGGTACTCAGACCTTGCCGCCTGCCACAAACTCAGAATGCGTCACGCTGATACGACGGATGAGCGGATGGAGCTACTAGAGGAAGCCATCTCCTGTTACAAAAAGGCCATTGATGGTGGCCTGGAGGGCGACACAGAAGATCTCGGTATGCTTCTCCATGAGGAGGGTATGCATGAAGAGGCGATCCCTTATCTGGAGCGAGCCATCGTATACATCAAGGATGAGGGAGATTTTCCCTGGGATGACGTAGAAGCAGCCCTCAGATCGGCACGGAAGACACTAAAGAGTCAGCAGCGGAGCGCTGGGCTAGAGTCACCGAGGGAAAGCGGTGCGCGGAGATGGTGGCGCCGAAACAGTTGACTCCTGCTGGACCGACGGTGGCCGGTGCGCTGGCTGCTGCAGCGCACCGGCTCGCTGGCGTTCGCCGATCTCCGGCCAGCGGGGCTCAACGGCTTCGTTGAGACGGGACACCGGCCCCGTGTGACCGGAAGCAATACCTGGCCACCGGCAGTGCCAGTTGGCCACAGCCCCACGTGAAGCGGAGCCCCAACCAAGGGGGCCCTGCCCGGGGGACCCGGCCGTGCAGCCGGGCTGCTACCGGACCGGGCCGGCCAGCGTCTCGATCGGGCCCAGGTCCGGATTGGGCTTGCGGGTGAGGCTCGCCAGTTCCTCGGGCGGTTCACTTCCGTCCCTGACGATCGTCACGTAGGCCCTGGCCTCCCGCAGGCCCATCCGCGGGGCCTGCTTGCGCAGGTGCTGCATGGCGGCGGCGGTCCCGACGGAGTCCGCGAGGCGGCGGACGTTCGCAGCGAGGGGGTCGGGCGCCCTGATGCCCTTGACCTGCCAGAGGTAGCCCTCCTCCCAGTCATCGGTCCAGCGGGTGCCGGGAACGAAGTGGATGCTCCCGTCCGCCCGGTCGACCAGTAGAGGGCCGCCGAGCAGGTTCCCGCGCAGAGCAGGGTTGCGGGCGCCCTCCGCCGAAGTCCAGTAGGCGAGCCACCCGACCGACCACTCCTCGACGGCGTAGACGGCCAGCTCCGGGAGCAGCCTCGTCCCTGCCCAGTTCGGCCGCTCCCGCGCCAGCAGGGACTCGACCAGCTCGACCGCTCGTTCCTTGGAAATCACGGTCCCATCCTTCACTCCGGCTCAACCGGATTTCCGCGCACCCCGTCGTCGATCCGGTGCCGTCCGGCGCGCGGCGCGGGAGGCCAACCATCGCTGCCGAGACTGGCCAACTACTGTGTCGCGGCACGCTACTTGTCGCCAACGGTGGCACTCGACGTGCGGTTCTCTGGTCAGGTCAGCACGACAACTGTCGCTCAATCAGCAAGGTATCTGACGGCTGGTGATCGGTCAGCATGCGAGCGGTCGTTACCTTGGTGACGCTTGTCGCGGCCGGCCGGCGAGCACGAAGTCGCGGTACTCGTCCTGAGCCATTCCCTCATTGACCCAGCGGCCACGAACGGCTCCAGTCCGGTGCTCCGCGAGGGCGAGGGCGTCATGTGCCGCTGTTGCCGTGGCGATCTCCAGGCCGAACTCGTCGTCCTCGTTCCCGGGGTCCAGCGACGGGAACTCGACGAGGTCGCAGAAGTTCTCACTCCCGACGTCTGCCGACGTGTGGAGAACGACCTTGAACTGAGAGCCGGCCGGAACAACCTCGACCCAACGGATCCCAGGAGCATGGGCATCACCGGCAGGGCCGAGGAACTGCTCGACCGATCGACCGTGGTTCAGGGCACCGACAGCGAAGGACTCGACTGGGTAGCGCACCCGGGCAGCCTAGATGCCGAGGGGGACGTCACGCTTCAGCTGGGCCCGTGGGTGGATGGCTTTAATCACGAATCGTGACGTCAGTTGTTCACGGGTTTGGGAGTCACCTCGAACCACGGACGGGTGATGTTCACGAGTTTTGACGTCACCGGGGTACTTGCCAGGGCAGCATCGGGGTGCTCCTGGTGAAAGGCCCTGGTCATGCCGCAGATGTCGAAGGTCGAGCTGTACGCCGCGATCCGGCGCGACCACCGCGACGGCATGAAGCTTCGGGAGATCGAGCGCAAGTACAACGTGTCGTGGCGGACGATCAGGAAGGCCGTGGACTCCGTCTGGCCGGAGCCGCGGAAGAAGCTCCCGCCGCGGCCGACTGGGCTGGACCCGTACAAGGCCGTGATCGATGGGATCCTGCGGGCGGACCTGGACGCGCCGCGCAAGCAGCGGCACACGGTCACGCGGATCTTCCACCGCCTGGTCGAGGAGCATGGCGCCGACATCTCCTATCAGCAGGTCCGCCGCTACGTCGCCGACCGCAAGCCACAGATCCTGGTGGCGTCCGGCAAGGCCCCGATCGAGGCGTTCGTCCCGCAGACCCACCAGCCCGGCATGGAGGCCGAGGTCGACTTCGGCGACGTGACGGTACGGCTCGCCGGCGAGCTGGTGACCTGCTACCTGTTCTCCTTCCGGCTGTCCTACTCGGGCAAGGCCGTCCACCGCGTCTTCGCGTCCTGCGGGCAGGAGGCGTTCTTCGAGGGCCACGTCCACGCACTGCGGACGCTGGGCGGGGTTCCGCGGAGCAAGGTCCGCTACGACAACCTGAAGGCCGCCGTCGCCCGGGTGCTGGGGCTGAGCCGGGCGCGGGTGGAGGCCGACCGGTGGATCGCCTTCAGGTCGCACTTCGGGATCGAGAGCTTCTACTGCCGGCCCGGCATCGAGGGCGCCCACGAGAAGGGCGGCGTCGAGGGTCAGATCGGCTACTTCCGCCGCAACCACTTCGTGCCGGTGCCGGAGGTCGAATCGCTGGCGGAGCTGAACGAGCTGGTCGAACAGTGGGACCGGCACGACGGCCGGCGCCGGATCGACTCCAGGGCCCGGACGGTCGACGAGTGCTTCGAGGACGAGCGCCCGCGCCTGCTGCCACTGCCCGAAGACCCGTTCGAGACGGGGCGGGTGTTCACTCCCCGGGTCGACCGCTACGGTCAGATCGCGGTCCGCACCAACCGCTACTCGGTGCCGGTCCGCCTGATCGGCAAGCGCGTCCGGGTGCTGCTGCACGCCTCCCACCTGGTGGTCTACGACAGGAACGTGGAGGTGGCCCGGCACGAACGGCTGATCGCCAAGGGCAGCTGCCGACTGGAGCTGGACCACTACTTGGAGGCCCTGGTCCGCAAGCCGGGTGCCTTCCCCGGCGCGACCGCGCTCGACCAGGCCCGCTCCGCCGGGAAGTTCACCCCGGTCCACGACGCCTGGTGGGCCGCAGCTGTCAAGGCGCACGGCGACGCCGAGGGCACCCGGGCACTGATCGAGGTGCTGCTGCTGGGCCGCCACCTCCCGCACGAGCACATCGTCGCGGGCCTGGCCACCGCCCTGCGGGCCGGAGCACTGACCGCGGACGCGGTCGCGCTGGAGGCCCGCAAGGCCGCCCAGACGGAGGACGAGCCCGCGATCGAGGTTCCCGCACCGCAGCCGGCTGTCGGCCCGGAAGCGGGGACGGTGACGTTCCTGCACGAGTGGAAGCTCAACCACCTTCCGCCGGACACCAGGCCGCTGCCCTCGGTGACCCACTACGACCAGTTGCTCCGACACCGCCGCACCGGCGGCGGTGACCTGCGAGAGGGAGAAGCGCCATGACCGCCATGCTGCCCCGCCAGCGGAACCTGACCGAGCAGGCCGCGACCACGGCCATCGACACCGCCTGCAGGCTCCTGAGGCTGCCGTCGATCCGCAACGAGTTCGCCGAAATCGCCGACCGGGCGGCAAAGGACCAAATGACCTACCGCGGCTTCCTCGCCGAGCTGCTGATGGCCGAGTGCGACGACCGGGCCCGCCGCCGCTCCGAGCGGCGGATCAAGGCCGCCGGATTCCCCCGAGACAAGTCGCTGCGGACCTTCGACTTCGACGCCAACCCCAACATCGACCCCGCCGTGATCAACACCCTCGCCAGCTGCGAGTGGATCAAGAAGAGCCGACCGCTCTGCCTGATCGGCGACTCCGGCACCGGCAAGTCACACATGCTGATCGCCCTGGGCACCGAGGCCGCGATGCAGGGCTACCGGGTCCGCTACACCCTCGCCACCAAGCTGGTGAACGAGCTGGTAGAGGCAGCCGACGAGAAGCAGCTGAACAAGACCATCGCCCGCTACGGCCGCGTCGACCTGCTCTGCATCGACGAACTCGGCTACATGGAACTCGACCGCCGCGGCGCCGAACTGCTCTTCCAGGTCCTCACCGAGCGCGAGGAGAAGAACAGTGTCGCCATCGCCTCCAACGAGTCGTTCGGCAAAGCGCACACGTTCCGGCGAACCCGTGCGAGGTGCCGCCGAAACTTCACGGGTTCGATCTGCGGGTGGTTCGGAAGTCTTGGTACTCGTCGCAGACGATTCCCTGGTTGACCCAGCGTTCGGGGTCCGCGGCGAGTTCATGTTCTGCCAGGTGCAGGGCTTCTTCGGGAGTGGGCAGGACGGCGACCTCCCGGCCCCACGTCTCCTCGTCGGGGTCCAAGGGCGGGAACTCGGTGATGTCGAGGAAGGTGTCGGTGCCGACGTCCTCGACATCGCTCACGTAGATGGTGACGCCCGTCGGGCCGGGGCCGAGGGCGATCCAGCGGAGCCCGGGCTGGCCGTCGATTTCGATGGCGCCGAGGAACTGCTCGATCTGCTGCCCGCGGCGGAGGGCACCGAGGGCGAAGGCGGGGGTGAGGTGCCGCATGTCAGTTCCTTTGCTGGTGCTGGTCGGGCAGGCGTCCCGGGTCGACGTGGTCGGCGAGGTAGATCATGACGCCTTCGGGGTCCATGCCGAGGGCTGCGGCGACGAGCTTGGGGTCAAGGGTGTTCACCAGCTCGGCGAGCCGGGTGCTCCGCAGGGTCCGTGGTGGGACGCCACAGGGGTCGAGGACGTGGCTGACATAGGCGGTCGAGGCTGGTGTCTGGCCGGATTTGGTGATCTTGGTGACGATCACGTGGGGGTTGTCGGTGCGCTGGCTCTCGCGGTGGGCCAGGCATCGTTGAAGCACCGACCAGCTGGCCGGGTCCATGGGTACTGGATGCGGCCGTTTGCCCAAGCGGATGCTGCGGTTGGTTGGGTCGAGCTCGTCCACGCGCATGAGCCGGACCTCACTGCTGGTAGCCGCGTGGATGAGGGCCAGGATTCCGAGCAGTGCCTCGTGCGGGTGTGCGTCGCTGTCGGCGGTCCAGCGGCGGAACAGCTGCCGCTGCTGGTCGACTGCGACGATGGTGCCGCTGAACCCTGACGGGCCCTTGGCCTTCACTCCCCGGGTGGGATCGATGAGCACGATCTTGCGGGAGCGCGCGAAGCGGAAGAACTGCCGCAGCACGGTCAGTCTGCGCTGGCGGGCCTTGGGCATGGTCGCCAGGAACGCTTCGAGGTCGTGGACGTCGGTCAGGGCCCAGTCCTGCTTGTTGCGCGTGCCGGCCAGGAAGCGGGCGAGGTCACGGACGATGGCCAGGGCCGCCTCGATGGTGCTGTCGGTGCGGGGCAGGGTGCCGGCCTTGAGGGCGCGCTCGCGTGCTCGCAGCATGGACTCGGCGAACGCCTGCACCTGCGGCCGAAGCGGCAGCGGGGTCGCGTCGATGCGGCGTTGGCGGCGTCCGGCGGCGAGCCGTTGCGCTTGGTCGGTTGGGAGCGCGAGGCCGCGCTGGGTGAAGAAGCCTTCGAGAGCGCGGGCGAGGGATCCCATCGACCGGCCGGGCCGGCGGGCCCGATTCAGCAAGGCCTGGGGGTGGTTGGGCTGTTCGTCGTCCAGAAGTCGGCCCAGGGCGCTGATCATGGTGCAGGCACGGCTCGCGCAGTGCCGTTCGGCGAGATGACCGGCGAAGTCACCCAGCCAGGGCACGGGCTCGGCGAGGCGGGAGGCCAGATTCTCGGCGGCGACGAAGGGTCGGTCGGGGTGCTTCTGCCAGCAGGCCGAACAGAGTCCGAGTCCGGCGTGGCGCCGCACCTGGCCGCAGCCGGTGCACTGCCGGGGTGGCTGCTTGCTCTGCCGTCGGCGCGAGCAGTGGCCGCACCATCCGGTGCCGGTCTGCAGGAAGCCGGGCCGCTGGCAGCGCGGACAGAGCTGCTTCGCGGCCTGCCGGTCGGCTTCGCGCCGACAGATCCCGCAGTGGCTGGCGGTCGGTGAGCGGACCTGGCGGCCGCAGCCCGTGCAGGTCCGCGAGCAGTTGATGCACCGTCCGGTGTCGGCCTGCAGGACGCGCGGCCTCCCGCAGGCAGGGCAGGACGCGCGGACGGCTTCGTCCTTGATCCGGGCCGTGCAGCGGCAGCAGTGCTGCCGGTCGATGAAGCCAACCGGCGCCCCGCATCCGACGCAGTCCCGCTGCCTCTTGCCCATGTTCCGAGCGCACCTCCTTCGGTCAGATCGGCGGCATGGACCGGCCCCGGGCCGAGGCAACCCGAGGCAGATCGGCTGCCGGCCGAGGAGGGGCCGCGGGGCGTTCGACGGGAGTGGTGTCGACCTCGATCAGGTCGTTGGGGGTGCACTCCAGAGCGGTGCACAACGCTGCGAGCGTGGACATCTTCACCTGGGAGGGTTCCTTGGTGAACAGGGCCGACACCGAGGCGGAGGACAGTTCCAGGCCGGCCCTCTCGGCCAAGAGGCGCCGCAGCTGGGCGCCGGTCCAGACCTCGCGCTGGGCGGCCGCCATCCGCAGCTTCCACTTGATGTTCACGGCGTGGGTTCCTCTCCGCTGAGCTCGCCGAGCGTGGTGGTCACGGCGCGTCGATAGGCGTCCTCGATGAACGTGGCCGAGGGCCTGACGTATCTCATGGTCGAACTGACTGTCCAGTGACCGAGTAGCTGCTGGATGGCCACCAGGTCGACTCCGCGCTCGTAGTTGTGGGTCGCGCAGGCCCTCCGCAGGGCATGAGGGCTGAACCGGTCGGCGGCCGGTCGGCCCTCCAGTTCCATCAGATAGCGCAGGCGGTTGCGGACGGTGCCCTGGTGTAGGTGGCCGCCCGACTCGTCGGCGAACAGCGCGGCCGAGTCGGGGAACTTGCCGCGGACGTCGTCGAGGAACCAGCGCAGGACCAGGTCCAGCTGGTCGAGCATGGGCACCCAGCGCGGACGGGGCCCAGAAGTGTGGGCGCCCTTACCGAAGCGTACGTGCAGTTTGCCGAACGGGCCGCGGCCGAAGTGGACGTCCTGGCGGTCCAGGAGCGAGGCTTCCTCGGAGCGCAGGCCGGCGTGATACAGCGTCCGGAACAGTGCGTAGTCACGGGCGGCGGGTGCGTACTTGCGGGCAGTGGCGATCCGGGCCTTGAGGAAGTCGAAGAACTCCTCGACCCGCTCCGCAGTCGGTGGCGGCAGCAGGGCCGGCGAGTCGTCGCCGACATGCCGCGAGGCGTTGAACTCGTCCACCGGGCAGACCAGCCGGACCCCGAACGCTGCCTCTATCTCGATGGCCTTGCGGGCCTGAAGGAACCGGTGGAAGCCCTTGAAGATCTGGACGTATCCGCGGCGCGTGGACGGCGCCCTTCCCTCCACGGCCAGGCCGCCGACCACGCGGTCGATGTCGTCCGGTGTGACATCCCACGCCGGCCGACCCAGGGCCTTCAACGTCCGCTCCAGCAGGCCGATGTCGTTGTCGACCGTCACGGGGCTGAACCCCCGGGCCCGCCATGAGGCCACGAACGCCTCCACGCATAGGGCCTGGAACTCCCACGGATCCCAGGCAACGGGCACCTCGGGCACCGTCCGGCCCTCGATCACCCGCAGACGCGACTCCACCATCCGGCACACCTTCCTCGCACCTGACGAATGAAGGTAGCGCCTACAAAACCGCGCTGTCAGCAAGACAATCAAAGAGACGCCCAGACCCCTGAAACGGCCAGGTCGCAGGGCACTCTCGCCCAGAGGAACAAGTGCCAGCCCCAGTTGGCTGGACCAAGACCTTCACAGACCCCCGGCTCTGCGCGGCCATCGTCGACCGCCTGACCTTCAACGGCACCATCATCGAGACCGGCACCGACTCCTACCGCCTTGCCTCGACCCGGGCGCGGACCGAGGAACCGGCAAAGGCCGGCTGACCGTTGCAGGCACCTACTCGATGGTCCTCCGCCCTCCGGGCGCAGGACCATCCTTGCCTTCCGATATGTTCCTCCGGACCCGTACTGGCGGGTCACACGCGCATTTGAGGGGAAACATGCCAGCTGAGCGGCTTGACGCGGAGTGGGTCCGATCCTGGTGGGAGCAGGCCGATGGGGCGCTGACGAAGCTGACGCAGTCGTTTCTCCCGACGCACGGCTTCCCTCCCGGCCACAACGCCGTGATGCTCGCGACCGCCGACAGCCACCAGGCGACGAGCGCACTCATGGACCTGACGCCGATCCCCTCCGACCTGACCACGCTCTACGAGGTGATCAGCGAAGCTTCCCTGCCCGATGTCGACAGCGGGTACTTCATCCACTCACCCGCGACGGTCGCGGGACACTTCCGCGAGTACGGCCCCGCACCGATCGACGGCGAATGGATCGCACCGGTATTCGCCAGCGACGGCGGGGGCCGCCTCTTCGCGATCGGTGGCGGTGGGCAGGTCTGGAAGTCCACCACAGCTTCCTGGTTTGACGACTTCGACCTCGCTGCGGCCAGCTTGCAGGAGTTCCTCGAACAGCTCAGCCAACGGATCGCGAACCAGCTCTGATCATCAGTCGAGGCGCAAAACAAGCATCCCGTCGTCGGGTACACCCGTATCCGCTCGGACGGTACAGGGGCTCGACCTAATCGGGAGGCGACATGAGCGAGGATGCGAAACACTTCGCCGAGTGATCGCAATGCAGCCAGTCCTGGAGATCTGCACCCCTGACGGCTTCGACCTCTGGCCTGTCGCCGAGATCGAGCCGTTCGACTTCCTGCCTCTCAGCGGTGGGCTCTCACCCGCTGAGGTCGGGACGGCGGTGATGCGCATCGCGGGCTGCAATGACATCGACCCCGACGACGACCGCCCGCCCCGCCCGGCTGACGCACTCGGCTCCTTCCTCCACGGACTGCTGACCTTCGACTACCCCTTCGCCGCCGGCGGCCTGCGGGTCACCGACAACTCCACAGGCGTCACCTTCCTGCCCGGCTGCTGCGACGGCCTGGAGGACTGGCGTGAGTGGCACCGGTTCGTCGACGAGGGCAGCCTGCTTGGCTTCGGTCACGAGCCCGTGTCACCGCTTGCGGAGCGCTTTGGCGCCACCGTCCGACTCACCGTCAACAACGAGCAGAGCGACAGCCCGGTGATCGAGCTGTCCGCTACCGAGCTCCGCCACCTGCTCGCCGGCGCCGAGCACGACCTGACCGACTTTCTCGCACTGGCAACCGACTGGGCCTCCAGACACCTGCCCGGCCACTGCGTTCCCGTCACAGCTGCCCTCGCCCGCGTTCTCGACCTCCTCGTGCCGGCCGGACCGCCGGAGTCGTAGGACGACCGCGATCATCGGGTGACGTCATTTCTGGTGAACATCCGCAGCACTCAAGATCGCCAACTGCTGCCCAAACCGCTGACCAATCGCTGCTACTTCACGTGAACGGAGCCAGGTGGACGACAGGTTCCGTGCTAACGCGACAGTTAGCCTGCTGAGTCACAACTACTACCCGACCCGGAGCACCACCTGCACAAGGCCGTCGGACCAGTGGCCAACCACCGGTTCCGGTCACACCCCGCAAAGCTCTGGGTCCTTTGCGGGGTCGCGAGGCTTGCGTTTGCGGGCCCGCTTGCATCTGCGGGGAGCGGCCTTGCGGTGCGGGACGGGCCGGTTAGCCCCGCACCGCAAAGGGCGGCCGCGTCCCTCTTCCAGTCGCTGCCCTACGCGCCGGGGCCCGCACCGCTTCGGTACGGCTCCGCATGGCATGGTGGCCGCGCACGGCTTGCAGGCGGACGTCTGCGTGGGCCCTGCGTGACGGCACACCCGGCATCGCCGGCGCGGTCGATGGACGGCCGGGGATGTGGCGCTCTCACTCCGCCCGGGTCCGCGGCACTCGGCTGCGGGGGCGCCACGCCGGTCGATTCCCGGGCCATCAAGGTGACCGGGGCCGCTCCCTGACCGGGCATCAAGGAGTCCGCTGGACAAGACCGGGTCATCAGGGTGTTTGGGCTGGGCATCAAGGTGTGGCTGACCGTCCTGTGCTGGGATCCGGCCGCTCACCTTGATGCCCTCTACGAACGCCCCGCGAATACCTTGATGCTCCATCAAGGTATTCATCGCATTCCTTGATGCCCGACCAAAGCAGCAGGTCAGAGCGTGATCATCAAGGAGTCCGCGGTTTCCTCCTTCGACAGCATCGGCTGGCGGTCTTGGGGTCCCTGGCGGGTCCTCGCCCTCCCAGCGCGATCTGCCCAGGGCGCCTTTCCCCCCGGTCTCCTTCGGCACCGGGCTGCAGCGCTCCTGCGAGGAGGCATCTGGGCGGCCCTGGCCGCGGGCCCGGTGCTGCTCGCCGCCGCAGTTGCCGTCCCTCGGGTGGCGGGCAGCTCGCACACCGACCCGGCCGCATGGCCGGTCGTGATCGCACGGCCGACAGGCCTTGCGGATCGCTCGTCGAACTATGGCTGTGCTCGGGCGGCACCGCAGTCGAGAAGACGTTGCGGTGCGCGCACGCCGCCGGGCGGGCGCACCTGGCGGGTCGCGGTTGCGGGCCGCGCCCGTGCTGTCGCCCGCTTCCCCGCAAGGCGGGACGTCTCCGCAAGCCGATCCGCAACGCTTCCCGCGAGCGTCCGTGCGGAAGCGCGACGTCGTCTCCGCAAGCGGCGGACGACGGTGTGCGGGCGGTGCGGTACTCGCGGTGCCGGTGTCGATGGTGCGCTCGGCCGGGTCGGGCGGGGCGCGGGATTCGCCGGTGGTCAGACGGTGCTGGAAGGTACAGGCCGACGGCCTGGCAAGGCCCGCGCTGGGAAGTGGCCGCTGGAGTACCCGCTGCGGCTGACCGCCCCGGCCCGATACGGCCTCAAGGTGCGCCCTGTGAAGGCCATCAAGGAGTCGCAGCCGGGCCCGGCACTGCCATCAAGGCGTCGTCCATACCTTGATGGCCCACCGTGGTCGCCTTGATGGCCAGCCAAGCTCACCTTGATGACGCGACAACGTGCAGGTCAGAGCCTTGACGGCCGCCGTTGCAAAGGCGTTATCCAATGAGCCTTGATCATCAAGGAGTACGTCAAGGAGTGCGGGGTTCCCTCGGTCGACAGCTGATCCACTGACCCTGGAGCCTCCCCGTGAGTCCATTGTTCTCCCGGCGCGACCGCGCGCCGGCCCCTGCCACCGCTGCCTCGGACGGGGACCTGCGACGCGCCCAGCGCCGCACCCTCGCGATCCGAACCGGCGTATGGGCGGCGCTGGCGGCCAGCCCCATCGCCCTGGGACTGTCCTTCGCCGCGCTCCGTGGCGCGGCGGCCGCGCCGATGGCCCCGGCCGTCGCTGCGCCGCCCGCGGTCTCCCCGCCGAGCGGCTACGCCGAGCAGTTCATCGACCTCTGGTTGCGCAGCTCCCAGGACGGTCCGCAGTTGGACGCTCTGCGCACCATGGCGCCGAGCGTGGAGCTGCCGCGGCCCGCCTCGGGTGTGCAGGCGACCGTTGAGCGTGTGGTGGCGGTGCGCAGTGCTCCGCTTGGAGTGCGCACCTGGCAGGTGACGGTGGCGGCGACGATGCTCCTGCCGGCAGCGGGCGCGAAGAGCGGTTCCGGCGCGGCGAGCTCTATGCAGCCGACCGGTTCGGCGCAGAGTCCGGGTTCTGCGCAGGGCGGGGAGGACGCGCAGAACCGGGTGCGGACGGTGCGGTACTTCGCGGTGCCGGTGGAGGTGGTGCGGTCCTCTGGTTCGGGCGGAGCGCCGGACGCGCTGGCGGTCACTGCGGCGCCGGCTCAGGTGGCTGCTCCGGCCGCGCTGTCCGGGGACCCGTCCGCTCCGGTGTACGGGTCGGTCATTAGCGACGGCCCTCTCCAGCAGGCGGTGGCCGGGTACCTGACGGCCTATCTCACGGGGACCGGCGACGCCAGCCGGTACCTGGCCCCCGGGGCGAAGGTCCTCGCACCTGCGGCCTCGTACTCGAAGGTTTCGCTGGCGTCGCTGGGGTCCAGCGGGCCGGTGCCGTCCGTGCCGGCCGACGGCACGGTGATCAGTGTCCAGGCTCAGGTCCTCGCGACCGACACCGCGGGCGCGTGGCCGCTGACCTACCCGCTGCGTCTGCGGGCGCGCGCCGGGCGGTGGGAGGTCGCTTCCCTCGCCCCGGTCCTCTCCTCTCCTTCCTCTTCTTCTTCCGGCTCGGGTACCTCGCCCTCGCCGGCTCCTTCGACTACGGCGGGGGCGCGGTGATGGCTGCTCACGACACGGTTGTGGCCGGTGCGGTCCAGAACTTCGGCAACAGCTGGAGCAGCACTTTGCTGGACTGGGTGGCGAACGGTCTGATGATCACTCTCGGCGGGATCCTGATCATCCACGCGATCCGCAAGATGTCGATCAAGAGCGCGATCGGTGGGGCTGTCGGACTGGTCATCTGCTGGAGCATCTTCGCGGGTCGGTTCGTGATCAGCGACATGTTCCAGACCGAGTACAAGGACCCGGGCAAGACCTCGGTGCAGATCCCCGGTGACCCGAGCATCGGTGCTCCCCCGCTTCCGACAGTTGCCTTCCAGGGCGCGTTGTGAGCGGGGCCGCGCGTCCCAGGATCGGCCGTTCGTACACCCGCGCGCGGAGGCACCCGTGGGTGTTGGGCAAGCTCGGGGACTGGCGGATCCCGATGGGTCCGTACACCCCGCCCCAGCTCGCGGTCGCGGCGATCGGCGCCTTCCTGCTGATCAAGACGGCCACCTGGTGGGCGCCGGTCCTGGGACCGGTTCCGGTCGTGGCCTGGGGGTTCGGCATCTGGGCCGCGCGGCACTCACGGATCGCCGGCCGCTCCCCGGTCGCTGCCCTGGCCGATGCACTGTCCATGGCCGCCGCCCCCAAGCGCGGGCGGATCAACGGCCGGGCCGTGCGCAGCTTTCGCCCGGTGGTCATGACCGGCGCTTTCGGCATCCGGGAAGACGACGACGTCGCACCGCAGAGCGAGTCGGCCGGGGCTCCGGCCGAGAGCAGGCCGCCGTCACCGGCCACGCAGCCATCCCCCGCCCCGGCCCGCCGGGCAAGCCCGGCGTCGCAGCCCGCCGCGGCCCGGCCGGGGACGGCGATGACACCCCTTCAGCAGATGCTCGCCGCCGCAGCGGCGCGTACCGACACCACGTCCACGACGTCCACGAGGGAGGACCGGCCATGAGGGTCGCGATCAGGCACATCCACAACAACCTTGTGTGGGCCGTGTCCGGCACGGTGTGGGCGGTGTGGCGCATCGAGCCGATCGGCAGCCGCTACGCCTCGGCGCTGGAGCGCCAGGAGGTTCTCTCCCGGGTCACCGCCCTGGTCCGTTCCCTGAGCGGGACGGCGCGCCTGTACTCGCTGTGCGCGCGGGTCGAGCCGTGGGAGGTCGCTGCGCGGATGACGGCCGGGGTGGACCTGGACGCCCACCCGGAGGCGGAGGAGATCGCCCGTATCTCGCAGGCGATGCTGGAGGGCAGCGAGATGCACCGGCGGACGCTGTGGCTGGCGGTGCCGCTGAAGGCTCCGGGCCGGGCGGCGCAGTGGGCGCAGGCCCGGGGTGCGATGTGGACCGCGGTCGAGGAGCAGGCCGGGCTTGCGGCCGCTCCGGTGCCCGAGAGCGAGGTGACCCTATATAGGGGAGTGGCCCGGCAGCTGGAGACCGGCTTCGGTGGCGGCCTGCAGATCCGGCCCGCCCGGCCCGCCGAGATCGTGTGGATGCACCAGCACGCGGTGCACCGCGGGCAGGCCGAGCCGCTGCTGGCCGACGCCGAGGTCAGCCGCCAGCGCGGCGGAAAGCTCGTCGGCGCGCAGCTGCGCAGCCCCAGCTACGCGAGCCTGGGCCAGGTCCGGGTGCTGGAGGGCGGCGACGCGGCCGCCCAGGCCGAGGGGCGGGAGCAGGGCGAAGGCCTGTGGGTGGGCGTCCGGCGGTGGCTGGCGAGCCGGTTCGACGGCAGCGCGCTGAGCCAGCTGTGGCTGGAGGTCGAGACCGAGGACGGAACCGGCTACCAGTCGCACATGGGGCTGGAGGAGATCCCGGAGGCAGTGATCGAGTCCAGCGCGGACATCCTCGCGCAGCTGGAGAGGCTGGAGTACCCGGTCGACGCGGTGATCGACCTGACGATCGTGGATTCGGCCAAGGCCCGCCGGCAGATCGCCCGGAAAAAGAAGGAGCTGGTCGACCAGGCCGATCAGTGGGCGGCGCACCCGACCGGCGCGCCCGACACCATCTACGGGGCGGTCGAGACGCTCGGCGAGCAGGAGGCCCGGCTGGGCCGCACCAGCGTGGAGCGCGAGGTGCAGTCCCGCACGGTGCTCACCGTGTGGGGCCCGACCCCGCAGGAGTGCGACGAGCGCGCCCGTAATTTCAAGGCCCGGCTGACCGGCGCGGACTACGGCGTCATCCGGCCGCGGGGCGGCCAGGAGAGACTGTTCGCGCTCGGCCTGCCCGGCGCCGCCCCGGCGTGGCGGGCCAGGGAGTGCACCCAGTACCAGCTCAGCGAGGACTTCGCGTTGTCGGGCCCTTTGACGAGCGGTGAGATCGGCGACGGCACCGGCAGCATGATCGCCCAGAGCTTGGACGTCGGCACCACCCGGCCGGTGCTGCTCGACCTGGCCAGCGCGCCGCTGCGCGACGCCGCCGCGAGCCTGGCGGTGATCGGCGATCTCGGATCCGGCAAGTCGGTGCTGCTGAAGCGGCTGACGGCCGACGTCGTCGACCGCGGGCACCGGGCCATCGTCATCGACCGAACCCCTCAGCGCGAATGGGCGGACTTCGCCCGCACCGCTGCTCCCGGGCGCAGCCAGGTGATCGACGCCGCGCGCGCCGAGGTCAGCATCGACCCGCTGCGCGTCCTTCCGCCGGCGCAGGGCGAGGCCGCGGCGCTGTCCTACCTGAACCTCCAGCTGTGCCTGGAGCCGATGAGTTTGCAGGGCGCGGCGGTCAGCCGGGCCGTCAAGGCCGCCGCGGCCGCGCCCCGCCCGTACATGGGTCTGGTCCTGGCCGAGCTGGAGGCCATCTCTCAGGAGAGCGGCCCGAGGGGGGACGCGGCCGCCGAGGTGCTGGACCTGCTGCACACCGTCTCGGACCGCCCGCTCGCGGCCATGCTGTTCGATCCGTCCCTGCCTGCTCTGGACCTGGGCAACCTCGCCGGGGACCTGGTCGTCTTCACGACCTCCGGGTTGACGCTGCCTCCGCGCGAGGCCCTGGCCCGGCCGGAGGTGCTGCGCACCCAGCCGCTGGAGGCCCTGATCGGCCGCGCGGTCCTGTACGTGATCGCCGCGATCTCCCGTCACGTGGCGTTCTCCGACCGCACCCGGTTCTGCCCGGTCGTCATGGACGAGTGCTACTGGCTCACCAGCAGCACGGAGGGCCACGCGTTGGTCAAGGAGCTCGCGCACGACGGCCGAAAGCACTGGGCGGGCATGTACTTGGGCGGTCACGACGCGCTCGACCTCGGGGACGAGACCATCCAGGGCCTGATCACCTACCGGCTACTCGCCCGCACCGGCGATGAGGCGATGGCACGGCGCGGCCTGGCGTTCCTGAACCTGCCCAGCGAGGACGAGTCGCTGGTCCAGCTGGTCACCGGCCTGTCCCCGACCGGCAACCGGCGGCGGGTCGGCGAGATGCTCCTGCACGACGGCCGCGGCCGGATCGGTCAGATCCAGGTGATCGTCCCGCGGATCGCGCGTTACGCGGGGATCTTCACCACCCCGGGCAAGGACACCTCGCTGGCCGGACGCGGCAAGGTGCTGGAGACGGCGGGTGCCCGATGACCCGCGCAACCAGGTGGGCGGACGCGGTCCGCCGGGCTCAGGCCCTGTCTGGCGCGGTCCGGCGGCGGGCGCGCACGGCGGGCGGCTGGCTGGCCGCGTACTGGCCGGGCCGCCGGACGGTCCTGATGACCATCGGGATGACGGTGCTGTTCATGCTCGCCGGTGCCGAGCTCGCGGGGGCCGACGACGGTACCCCCGAGACCGGCGGCATCCTCGCCCCGCTCAACGTCGAGTCCTCCGAAGGCGCTCCGCTCGACTCCTACGACCTGAAGTCAGATCCCGGCGGGGCCACGGACATCCGATCGCACGTGTGCAACCTGCTGATCGGCGGTGGCTTCGCGATCGTGCGGCTGCTGGTCGGCCTGATGTGCTGGACGAGCCACTGGGTGTTCAATTTCCCGGTCGTGTCCACGCTGGTCGAGACCGCCCAGCGGCTCAGCAAGGCGTTCTACAGCCTCATGGGCAACGACCTGCGGCTCTACACCCTCTTCCTCTCGGCCGGCTTCGCCGTCGGCCTGATCCTGGTGATGCGGGGAAAGATCGGCCGCGGCTTCGGCGAGATCGCTCTCACCCTGCTCTTCGCCACGACCGTCACCCTGCCCGCGCTCTCCCCCCACTCGATCCTGGGCCCCCAGGGCCCGCTCGCGCAGAGCCAGCTGGCCGCGCACGAAGTCGGCCAGATGACAGCCAACATCAACGGCACCGACCCGGGATGCAGCTCGGACAAGGACAAGGACGACCCGTCGTGCCCGATGCGGGTGATCATGACTCGCACCTTGGTCGTGCAGCCGTTCGAGTTGTTGCAGTACGGCCAGATCCCGCAGAAGGGCAGCTGGCTGGCCGGAACTCACGACCGCTACATCCACGGGCAGATGGCCACCAAGGGCAACTGCGACGACGTGCTGCCGCTTCCCGGCTCGGACGTGGCCTGCGACCACGGGTCCAACGGGTGGGACGCATTGAAGAAGGACTTGAAGGACGGCCACGGCCAGGAAGGCAAGGACGTCTACAACTTCGCGGTCAATTCCGACTGGGACCGAACCGCCGGAGTGGCCTTGGTACTGCTGGCCGTGCTGATCGTGGCGATCGTCGTGCTGAGCATGGCGCTGGTCCACCTGGGCTGCCAGTTCGCCGACGTGATCGCCGCCACCATGACGCCCGTGGCCCTGATCTGGGCGATGCTGCCCGGCGGCAACAGGAGGGCGGCCTGGCAGTGGAGCGGCGTCTTCATGACCGGAATCGTCACCGAGTTCGCTGTCTCCACGATGCTCCCGATGTTCGCCCTGGGCGCCGACGGCATCCTCAACTCCCCGCAGCAGACCGTCATGATCCAAAGATTGCTGATCCTGGACGGCTTCGCGCTCGTGGTCCTGGTATCCCACCGCAGGATCTTGGCGGCGGCCGGCCGCGTGGGCGAGCGCTTCGCGACCCGCATGCGCTACGCCAGGATCGGCGGCTCCTCCATGTCCGGCGAGGACGCCCGGCTGGGCCTGGCGATGTCCCAGGCCATGGGCGGGCTCGCGCCCGGCGGCTACGGCGGCGCAGCGGGAGGCCTCGGACTCGGAGTCGGCGGCGGCATGTTCGGCGGCGGCTCCCCCGCGCACGCCGCCCTGATGCGCAAAGCCGGTATCGCCCAGGGGCTCGGCGCGCTCGCCGACCCCGGCCTCGGCCCCATGAGCGCCGGCACGATGCTCGCCGGTACGGCAGGCGAGCTGCGCCGCGGCATGTCGGCCCTCGCGCTGCCCGGCCGTATGGCCCACCAGCTGGTCGTCGGCAACCCGTTGCCGCCGGACAAGCTCGCCAGGCGGATGAAGCCCGAGGGTGGCAAGGGCCCCATGGTCGTGGACGAGAACGGCCAGATCCTGCACGATCCGCGCAATGAGGTCACTCCGTTCGGTCACGTCCTGCATAACCGGCTGCTGGGCACCCGGGTCGGCCGCCTGGCCATCCGGGGCGGCCAGGCCGGGAAGTTGGGCTTCGATCTCACTGTCGGCCTGCCCGCGACCTGGGAGCGCGTCAACCGCGCCAATGACCGGATGTGGAACAAGGTCGACGACCAGGTCGCCCACTACACCCAGGTAGCGAAGAGCTGGTGGGGCGACGAGAAGGCGGGCCTCAAGGACTGGTCCAAGGACGTCGTGACAGCCGGGAAGATCGCCAAGGGCGGCTACAACGCCGTCAAGACCGGCTACAACTACGCCTACTACGCCGCAGCGATCGCCGGACGAGTCCACGCTCCCGGTCTCGCCGCCGCCCCGCTGGTCGCCGCCGCCCACCTGCTGCACGGCCAGGACGTCACCGACACCGCTGCCGCGTTTCCCGAACGTCCCCGGCACACCCGCGCCGGCGAGCCCTGGGAGCACGCCCGCGGCCGCGGCGACGACTACCCCTTCTACGAGGCCGGCTCCAACCCCAGTGGAACCGTGCTGCACGCTGGCCGACCGGCAGCCCCGCAGCCTGCCGACGACCCCGCCGCCGACGCGCAGGACTTCAGTTCCGCCGCGGTCGACACCGGTCCGTCCGACCTGCGAGGCGCACTGGGCCCCGGTGCTTTCCCCACGCCCGCTGTGGTGGTGGACGGGACATTGCTGGTGGACACATCCACGGGCGAAATCCTCGACGGGCTGTCGGCGGGAATGGACCCTGCGGTCTTTCGCCGGGTCAGCCCGGAAGTACTGCGCGAACCGAGCGGGACCTCACTGGAGGCACTGCGCCGCCGCATCGGCTACTCGGAGCCCGGCACGGCCGGGGGACCTGCCAACGACAGGGAAGGCGGGACCGAGCGGTGAAGTCCTTCCGCAAGGCAGGGTGCCTGGGGATGCTGCTGCTGTCGCTGGTCGTCGTGGTGCCCGCGCTTGCCCTGGTCAGCGAGGTGGACCCGGCCGACCCGGGCTCCACCGCGCCGGTGGCGTCGGTCGGGGGGATCCCCGCCCGCATGATGACCGCCTACGTCCGGGCGGCCGGAATGATGTCCACGCTGGTCCCGGGCTGCAGGGGCATGGCCTGGCAGGTGATCGCAGGGATAGGCAAGGTCGAGTCGGACCATGCCGACGGCCACAAGATCGCTGACGACGGACTCATCACGCCGCCGATCATCGGCCTGCGGCTGGACGGCTCGGGCAAGGGCGGGAACACGACGCCAGTTCGCGATTCGGACGGCGGCAAGTGGGATGGCGACACCGAGTTCGACCACGCGGTCGGCCCGATGCAGTTCCTCCCCGCAACCTTCGCCGGGTACGCAGACCGGGTACGCCCCGGCGGCGGCGCCAACCCAAATAACGCGGACGACGAGAGCCTTGCGACTGCCCTCTACCTGTGCGGCGACGGCCGAGACCTGACCGACATCGAGCAGCTCAAGAAGGCCATCTACTCCTACAACTACTCGTCCGCGTATGTGGACGAGGTGATCGGCTGGATCCACCAGTACACCAGCCTCGGCAGCAGCGTCCCGACCGGCGACGTCTCCGACACGGTCAAGCAGGTCATCAACGCCGCTGCCAGCCAGATCGGCGTCGACTACTCCTGGGGCGGCGGTAACGAGCAGGGAAAGTCGTACGGCGTCTGCTGCTCGAAGGGCGGTCAGGACGGCTCCAAGGTCCTGGGGTTCGACTGCTCCGGCCTGATGTTGTTCGCGTTCGGCAAGGTCGGCGTGCACCTGCCGCGCACAGCGGACCAGCAGGCCGGTATCGGCCAGCGGATCCCCGTCTCCGCCGGCATCGCCGCCCTTCAACCAGGCGACATGGTCTTCTTCGGCAACGGCTCGGAGGGGATCTACCACGTCGGCCTCTACATAGGCGGCGGCCAGATGATCAACGCCCCCAAGCCCGGTGACCACGTGAAGCAAGCCGCGGTCTGGAGCTACGACTACGCCGGCGGAGCCCGGGTCATCCAGTGAAGGAATCACCTCAAATCATGTCAAAACACCCTGTCTTCCTGCCTGCTCTGGGCGCCGCCCTGCTGCTGGTGACGGGTCTGGCCCTGCTGGTCCCTGGAGCGCTCACCCCGCCCCCGGCTGCCGCCCCCGCGACGACAGCGCCGGCCGCCAAGGAGCCCGCACCGCCCGTCACCGCCGGCAGGGAGCAGTCGCCGACAGCGGCACCTTCTCCAGCCACCGCAACACCAGCTCCTGCTCCTGCTCCGGCCGTCGTCTCCGCGAGCACGCCGTCGGCGAGCATCCAGCCCCCAGCCGCTTCCATGCCCTCGGGAATCGCTGCTGCCGGCGACGGCCCCGAGGGGGACGCGGCCATCCAGGCCGCGTTCACCCGCGACCGCCCCAGCGACCTCCCCGCCGCCGACGCCGCCCAGCTCACACACCTGGCCGGCGAGGTATGGATGGAAGCCGCTGGCCCGGCTACTTCCCCGCCGAACAGAGCCCCGCCGCCTCCTTCTACTACAGCAACGTGCGCATCCAGGCCACCGCCGCCCACACCGAGCAGGACAGGCCGGACCGGGTCCAGGTGGATCTGCTGTGGGTGGGCACCACCCCCGCCGGCTCCTATGGCGACCACCGCCCCGCAACCGTCCACCTCACCCGCACCGCCAGCACCTGGGAGCCGGTCCGATGAACCACCCCGCCCCCGCGAAGCACGACAACACCATCCTGCTCACCGCCCTGCACGCCGCACAGTCGGTGCTCTCCTGGCTGGCCGACGCGGCCGCCTGGTGCGGGGACCACTCCGGGCTGCTCCTGGCGATCCTGGTTCTTCCGGCTATCGCCGCGAGGCTGCTCCACCAGTTCCTCACCCGCCGTGCGCTCGCGCTGCGCAGCCGATTCGTCCTGACGCCCAGTCGGAGGTTCGACCCGAGCGCCGAGGACATCTGGCGGCAGACGGCGCTGCTGATGCGCGCGGCCGGCAAGGGCCCGTGGTGGGCGCCGAGAGGGGCCCGCCGGGTCCGCCTCCACCTGCGCGCCGACGGCACTGTCCCCCTGGAGTACGCGATCGAGGGACCGAAGGCCGCCGCGACCCTGCTCAGCGACAGCCGCTTCCAGGAGGTGAACGTCGCTGAAGCCGAGGCCCCGCCGGACCCCGTGGCCGAGCAGGCAGCGAAGGACCTGCGAGACAACAAGGACAAGGCGCTGCGGAAGCGGCTCAAGGCCGAGGCCAAGCAGCGGCGCGCCGAAGCCAAAGCCGCCAAGGCCCAGGGCCAAAAGGTCAACCTGGCGAAGCCGGAGCCGGACGAACGTCTGCACGCCGTACGCGCCGAGTTCATCCTCAAGGGACGTCCCTCCGCCGCGCTGCGCGAGGTCCCCTTGAACCCGGACCCCCTGCAGCCGCTGATCGACGCCGTCGCCGACATCCGCTCCGAGAAGGGCGACCTCGCCGAAGTCGTCCTCGACATCCAGTCCATTCCCGCCTGGCAGATGAAGCTGCGCCGCTGGAGGCTGATGCACGAGGCGCACGAGAACAGCCGCAAGGCCGCCCGCAAGGCCGCCCGCAACGCGGCGATCGTCGCCGCCGACGCCGAGGACTCGCTGCGCTACCAGCTCCTCAGCCTCCTCGACCCGAAGGCGAAGTCACCGTCGGCGCGGATGCCCACCCCGCGGCCGCGGGCCGTCGAGCCGGCCGAGGCGCTGGGCCGTCTCCACAGCGACACGGGCCTGGTGCGCATCCAGCTGCTGGTGCGCTGCGCCTCGCAGAGCGAGGGTCGGGCCCGGCAGCTGCTGGAGCGCCTCAGCGCGGGACTCGACGTGTTCGGCCAGGACAGTCGACTCGGCGTGGACGGCCGGTCGTTCCTGAAGTGGAGTTGGGGCGCGAACAGCTGGCACCGGCGGGCCTCCTTCGACCGGAGGTGGACGAGCGGGCAGGTGGCCCCCCGGAAGCCGAACTGGCTGCACGTCGGCGAGTTGGCCGGGCTTCTCAAGCCCCCGACCGCCCACGCGGTCATGCCGATCCTCGCCTCCGAGCTGCCCGACTACGTCCCGGGTGAGCCGCTCGTGCCGCACGGTCGGCTCATCAACTCCGACGGCAGCAGCCGGGTGATCGCCACCCGCGAGGAGGAGTTCCTCTTCTCCATGGCGCTGGGAAAGTCCAACTACGGCAAGACCGAGACCGCGCTCACCCGGGCGATCGCTCTGGCCGCCGCCGGGTTCGGCGTGATGTTCGTGGACCCGCACGGCGACAGCTGGACCACGGCGGCGCCCTACCTGGCGCACCCCGTGTTCGCCGACCGCGTGCGCCGGGTCGACCTGGCGCGCGCGGAGCAGCCCGGGGCGGTACTGCCGTGCTGGAACATCCTGGCGATGGAGCCGGGGCGCAGCGTGAACCGGGTGGTGACGGCGGCGGTGGACGCGTTGGCGACGTCGTTGAGCTGGAGTGATGCGGCGGCGCCGCGTGCGTTGACCATTGTGACGAAGGCGGTGGAGGCGTTGGTGGTGCACAACCAGCGGGCCATCGAGGCTGGTCGGCCGGACGCTCAGGCGACGTTGCTGCAGGTCCGGACACTGTTGACGGATAAGGAGTGGCGGGACGCGCTGATCAAGCACTTGAGCCCGGAGCAGCGGAAGTGGTGGCGGTCGACGTTCGCGGCCTACCAGGTGGCGGAGGTACTGGGTCCGGTGCTGAACCCGATCGACCGGTTGGCGGCGAACGAGGTGACGCGGGCGTTTCTGGGGTCGCCGGTGGGGACGTACGACCTGCGGGAGGCCATGGACGGGGGGCACATCGTGTGGTTGTGCCTGGAGGGCACCGGGCCGTCGGACCGGCTGCTGGTCAGCATGATCATGCAGGACCTGCTGCGCGCGGGTCTGTCGCGGCGGGACCTGGAGGAGGACGCGCGTCGGCCGTTCCATGCGTTCGCCGACGAGTTGATCTCGCTGGACCCGGCGGGTGGGCCGACCTTCGCGGCCATCTCCGAGCAGTTGAGGAAGTTCAAGGGCCGCTTGCACGTGATGGCGCAGCTGCTCGGCCGGATCAGCCAGACGACGCGGGAGTCGGTGATGCAGAACTCCAGCGTGGTGAGCACGACGTCGGGCTCGATGTCGGCGGTGCGCGCGGTGGCCGACGAGTGGCACGGCGCGGTGTCGCCCGGTCAGATCGCTGATCTTCCCCGGTTCTGGCACTACGTGCAGGTGACCGCGGATGGCAACCGGGTGGGTCCGCTGCGGGTGCAGGGTGTTCAGGTCTCCGAGCTGTTCTCGACGTACTACCGCCCGAAGAAGGTGGCGGGGATGGTCGAGGCGGCGGACGAGCGGATGGGTTCGCGCAGCCTCCGGGAGCTGTTGGACAGGGCGGCGGCTCAGGATGACGTGGTGCTCCAGTTCACGGGCCCCGAGCCGCTCATTGCTGCGGACGGGACACAGCTGCAGGCGGATCGGAAGCAGCCTGCGGACGCGTCGGCGAAGAAGCCTGCGGCGCCTGACGGCGGTGCGCAGAGCGCACCGGTCGCGGCCGGGGCTGGCCGGGCGGGTCGGCAGGGCCGGCGTGGGGCGGGCAGGCCCCAGCGCAAGTAGTCCTGGACGGCCTGCAGGGTGGGCTGAATAGGTGATTTTGGAGACAGTCCTGGGGTCGGGCCGCGTGCGGTTCCAGCCGTCCTTGGGTCGGCCTGAGCATGCGGTTCGACGGTCCCTGGCCGCACGTTGTCGGGGGCATGGTCCGGTGTCCGCTCTGTTCTGAGTACGTGTACTCAGGACAGAGCGGCTGCTTCAAGCCACGATGGTTGGCTGTCGAAGGGCACGGCGCCCCGAGGTCGGCTACGGCAGAAGCGGGCGCGCTTGAGACAAATGCCGCAACCTTCCTGCCAGCTACAGGAGATGTCGTCTGCCTCGGTCAGCACACACGCAAAATAGCTCTGGGATCTTGGCCGAAACTGGCTTATTGTGACGGAGCGGTACCACTGTGAAGTCAGCGACTTCTCCGTCCCCAGGGGGCCGGCAGGCCGCCTTCACCGCCGCCGGCCGAGCCCGCGAGGGTGACGCCACAGGGGGCCGCGGGGTTAGGGGATGGGGGGCCACTCCACTTGACGAGCGGTCCGCTCGAGATTGGTCCGAGACCGAACAACATCGAGGGGGTTCACGTGGCACGTGCGCTACGACGCAAGGGTCTGGTGTGCATCGCCCTGGTCGCAGGATCCGTGGCGCTGACGGCCTGTTCATCGTCACCGCACAAGGAGGCGGCACCGTCGAGCCCTTCGACCGCAGCAGCCCCGCCCTCTCCGGCGCCCACGCCTACGGCCGACCCGACGGCTGACGCGAAGACCGCCGCGCTGGTGGCCTACCAGGGCATGTGGGACGTAACGGTCAAGGCGTACAACGCTGGCTCACTCGACGGGGTCGACAACCTGGAGACGTACACCCGGGACAAGGCGCTCGCCAACATCAAGATCGCCGTGGCCTACTACACCAAGAACAACCTCGTGGTGAAGGGCCAGCCCAAACTGAACCCGCAGGTTCAGGCTGTGGATCTGGCCTCCATGCCTCCCCGTGTCACGATCCGCGACTGCATCGACAGCACGGACTTCCTGCCTGCCAACAAGACCACCGGCAAGCCCAGCGAGACGGACGGCGTCCACCGGCACGTCTACAACTCCGTGGCGCAGCGCATCGACGGCCAGTGGCTGATTGGCGAGTCGGCGATCGACCGGGAGCAGTCGTGCTGAGACCCGCCCGGGCGGCGGTGGCCGCCGGGGTCCTGTCGGTGGCCGCCGTGATGCTGCCGGCCTCGGCGGCATGGGCTGACGCCGGTACGGGCTGCCCGCCCAACGTGCTCGACTGTGATCTCCACGCGGGTGACGGAACGACGAAGCCCGGCAGCGGAGGAGGCGGTCCGAGCGGCGGTGGCGGAGGCGGCGGAGGCGGAGGAGGCGCACGGTGCGTCATCGACGGCGCCGAGGTCGCCTGCTCCGTCGACAAGTACGGGTGGTTCAACCCGAACGACAGCTGCTACTGGAAGGCCCTGGACCCTCAGCCTCCGGCGGACAGCATCCGTTGGAAGATCGCGGCCGGCACCCCGGCCGACTGGCAGCCCGGCCAGGGGGCGCTGTACAGCCGCACGTGCCTGGCCAAGGGTGCTGAGCTGATGAGCGGTGACATCTACAGCGCCACTCCCCCTCCCGGCTTGGGCGGCATGGTCGACCCGGCTCAGCTGGCGCAGCAGGCCGTCGAGAGCATGCGCCTGACGGGGGCGGAAATCGGCATCGCCCCGAAACCGGGCTCGACGAGCCTGGTCGGGCTGCCAGTGTGGCTGTGGACCGCTGTCAAAGACACGACTTGGGGCCCGAAGGTGGCCTCGGTGTCAGCAGGTGGCATTACGGTGACCGCGACCGCGCACGTGGACCGCATCATCTGGACCACCGGCGACGGCGCGACAGAAACCTGCCGCAGCCCTGGCAAGCCCTACCTGCCCGAGTACGGCGCCGCGCAGCCCGAGTGCGGCCACACCTACACCAAGGCCGGCCAGTACGCGATCAACGCGACGAGCAAATGGGTCGTGGACTGGACGGCGACCACGGGCCAGGGCGGGCGGATCACCACCGACCGCCAGTCGGCGACTGCGGTGACGATCGCCGAGGCCCAGGCACTGAACACGCAGTAGGCGCGCGCGGCACCGCTACGTCGTCAACTCATCTGACACTTGAAGGTTTTCGAATGGCTTCAACATTGACCAGGCCGCGGCGCGCCCCGGCCGGTGACGCCGCCAAGGACAAGCAGTCCGGGCCGCTGCCCGTGGCAGACCCGGGGCCGCGCCGGAGCCGTCGGCCGGCGCTCATCGCGCTGGGCGTGACCCTGGTCGCCGTCGGCGGCCTGTCCTCCGCCTATGTGAACCTCAAGGCCGCCCACCGGGTGGAGGTGATCGCCGTGGCGCACCCCATCCCGGCAGGGAAGGTCATCGCGGCCGACGACCTCAGGTCGGCCTTCGTCATCGCGGACCCCGCCTTGCACCCGGTTCCGGTCTCCCGCGCCCACGACATCCTCGGGAAGGCCGCGGCCGCGGACCTTCCGGCCGGCACGCTCGTCACTGACGCCTCGGTGCGCTCCGGCCAGCCGCTGCGGGCCGGAAAGGACACCGTCGGAGTCCTCACGAAGGCCGGCCAGTCGCCTGCCCAATCTCTGCAGGCCGGCGACGAGGTCCAGGTCGTGTCCACTCCTGGGCCGCAGGACGACAAGGGCGCCCCGACCGCACGCCCGTCCACGATCGGCGCCGTCGTGCTGCAGGTCGGTGAACCGGACGCCAACGGGGCACGCGTCGTCGACCTCGCCGTCAGCCCGGTGGACAGTCCGGTCGTCGCGTCGTGGGCGGCAACGGGCCGCATCGCCCTCGTCTTGAAGGCGAGGCCCTGATGCTCGCCGCCATGGTTTCCGCGAAGTCGTGCGGAGTCACCACCACCGCGCTGGCTCTGGCGCTTTCAAGCCCGAAACGGACGCTGCTGGCCGAGTGCGACCCGGCCGGCGGGACCATCCGAACGGGATACCTTCAGGGGCACCCCACTGCCGCGACCGGCCTGCACCGCCTGGCAACCGCCCAGCGGGACGGCACCCTCGCCGAGGTCTTCGAGCAGCACCTCGTGCCGCTCGACCAGGCAGGTCAGCGGCTGCTGCTGCCCGGTCTGACCGATCCGACCCAGACCCCGTCCCTGGCCGGCACCTGGGATCCGCTGCACCGCCTTCTGCGGGTGATGGAGGAGGACGGCTACGACGTCCTGGTCGACGCCGGCCGCGTGGTCGTCGAGTCAGCCACGAGTATCAGCTCCACCTACTCCCCCGCGCCGCTGCTGCGCCGCGCTGACCTGGTCCTGCTCGTGGTCCGCGCCAGCACCCAGTCGGTGGCGACGGCCGCCCCCGTGATCCGGGTGCTGCGCGAGGACCTCGACCGGCAGGGCGCCGGTTCCGGTGCACTGCGGCTCGTGGTGATCGAGGACGGCCCGCTCAAGGCCAGCCAGATCGCAAATGCCTTGAACGTCCCGGTGGTGGCGACCCTTCCTCATGACCTCGCGACTGCCACGGCGCTCGACTCGGGCGGCTCGGTGCGGGGCCGGTTCGAGCTGGCGCCGCTGATCCGAGCTTCGCGCACCGCTCACGAGCAGCTCACCCTCGATGCCACCCGCCGCCGAGTGCAGCTGGCTCCGAGGCCGGCCCAGGAGGTGGCGCGTGTCTGACCTCATCACTCCCTCCGCTGATGTGGAGGAAGGCGGCTCCCGCACGGCCCGGTTCCGCGACGCACTCCTGGCGGGGCAGGCAGGACAGGGCTGGCGCGTCGTCAGCCCGGCCGCCCCGCAGCAGGCGCCTTCCGCTGCCCCGGTCCGCCCGGGTCCGGTCACTCCCGAGATCCGGCCAGGGCCAGTGGTCGTCACGGACGCCGACGCGCTACCCGTGCCGTACGGGGAGATCGCGAAGCTGAGGTCCCTCGTCGCCGAGCGGCTGGCCGCCGCCACCGCCGAGTCCCCCGGCATGTCCCGGGACGACCGGCTCCAGCTGGGCCAGTCACTGGTCACCAGCGTCGTCAGCGTATGGGCCACCGACTACGCCGCCACCGCGGCCGCCCTCACCACAGCCGGGGAACAGGCCGTCCGCAAGGCAGTCCTCCAGGAGCTCTTCCAGGCCGGACGCCTGCAGCCCCTGCTGGAGGACCCGGACGTCGAGAACATCCTGATCCGCGGCACCGAGGTCCGCGTCGACTACCGCAACCGTGCCTCCCGCGAGGTCGGCCCCGTCGCGGAGTCCGAGGCGGAGCTCATCTCCCTGATCAACCAGGTCGTACGCACGCAGGGGCAGGGCGAGCGCACCCTCACGTCAGCTACTCCCATGCTCAACTCCCGGCTCGCGGACGGCTCCCGGCTCGCGGCGACCGCCTTCATCAGCGACACAACCCACGTCGCGATCCGGCGTCACCGCACCCGCTCC
Source organism: Kitasatospora sp. NPDC034023 (assembly GCF_055575795.1). Classification (NCBI taxonomy): domain Bacteria; kingdom Bacillati; phylum Actinomycetota; class Actinomycetes; order Kitasatosporales; family Streptomycetaceae; genus Kitasatospora; species Kitasatospora sp. NPDC034023. The sequence continues at coordinate 62,304 of NZ_JBVIRY010000027.1, forward strand.
CAGCGGCTGGCCGACCTGCGGGCCTGGGGCACGCTCGACTCCACGCTGGAAGCCTTCCTCGCCGCCACAGTCAGGGCCCGCAAGAACGTGATCATCGCGGGCAGCATGGGCGCGGGCAAGACCAGCCTGATGCGCGCCATGGCGTTGGAAATCCCCCGGAGCGAGCGGATCGGCACCCTGGAGGACAGCTTCGAGCTGTGGCTGCACGAGGATCCCAACGCTCCCGAGGTCGTGGCCCTGGAAGCCCGACTGGGCAACGGAGAGCGCGGCCCCGACGGCCGTCCTATCGGCGAGGTGGCCCTGACCGACCTGTTCGTGCAGTCGCTGCGCATGTCGCTGCGCCGGGTCCTCGTCGGTGAGGTCCGTGGTGCGGAGGCGCTGCCGATGCTGAAGGCCTTCAACAGCGGCGACGGCGGGTCAATGGCGACCATCCACGCAAAGTCGGCGGAGATGACGATCGAGCGGCTGGTCGAGCTCGTCGAGGAGGCCGGTCTCAGCGCCGAGTCCGGTTACCGGAAGATCGCGCTGTCCGTGGACTTCGTCGTCTTCATCCGCCTGGTCGACGAGACAGCCATCGGCGGCAGCCGGCACCGGTTCGTCTCCCACATCGTCGAGATCACCGGGGTCGGCGAACGCGGAATCCCGTCCCGCCAGACGATCTTCGGCCCCCGCTACGAGCCGTCCGGCCGCCGGGAGCCCCGGGCCGTGCCGCACATGCTCCCGCAGTGCATCGGCGACCTGGAGCGGGCGGGTCTCGACCGCCGCATCATGCAGCAGCCGTGGGGGGCCTGGGAGAAGTCGCTGCGGACGGTGGCAGAGCTGTGATCATCACCCCTGATGTCCTGGTCGCGGCCGTCGGCGGAACGGTCGCCGTGCTGGGGATCGTGGTGGCCGTGGCAGGTGCAGTGGGCACGAACGCACCCCCCGTGGCCCGCCCCGATGGCCCGCTGAAGCGGCGCCTGGCCGCTGCGTCGGCCGGGCTGCGCGGCCGCGGCCGCCTCGTTCTCGCCGCGGCCGCAGTCGCCGGGCTGGCCGTGTGGTTGGTGTCCTCCTGGATGCTCGGTGGCCTGCTGACCGCCGCCGCGGTCATCGGCATGCCGTGGATCCTGCAGCCCGGACGCGGCAGCACCGAGCAGATCAAACGCCTGAAGGCTCTTGAGGAGTGGGTCCGGCGGCTCAGCAACATTCACACCGCCGGCACCAGCCTCGAAGCCGCGGTCACGGCGAGTCTGCGCAGTACCCCGCCGAAGCTGGTCTCCGAGATTTCGCGGCTGACAGCCCGGCTCGGGGCCGGATGGCGGCCGCAGGAGGCCTACCGGGCGCTCGCCGACGAGCTGAACGACGCGACTGCCGACGCCGTCGCCGCGCTGATGATCGGTCATGTCGAGGACCGGGGCGCAGGCCTGGGCCGGGCACTGGAGAAGCTGGCGGACCAGGTGGCCGAGGAAGTACGGATGCGCGAGACCGTGGAAGCCGACCGGGAGAAGCCGAGGGCCAACGCACGGTGGATCGCCCTGATCTGCCTGGGTGTCTTCGGACTGAGCGTCGTCTCCGGCAAGTACGTCGAGCCCTACAGCACGGCCACCGGGCATGTCTTCCTGCTCGCCCTGACAACAGCGTTCGTCCTGGTCCTGATCTGGATGCGCCGCATGTCCCTGGCCAAGCCGGCACCCCGGATCCTCGCGCCCGCAGCCGACCGAGAGGGTGATCACCGGTGATCGCCAACGCACCCGCCATCGCCGCAGGCGCGGTCACCGGCCTGGGCGTGGCCGTCACCGTGGCAGGAGCAACCCGGGCGCGCCCCGATCTCGGGGACGTCCTGCGCCGTATGGACGCGCGCCGCCTGGAGCACCTCGACCCGAAGCCGGTCCGAGCTGCAAGCTCCCTGCTGGAGCGCCTCGGAGGACGCCTGCTCGGCCAGGTCGGCGAGGGCCCCTTCCGAATGCCCCGCCGGGACCTGGAGCTTCTGGGCCGAACCCCTGCGTACCACCTCGGCCAGAAGATCGGCTTCGCCCTGATCGGCCTGCTGTTCCCGGCTCTGGTGCCCGCCGTGATCTCCCTGGCCGGCAGCAGCCTGCCGTTCACGGTGCCCGCTCTGGTCTCGCTCGGGCTCGCGCCGCTGCTGTGGATGGTGCCCGACATGAACGTGAAGGAGGAGGCCGGCGAGGCCCGCCGCCAGTTCAGATACGGGATCGCCTCCTACCTGGAACTCGTGTGTCTCGAACGCGCCGCTGACGCCGGACCGTCAGAAGCCCTGCACAAGGCGGCAGCGATCGGCGACGGTTGGGTCTTCGTCCGCCTGAGGGATGCCCTCACCCGCTCCGAGCTGGGCGGCTTCTCCCCCTGGGAGGGCCTGCGCCAGCTCAGCGACGAACTCGGCGTCCCCGAACTCGGCGCACCCGCGGACATCATGGCCATCGCCGGCGAGGAAGGCGCGTCCGTCTACACCACCCTGGCCGCCCAGGCCGCGAGCCTGCGCGGCACCCTGCTCGCCGAGGAGCAGACCCGCGCGAACATCGTCTCCGAAAAGATGATCGTCCCCGTGACGGCCCTCGTCCTGATCATGGGGCTGTACATCGCCTTCCCCGCCATCACCCAGATCATGGCCGCCTGACCGCGGCCCTCACCCTGCCCTCGAAAGGACCTTCGTCATGCCCGAGTTCTCCGACCCCGTCGCCCAGGCCTTCCAGGTGAAGATGCGCCACCAGTTCTACCGGCTGCGTGCCGCCCGCTCCGCCCGCGCCCGCGGAAGCGACTACGGAGGCATGTCCATCGAGCTCGCGCTGCTCATCGGCGGACTCGTCCTGGCCGCGATCGGCCTGGCCGCCTACATCGGCACGAAGCTGACCGAGAAGGAAGCCGCGATCAAGTAGTCCACCGACCCTTCACCGGTTCCCGCAGGAGAAGTCCATGCTCACACCACGCCCGGCCCCCTGGGCCCGCCGAAAGCCGCGACGCCGCAGGCCCGGCGGGGACCGCGGCGCGGTCAGCCTCGAAGTCGCCATCGTCTTCCCGATCGTCATGCTGGCGATCTTCACGATCATCCAGACCGGTCTCTGGTACCACGCCCGAAGTGTCGCCCTGTCCGCCGCACAGCGCGGTGTCGAACGCGCGCGTATCCAGGGCGGGACTGTCGGTCAGGGCACCGCCGCCGCCCAGGATTTCCTGTCCCGGGCCGGTTCCTCCATCAGCGACCGGTCCGTGACCGGCAGCGACGGCCCGACCGTGCGCATCGAGGTGAGCGGGACCGTCAGCACTTGGATTCCCGGGCTCAGCCTGCCGGTCCGCCAGCACGCCTCCGCCGCCCGCGAACGGGTGACCGCCCCATGACGCTCACCCAGAGGCTGCTCGCGGCCATGCGACGGCGCGGTGACCGGGGCAGCGCCAGCCTGGAGCTGGCCATCCTCGCCCCCGTGATCTTCGGGATGCTGCTCATCATCGTGGCCGCAGGCCGTGTCCACCTCGCCCACAACGTCGTCGACGACGCCGCGCGCAACGCGGCGCGCGCCGCTTCCCTGGAGCGTGACGGGACGTCCGCCCGTGCCGCGGCCGTGCGCGTGGCCCAGCAGACCTTCCAGGAACAGGGCCTCACCTGTGCCGGTCTCGCGGTCACCGTTCCCACCACCGGGTTCGCGGCGCCCCTCGGCACGCCCTCCTCCGTTACGGTGAGCGTCCGCTGCACCGTGGCCCTGTCCGATGTCGCGTTCCCAGGCCTGCCGGGCAGCACCACGGCCACCGGCAGCTTCACGTCGTCGATCGACGCCTACCGCGGAAGGCCCGCAGCATGACGCCCCCGTCCTGGAAACTGCTGTTGCGGCGGATCCTTGCGCGGCGCCGCCCCGCAGGCGACCGGGGCAGCATCTCCCTGTTCGTCGCGATCGTGAGCGTCGTCATCATGCTGCTGATCGCCCTGGTGATCGATGGTGCCGGCAAGCTCCGGGCGCTGAACCACGCCGAAGCCGGCGCCCAGGAGGCGGCCCGTACCGGAGCGCAGGCCGTCGACGCCGGCAAGGTGATCTCCGGCGGCGGTGTCAGCATCGACCGCAACGCCGCGCAAAGCGCAGCCGTCGCCTACCTCCGCAGCGCCGGCGTCGCCGGCACAGTGAGCTGGGGTGCCGACGGGTCGATCAACGTCACCGTCACCGAGACCTACCACCCCTTCTTCTGGCCCGGCGACATGACCGTCACCGGGCACGGCAGCGCCAAACTGATCGTCCAGGGAGGCTAACCCCCATGCCCCGCCGAACCGTCTCCCGCCTCACCGCCGCCCTGCGGGGCGTGCTCTCGCTCGCGGCCCTGGTCGCGTTGCTCGTCGCCGTACCGGTCCTGCTGTGGCAAACCGGCGCGCTGCCTCACCAGGTTCCGAGCTGGGCCGACGTCACCAATGCGCTGACCAGCCCGGACAACGGCAGCCTCTTCATGGGCGCGCTCACCCTGATCGGCTGGGCCGGCTGGCTGTCCTTCGCCTGCTCCACCATCGTCGAGATCACCGCACTCCTGCGGCACCGGCGGGCCCCCCGTGTGCGGGCCCTCGGCGCCACACAGCGCCTTGCGGCGGGACTGGTGGCCGGAGTCGCGATGCTCCTGCCCGCCGGTGCCGCGTTCGCCTCACCCCAGCCGGCTTCCGCCGCGCCCGTCGTCGCCACCTCACCTGCCGCCACCACGGCCCCTGCCTCCGTTCCGGCCCCGACGGCGGCTCCGGACGCCTGGGCTGGTCCGGTCCACCACGTCGTCGCCGGCGACACCCTGTGGGACCTCGCCCAGCACTACCTGACGAACGGCGCCCGGTGGCAAGAGATCGCCGACCTCAACCCGCAGGTCAACACGGCCGACCTTCTGCAGCCCGGCATGGTCCTTCGCCTGCCCGCCGATGCGAAGGTGCCCCACCTGGCGCCTGCCGCACCAGCCGTGGATTCCCAGGTTGGCCAGAGCGAGCACACGGTCACGGTCCACAAAGGCGAGACGCTCTCCGGGATCGCCGAACGCGAGCTCGGCGACGCAGGCGCCTACCCACAGATGTTCGAGGCGACTCGCACGACCGTGCAACCCGACGGCCGCCATCTGTCCGATCCCAACGAGCTGGAGCCCGGGGATGTCATCGTGATCCCGGCCCCCGCCTCGGCGACCGCCACACCCACTGTCCCCGCGCCGGTGTCCGCACCGATGCCCGCCCCGGCACCGGTTGAGACTGCCCCTCCCCCCGTCGCTCCGACACCGCCACCGAGCACGCCGTCCCCTGCCCCGAGCCAGCCCGCAGCGGCCGCCCCCGAGGCCATCTCCCCGGCAGCACCCACCCCCGCCCCCGAACCGCCTGCGGTCACCCGGGCCTCGAATAAGGACACCACCCAGTCGCCGATCTCCGTTCAGCAGGGCATCGGCGGGATCGCCGCCCTTCTCGGCGCAGGCGCCCTGGCCGTCCTCGCCCTCCGCCGCCGCGCCCAGCAGCGTGACCGGCGCCCCGGCGAGCAGATCGCCATGCCGCAGGAAACGAGCCAGGCCGAGATGGTGCTCGACCGCACTTCCTCCCCCGTCCTGGTCGACCTGCTGGACCGCGCGCTGCGCACCCTCGCCCACCAGCACCCGCAGGACCTTCCGCAGATCATCGGCGCACGAGTCCAGCAGGACAGGGTGGAGATCCTGGTCGAGGACACCGACGCGCAGGCCCTGTCCCCGTTCACCGACCGGCCCGGCGGCTGGTGGGGAATGCGCGGTGACCGGGCCGTTCTGCTGAGCCCCGACGAAGCCCGCACCATCCCCGCCCCCTACCCGAGCCTGGCCACCATCGGCACCGCTGAGGACGGCACCCTGCTGCTGTCCGACCTGTGCCACGCCCGTGTGCTACTCCTGGACGGCGATGAACAGCACGTGCGCGAAGTCGCGCGCGCAATCGCGATGGAGGCCGGCACTGCTCTGTGGGCCGACCACATCGAGATCATGACCGCGGGCTTCGGGCTCGAGCTGCAACAGCTCCTCCCCCAGTGCCGAAGCATGTTCGTCCCGCGCCTGGCCGCCGCCACCGCGGATCTGGCCCGGGTGATGGTCGAGGTGCACCAGGCCGAGCACGAGGGCGGCGAGCAGCCGCAACCGTGGATGGTGGTGTGCTCCAGCATCCCGTCGCCAGACGAGCTGTACGAGTTCGCGGACGTCATCGGCAAGGTCCCCGCCGGGGTGCGCGTTGCGGCGGTCCTGCCCGCAGCTGGCCAGGCGCGGGACCTGTTCCCGGACGCCGAGGTCCTGGACGCGAACCTCGTGACACAGCTTCAGTCGCTTGAGTCGCTGGACGCCGAGGTCGTGCTCCAGCGCGTCAGCGATGAGGTCTACCGGCAGCTGACCGCCGGCCTGACCACCGCCGCGCAGGCGGCAACCCCAGCCGAGGGAGCCTGGGCCACGGTCCCGGACCCCGACCGCAAGGTCTTCGGCCCCGCCTCCCTCCAGAAGGGCGGCGCTGCTCTCCGCAGCCACCTGTCCCTGCCGGACGCCCCTGCCGAGGCGAAGACGACGTCCGAGGACGAGCAACAAGAGAAGAACATGGCGCAGACAGCCGAGGAGAAGGTGCCCGTTGCCACCGTCCCGGTCCAGGCCGACACCGAGCCCCTGGTCCCGGAGACCGCCGAGCCGGTCAAGCCGAACGCCGCCGAGCGGGACGAGGAGAGCATGCCAGCCCAAGCCGAAGGCCCGGTGGAGACCCCCGAGGCCCCTGCGGGCGAGGCTCCCGCCGCCGCCGCTGCCCCCCAGCTCACGAAGGTTCCGCCGCGAGTGGGCGTAGTCCGCGACGTTCCCGCTCCGGCCGAGGGCTCCGCTCCGCAGGTGCAGGTACTGGGGCCCCTACGCATCACCGGGATCGGCGATGCGCCGATCCAGCCGAAGCTGGTGTTGCTCGCAGCGCTGCTGCTCTTCAAGTCCGACCGGGGCTACAGCGCGATCGCCAACAACATGGACCCGGTATCGCCGTGGACCCAGTCGACGATGGATACCCACATGTCCCGCCTCCGGCGCCGGCTGGGCGTCGACTCCAACAGCGAGCCGTACCTGCGGCCCAAGCCGAAAGGCGTCGAGCAGTACGCCCTGTCGCCCGAGGTGACCTGCGACTACGCCACCTTCAGCTACCTCGCGCAGCGCGGACTTCCGCACGGGGCGGCCGGAGTCCTGGACCTGGAGGCCGCGCTCGATCTCGTCCGCGGCCGCCCGTTCGGCGGGGCTGGCGCCCACACCTGGGCGGCGCCGCTCGTACAGACGATGGTCAGCCAGATCGTAGACACCGCCCACGCCGCGGCCACACTGCGCATCCAGGACGAGGTCCTCGACATCGAGGCGGCCCGCCGGGCAGTCGCCGTCGGACTCGACGTCGAGCCCGCCGCCGAGATGCTCTACCGGAGCTGGATGCGCATCGAGCACCGGGCAGGCAACCAAGCCGGAGTGCGCAAGGTCATCGACCAGGTCCGGCAGATGACCCTCGACATGGGATGGGACGGAATGCTCCAGGACGAGACGGAACAGCTGATCGCCCGGCTCACCTCCAAGCCCGCCGCCCGGGTCCGCTGACCCACTCACCATCTGGGGCCCGGCCGGTGACCACCGGCCGGGCCCTGTTGCCTCCGCTGGTTCAAGAAGAGCGATGAACCACTCCCCCGCCGTTCTGGTCCAAGCCCGCCCTGGGGGCTCGCAGCCGGCCGCTCATCGTTCGCCCGCTGGTGTTCGCGTTCACCGTTTCCGAGGGATGGCGCCGCACCTGCCCGCACTGCGACGCGCCCGTGACCGGGACGGCCGCCCACTGGGACCCCGCACTGCGCCGCCGGTGCCGGGGGGGGTGCCGCCGGGCCGGCCGTCGGCCATCGCCGCGCGGATGTCCTCTCGGGCGGCGTACCGGGCACGGCCCTGTTCGCGGGCGCGGTCTGCCAAGTCCCGGCCGCGCAGGCCGAGCTTGCGGGGCAGCTGATGGGCCTCGCGGTACTCGGCACTGGTCATGTGGTGGGCCGCGGCCAGGTGCGGGGCCAGCAGCCGGTACCAGCTCCCGCACTCCAGGCACTCCAGCCGGCCATCCTCCTCCGGCTGAACACCAGTCACGCGTTCGCCGACCGGGCCGCGGCCGCCTTCTTCACCAGCTTGTTGACGGTGGACTGGTCGAGACCGAGGTGCCGGGCGGCCTCCGACTGGTTGCCGGCGGCGAAACCAACCACCTCGGCGACGGCCCGGGCGCGTTCGAGGGCCAGGCGGTTGGTCTCCTTCTCGGAGTCGGCCCAAGCCTTGCCGGCTGCGGCAGCCTTGGCGACACGGCCGGGCAGGATGCCGTCCGCGGTGATGATCCCCGCCATCTCCTCGGCCACGGCGGGGTCCAGCTCGCCGCGGTCGTTGAGCGCGTCCGGGAACCAGTCGCTGGCCTCGATGACCTCCCGCGCCAACAGCATCTGCACCTCGATGCCCTCCAGAGTGCGGATGAAGGGGTACGAGCCCGCGTCGGGACCGTCCAGGCCGTCGCGGTCGAGGAAGGTGAACTCTCCGCTCTCGGTGAGAACCAGCAGGTCGCAGCCGCTCTCGTAGAAGTCGACAACGACGGTACCCGTGATGGCGTTCATGGCTGCCCTTCGGTCCCCGGGTGGCACGTCCACCCGACACCACGACTATGGCACCCCTACCATTGGCAAGTCAATGGCAGGGGCGCCATAGCTACACCTGCCTTACGTGCCTGAAGTCAGGGAATAGACCCTGGCCTGCACCGATCCAAGCTCAGCACTAGATAACGGCCGCCCCCGCCGCCCGGCCGATCGGGCCGGCGGCCGGAGTGCCCGACGGGCCGCGAGTCTGGCCGCCGTCCTGGCCACTCAGGGTTGGGCGGCGTTGTACTGGGGTCTCGTTGCCCAGATTGGCATCGGCATTGCGATGGCCGCGGTCAGGTTCCTGCTGACCAAGGGCCGTGAGGTGGCACTGGGCCCTGGCTTGATCGTCGGTGCCCTGTTGGTGTCCGCCGCCGGCCGATCAGATTTCCCGGCTCGTCGCGGCAGCCACCGTCGTTGCCCGTTGCACTGTCCCGGTTCAGTGCGACGTCGAGTGCCGGCCCCTGGCTTCCGCCCGCCGGTCTCATCGACCGAGGCGGCGACCAGGCGTCACCGAGCCGGAGGAGGCGTCCTTCCCCGCTCAGATGATCGGCTCCGAGCCGTTCCGGCGCCCCAAGCCGAGGTCGTTCGGTTCCA
>NZ_JBVIRY010000027.1:71587-145074 GCF_055575795.1 Kitasatospora sp. NPDC034023
TCCAGGGAGAGGAATACGACGGCCGCATCGTGGGGGGCTCCGAGGTTATCCCGCGCATCCCGGATCACGTCCTGGGTCAGCTGCTCACGGTCCGACCCCGGGTCCACGCTGACACGGGCGGAGGAGGTGACCTGCATCAGCTGGCGAGACAGGTGACCGTCCGGGCCCGGAGCCTCCTCGAACCAGGCGAGCGTGACGGTGCGGAGGTAGTCGACCGGGTCGGACCCCGAGAGTCCGAGGTCGTTCGGTTCCAGGGAGAGGAATACGACGGCCGCATCGTGGGGGGCTCCGAGGTTATCCCGCGCATCCCGGATCACGTCCTGGGTCAGCTGCTCACGGTCCGACCGCGGGTCCACGCGGAAGCGGGGGAAAGAGGTGGCAACCCACTGCCTGGTTGTGTAGCGAGTTGTGCGGCCGTCAGGCATCCGCGTCTGTGTCTGCGTGTCCCATGTAAGGGTGGCAGTGCAGAAGTAGCGGACGGCGTCGGGAACGGAACCGGTCATGCTGCTTGCTCCTTTGTCATCGATGGCGTCAGCTTCCGAACCGGGGCTCGCTGCTGCACGGTGCTGAGCACCGCCTTACCGCAGCTCTGCGTACGGCGTCGGTGTGGCGGTCGGGTGGAATCGGTGTGGTCGGTAAGCCCCGCCAGCGCGGGTGGGGCAGGAGTCGCCCGGGACCAGGGGCAGGTCACCTGCGAGCTGGGCCTGCCGAATCTCGGAAGGGGTGAGCGGCACACCCCCGACGGCCGTGAACTCCCAAAGCCGGGGGGAGTGCTCACGCCAACCGTCAGGGTCGATCCGGTAGACGCGTCGGACTACTCCGTCCACGGCCACGATGGCGAACTCAGCCTGCGCCCGTACACCGGCGCCGATGGGCCAGACCCCTCGGTCGCTCGCGTACTGCTCGTACCCGCCGACCTCGCCGAAACTCCCTCGGGGATCGCTCTCGTCGTGCCGCACCCGATCGCGCCGTGAGATGACGACGGCAACTCGCTCGCCCTGGCGAACGGAGCCAAACCGCTTGCGCACGGCAGGGACGCCCACGCCGAGGGCCTGGGCGACGTCCTCCAGGTCGGTTCCGCGGTCGATGAGTCCGAGGGCGGTTTGGTCGGTGCGGTTGGAGAGGTGCCCGGCGGCGTGCTTGAGGACCCGTAGGTAGGCGAGGCGTTCGGGTTCGTCCGCGCTGCTGTCATCCTCCGGGTCGATCGGCCCGTCCACTCTCGGCCCGCCTACAACCCCGGCCAGTTCGCGTGCAAAGGCGGATGTCAGTTCGTCAATGGCCAGCTCAAGGCGCCCCTGTTCGCTCGCACCCAAGGGCGTGCGCGCTTCATCGTCAGACATGGGATAACCGTAGTGATCCCCTCACCTCTCTGGCAACGGGTTTACCCCGGTTATCCCCTCTGACCGAAGGGGCCGTCCTGCACCGCAGGCCAATCACCAGCCCGTCCGGCCTGTCAAGGGATTCCCGTTCCGGCCCGGATTGTCGGTCCCGCCCGACAGTCTGGGCCAGCGTGCTTTCGCGATCCGCAGACAGAGGGGTTCGGGTGCCACGGCAGGTGAGCGAGGCGGCCGCCGTCGCCATGATGCTGACAGCGAGTCTGCAACCGCTGGAGCCCCGGCCAGCCAGCGGGGCGAAGCGTGGCGATGCCACTGCCAGGCCTGCGGCAAGGAGGTGGCCCCGCACCTCAGCACGGTCCGGCCGGGGTCGCCTCACGCGGAGCGCAGTACACAGGATGCCGCTTCTGCGCAGCGGTCAAGCGCGGCCGCCGCCAGAGGGAGGGCACGGCCCAGAAGGCCGACGTGATCCTCGGCCACCTGTCGGTCGGCGATCCCTGGGCCAACGCCGGTCTCGATGTCCTGCTGCTCGGTGAGCTGCTGGCCCGGATCGGCGGCTCCGCGGTCGTGGCGACCGCACCGTCGTTCATGCGCGGCGGCCGGAGTCACCAGTCGCTGATGACCGCGCTGCACGCCGCCGGGTTCGTGCCGATGGCGGGGCACACCGTCGTGGCCGACGCCGCGCTTGTACCCGCGCTCTCCGGTCCGGCCGGCCAGGACCTGATCCGGCGCTACGAGGCGGAAGCGGCCCGCTGACCGTAGCGTGCGCAGCAGCAGTGAAACGGTCCGGCGCCCGAGGGGCCGGACCGTCGTCGTGGTGCGAGGGTCAGACCCCTGCGTTCTCCAGCTGGAGCTGCTCCTGGTCCTCCTGGATGGGGAGCGGGAAGAGGTCCTTGAGGTCGTTGTAGTAGCGCTCGACGCTGCGCAGGCTCACCGGCTGGTCGCCCTTGCCCCGCGCCCGGAGGTTGTAGGGGCTCTTGAAGAGGTGGCGGCGGAGTTCTTCGGGCCCTGGGTGGCGCCCGTGCTCAGCGACCAACACGGCGAAGCCGATGGCCCACTTCAAGGGGATGTTCTTGGCGAGCGCTTGGTCCGCCAGTGTGGGGTCGATGGTCGGCAGGTCGTCCTCGCCCGGGTCGGCAGCGGGGGCGGCCCCTTCGGTGCGGGTGGTCTCTGCAAGGACTGCAGAGGTCTCCTGCACCAGCCGCTCGGACTGTCCCGCACCCGCAAGAGCTGTGCGGGAATCGGGGGCGTTCGGCTGCTCGTACGTGACCATCAGGTCCGGTCCCGACTCGGCCCGCACCGCGTGCACCGGGGCCGGTGCCGGGCCCGCAAGGCCTTCCGCAAGTGCGCTGACCTGCAAAGACTCGGGATATGCCTGCGCAGGAACCGGGGTTTGCCGACCGAGGCTGCCCGCAACCGCAAAGGCCTCGGCGCCCGGTCCCGCACCCGCAACGGCCTGTCCCGCCGACTCCCGCAAAGCGGCTGGCCGACCGGACGGCGCGCCCGCAACACTCTCGGACTGTGCCCGCATCGGCTCCGTCCGTTCCCCGGCAGTGGTGGACGGTATCTCGCCGTCCGCTGAAGTCAGCTCCTTGCGCGGACCAGCGACCGTCGGCAGCTGGGCCGCGCTCTCCGGAGCCTGCGGCTTCGGCCGGCCGTCGGCGGCTGCGCGTGCGGCGAAGATCCGGTCCATCGGGCGGGTGGCGACGCCGGCGGCCGCGAGGCCGTCTTCGTAGGTGATCTCCATCGGCACACCCAGCTCAAGCAGATCCACCGGCAAGCGCGCGGCCGCAGGCAGCTTCTTGTTCGGACCAACCGGAGCGTCCTTCAACAGGGTGAGGTAGGTGAGGCGGGCCTGCTCCAGCCGGACCGCATCGTCCACGCTCCGGATCTCCCACAGCTGCATCCGGCGCCACATCGCCCAAGTCTGACGGGGAGCGAGCAGCCAGCGCATCAGCCGGATCTTCTCGATGGTCCGGTCCGAGCTGAGCTCCGCAAGCCGGGCGATCGCGTGCCGCGTCGCCTCAGAAATGATGATGAACAGCACCGGGATGACGGCGTGCATCCCCGTACCCAGCGGGTCGGGCCAGGACGCCGCTGCGTTGAAGGCGATGGTCGCCGCCGTCAGGGCCCAGGCGGTAGGGCGCAGCAGCGGGAAGGGGATGCGGAGCCAGGTGAGGACGAGGTCCAGCGCGAGGAGGACGAGGATGCCGACGTCCACGCCGATCGGGAAGGCGTAGGAAAACGTGCCCATCCCGACGCCGAAGGCCACGTGGCGGACGGCCAGGTACGAGCCGGCCAGGCCGATCAGGGCGACAAACGCGGCACCCAACGCGACGAGCAAAATCAGCGCCCGGTGGACCCTGGTCAGGACCGGTCGTGTCACAACTCTTCCCCTCTTGTCTTGCTTGGGTGCTCAAGGGGTGCAGTTTTTCATGCGGGTCGGACGTGGCGCACCGGGCAGACCTGGTCAGCCGCCTTGAAGCCCCAGAAAAACGCCCGCTGAGACGCGGGCTGGGACAGCCCCGTCCCAGCCCGGCTGCGGCGGTCCCGCACAGGTCGAAACAGACTGTTTCTCCACCACGCCACGATCCCGGCGAGTGTGACCACTCACCGTGACGAGGTTGGGATCCGCCCGCAGAATACGCGACACCTGAACATGCGGGCCTACCAGTCAACCGTCGCAGGTCAGGGGCCTACGGTGGGGATGGTCGGGCCGGTCAGATCTGCCGGTCCGGGTCGGAGAAGGTCAGGCCGCCGGCCGCAAGCGGACGCCGGGCCGGTGCTGGCGCGGCCGCGGTCTCGCCAGGCGGCTGGCGGAAGTCGGCGCCCTGCTCGACCGGCAGCAGCCGGCGCCCGCCGGACTGGGCAGGCACGGCGGCTTCGACGGCGGACTCGGAGAAGCGCAGGGAGAGCCTGCGACGGTCAGTCATGATCACCAGTCTCGCAGCTCGGACAGGCCGGTGGGCCACACCGCTATCACCGGTGCTAGCGATCGGGCCCTGGGGGCCGCAGCCAGGCTTGTTTCAGATCTCCAGAACAGAGTGGTCAAGCCGTAGCTACCTCGGGGCCCGAGCCGAGTAGCCGCCTCGCGGTCTGGCTCTACAGGTAGGGCCAGACCGCTATCACCAGTGCTAGTGCTTTGGCCCTGGCCAGCAGGGCCAGAACGAGGGCCGACTGCCTCACCTGGTGAAACATTCGGTTTGGCCCCACCTGCGGGGCCAAACCGCTATCACGGGTGGTAGTGCTTTGGCCCTGCTGGCAGGGCCAACGAAGACGGCCCGGGCGGTTGCCCGGGCCGTCGCAGGTCGTGCTGACTATGCGCTGATGCCGAGGTTGGCGAGCTGGCCTTCGTAGCGCTGCCGCAGTCGCTCGCCGAACCGCTCGGGGTCGAGGGAGTCGATCCGGGGCACCGAGGCCAGGCTGGCCCGCATCTTGCCGCCGGTCAGCAGCGGGTGAATCTGGTAGACACCCGGCTCCAGCAGCCAGGCCAGGCCCTTGTCCGCCAGTTGCTTCACGGACCGGTTGACGCTCGGCGCGCTCAGCCCCAGCAGGGTGCCCATCTCGGCCTGGGAGAGGCCGGCGCACCCCGTCTCCGGATCCTGGTAGGCCAGCAGCGTGTTCACCAGGCGGAAGCTGTTCGCGGTCAGCTCGACCAGGCTGAGGACGGCCAGCGCCTCACGGCTGATCGTCACGTACTCGGTGGTCGGGATCGGCGGGACGTACCGGGTGGTCGTCATCTGGAGTCCTCGGTCAGGGGCGCGGAGCGCCCGCCGGCTGCTGATACGTTGAGCATCCAATGTCAGGTTAGGCCCGCTCCGGTGCAACGGAGCGGGCCTCGCCGTCTCTCAGGCGCTCCGGACGGCCCGAACCTTCGGGGCCGCCGCCGGCATCTCGTTCTTCTCCGCCTTCGAGCCGAGCAGCACGACGTTCGCGGCCTTGGCCACCGACCGCTGCTCCTCGCGGCGCTCCTTGCGCCAGGCCGTGGCGTACTCCGGGCCCGGCATGAGGAACTCGGGCACCTCCGCGACCCAGATTTCCTGGGCCAGCTCCTGGTCGGCGCTGGACCCGGCGAAGGTGAGGAACGGGTTCAGCTGGTAGACCGAGCGGCGTGCGGTCCGCAGCCAGCCGATCTCGTTGAAGAACAGCAGCGACTCGCCCACGTAGGTCCGCGAGACGCCGGAGGCGGCGCTGATGTCGCGGTGGGTGGTCTTCACCATGCCCAGCGGCGCCCGGCGCGGGGCCTTTCCGCTCATCTGCTGGAATCCGACCAGGGTGCACCATGTCCGCATCCAGGTCTGCGGGATGTCCATCTGGGCGAGGGTGAGCATCATCAGCGGGGCGTCGGTCGTGTAGCCCTTGGTGGTGTCGGACTCCGCGAAGGTGCGGCCCGAGATCTTCTGCACCGAGTAGACGACGTTCCCCCGGCTGTCGAGCCGGGTTACCAGCTGCTCCCCGTAGCCCAGCTTGGGCTTGTCAGCCATCGGCGCTCTCCAGGTTCCTTGATCCAATGTCACCGGGACACTATCACCGGTGATAGTGCTTTGGCCCTACCCTTAGGGCCAAACCGTCTCGGCGAGTCGCCCGGCTGCGCCTGACGGTAGGCCCGGGAAGCTGTGGATAACGCCCGCCGGTTTGGCCTGGCCAGCAGGGCCAAAGTCGCGGGCGTTTGGCCCTGCTGGCCAGGGCCAAACAATGCCTGACGCAAAGTGGTCATTTTCGCAGGTCAGAGCACGTTTTTGGCCGGTTCTTGCGGGCGGGGCTCTCTCATACACCCGCTGCGCGGGAGAACCGGGCGCTCCCGTACCTGCGGGCCCTGCGGCACCTTGTGTCACAGCGGCTACTGCAAGGGTTCTGACCTGCAGGTTTGTTCCTGGGGTGGCCTCCGGCGGGCTGGCTGCCCGTGCCGCTGCCGCCGCCCGGGCCGGGCTCGGTTTGGCCCTGATGGCCGGGGCCGACGGGTGTCACTGCGCCAGTCATGGAAGTCCGGCTGCCGCCGGACCCGGGCCTTGACGGCCCTTTCCATGCCTACGAGTTCAGTGGCTGGTGCCCGTGCCCTGCCGCTGCTGGCGCTGCGGTCCTGTGGTGGGTGCGGGCTGCTGGGTGGTCCCGGCCAGCGCTCCCAGGTCGTGAAGGTGGGAAACAAGGTCTTCGTCAGGTGGGTGGTGACATCGGCAACCGCTTGGTGGTGGGCAGGCCGAAGTACTCGATGCAGGCCGGACCGGCAGGTGGCTCCGCCCAGCACGGGCGTCGGCCGCCTGCTCGATGGCAACTGCCCAGGTCCCGATACGGTCGCCGTGTTGAAGGGGCCACCACGGTCGTTGGTACAGCGACGACGAACGAAGCCGGCGCACCAGCCCAGCACGACCATCAGCCACTGGAACTCATGGGCGCGGAAAGGGCCCCCTGGGGCCCGGTTGCGGCGGCAGCCGCAATTCCGTGACCGGCGCAGGAGGGCCAGCCACCTTCAGGTCTTCAGGCTCGCGGCGGTGACCGGCCCGGGCGGCGGCAGCGGCACGGACCGGCGCCCCCGGAGGCGGATGCTGCGGGAGGGCAGGTGGTGCACCGGTACAGAGAGGAGCGGCAGTGCCTGACTGGTGAGTGTTCTGGGTTCGCCCCGGTTGGCTGGCCCCGTCGAAGTCGGCCGAGAGCATCTGGTCGGAGTCGGGGATGAGGCTCGGGGACGCGGTGTTCGTCGGGCCAGACCACCGGATCGATCCGTTACTGTGCCGGTTCGGTCAGTCCTCGCGGTTTCGCGGGTTCGAGCCGGAAACCCGGCGAAACTACGCCACGGACATCTGCCTGCTGCTGAACTTCCTGTCTGCCCGGGGACGGCACTGGACGCAGGCAGGGGAGCGGGATCTGGCGGACTTCCGAGGTTGGCGGTTGAGCGCGTCCGAGAATCCGTCCCGGGTGGGGACATCGAAGTGGAACCGGGAGCTGGCGGCGTTCACCGCGCTGTACGCCTGGGCCCGGCGGGAGCGGTACGTGTCGATGAGCCCAGTGACGATGCGCCAGGTCACCGACGTGTACGGCGTTGCGCGGGAGGTCTCGAGCGGGCTGGTTAAACCGGCGGCGTCGGAGATGCACTGGCTGACGCCGCGCGCACCTGGCGATTGTGGACGGATATCGGTCTGCGCGGCCGCACTGCGAACGGCACCGTGGAGCCGGGGTGGGTGGGACGGCTGGAGGACCGCAACACCGCGTTCGTCGAGCTGGTGCTCTCCTCTGGTCTGCGGCGTCAGGAGGGCGGGTCGCTGCTGACAGTCGAGTTGCCGGTGGCGCGCCTGGCCGGCAGCCGGTACTACCGGGGGCGTGTCGCGGGGGCGGTGACCCGGTCGAAGGCCTCGCGCACCTATTACGCCTCGGCGAAGGCGGTGCGCGACATCGAGTCGTACGTGGAGTCCTCGTGGGCCTGGGCGGTACGCAAGGCGCAGGCGAAGGGCCGCTACGAACGGCTCACCGACGTACGGCTGGTCACCGAGGTCACCCGCGGGCCCAGGCGGAAGGTCCGTTGGAGGGACCAGTACGGGGTCGTCTTCGAGCGGGGGCTGGACACCCTGGCCTGGTGGGAGCGGATGTGGCTGTTCACCGAGGGGCCCGACGGTCCGGAGCCGCTGTGGCTGTGGCTGAACGAGGCCGGCCTGCCCTTTCACCCGCACTCCTGGGAGGCCGTCTTCCGGACCGCGAACCAGCGCTGTCGATTGATCCTGGAGCCGCCTGTGCACCGACGGGTGGATCCGCACCGGATCTATGCCCCGTTCGCCACCGTGCACAGCGCCCGGCACAGCATGGCGCTGATCATGCTGGTGGTGCTGAACTCGCTGCTGGACCGGCGCTTCGGGCTCAGCCCGCGCGAGCGCCGTGACTTCGCCCTGCTGTATGGCGACCCGTGGCACCTGGTCCAGGGCCTGCTCGGCCATGCCACCCGCCAGGTCACCATCGACACCTACCTGGCGCCGGTGCGCAACCTGCGCCTGGAGTCGCTGCTGGCCGAAGCGGAAGTTATCCACACCAGGGAAGGACGTGCAGCATGAACTGGGCAGCTGCTCCGTCGGCGGGCATCAGGCTGGCTGTAGACGGCCCATCCGACCCTGGTCGCCCTCCGCGGCGGACTCCCTGCAGCTGCTCGTCGCCTCCCTCAGGTCCGCCAGGGATGGGATGCCTGCCATGAGGGCGTCGACGCACGTTGCCTTAGCCGTCAGTTCCGGGCCTCTCGGCGTCCTGGTCCGCTTCCGAGGGGCTGGACGGCTTGTCGGACCCATGCCCGAAGTGCTGCCTCAGCGGCTCGTGGCACTCGTGGACGATGACGCCGGTCTCCTGGTCAACTACAAGCTCATCATATTGGTCAGCGTCGTGGTCGATGCGACGGTATTTGTCCATCCATCGCCCTGAACTTCGTGCTGGCTCGTCCCCCTGCCGAAGATCCAGAAAGGGCTTCTTACGCCCAGGCCGCTTCCCTGTCGCCACTACGAACTCGCGCAAACCGGCATCTGCGGAAGCATCGACCTCATAGAGTCGGCCCGCTTTCGCCCCGCACGCCGGGCAAGGGGTTCCAGCCGCTGCGGCCGCTGCAGCCGCAGGGTCGGGGAAGACGTACTCGCATTCGCGACAGCTCGCCGCCACCACAGTCGCGTCAGCCATGGTTGCCTCCAGAATTCAACACCCCCCTACGAGCCTAGTCAGGGCCGCCACAGGGTCTGAAAGATCTCAACATGCTGACTTGACAGGGAAGCCCGGTGTCACGCCGTCTTCGGCGTGACCGGTGCGGCGACGGGCCGACGGCGGGGCCGGCCACGGCCCTGGCGACGGAGCACGCCGCGCCCAGCCACCCGCACGGCCGCAGTCCGCATTGGTTCGCAGTTGCCGCCCGGTCCCGGCCTGGTCGGCAGGGCAGGCGGCGGGCGTTGCGGAGGTGGGGAAGAGCGAAGGGGCGGGGATGGACTCATGGTCCATCTTGGGGGACACCAGGATCACCAAAATGAACCATGAGTCCATCCCCGCTGGGCAGTGCAACCTGCCTTCAAGTACATGTGACGTGATCCCAGGGTCACGTCACATGTACTTGAAGCTCATCAGTGCCTGGGACTACGGCGCAGCATCGCGGGGTCCAGATCGAGCGGGAACGGGTCGGTGAGCTGGGTGGTCTCGTCGGCCTGGACGAGCCGGTCGACGTAGACGCCGTCCTCCAGGTGGCCGAGGTGGAGGCGGGGGGCCGCATGGTTGACGGTAGCGGTCGCGGCTACGGGGCGGTGCCGGCACTCGTCTCGTTCGCGGGTTGGACGTCGTCTTCGTCGGCCTGGTGGGGGATGTAGCCGCGGTCGCCCGGGTCGGTGAAGGCCGAGATCGTGGGGTGGAAGGCGACGGTGATCGTGGCGGTGGGGCCGTTGCGGTGCTTGGCGACGATGAGGTCGGCTTCGCCGGGCCGGTTGTCGGGTGCGTAGGCGTCGTCGCGGTGGAGGAGGACGACCAGGTCCGCGTCGTCCTCGAGGGTGCCGGAGTCGCGCAGGTCGTAGATGTGGGGCCGCTTGTCGGCGCGCTGCTCGGGCGCGCGGTTGAGCTGGGAGAGGGCGATGACGGGGAGCTGCAGTTCCTTGGCGAGGAGCTTGAGGCGGCGGCTGACCTCGTTGACGTCCTCGTAGCGGCTGCCGTACTTGTGCCTGCCGTGGTCGAGGAGCTGGACGTAGTCGACGACGATGAGCTTGATGCCGTGCTGGGCCTTGAGGCGCTGGCTCTTGGAGCGGATCTCGGCGAGGGTGAGGTTCGGAGCGTCGTCGATGAGCAGCGGGGCGGAGGTGATCTCGGGCATGCGGGTGGCGGCGCGGGTCCAGTCCCGGTCGGTCATGTTGCCCGAGCGCATGTGGTGCAGCGGGACGCGGCTCTCGGCGGAGAGCAGGCGCATGCCGATCTCGTTGCGGCCCATCTCGAGGCTGTAGATCACTGCGGGTAGGCCGTTGCGGAAGGAGCAGGCTCGCAGGATGGTCAGCGCGAGGGTGCTCTTGCCGTGGGCGGGCCGGCTGCCCAGGACGATCAGCTGCCCGGGGTGCAGGCCGTTGGTCAGCGCGTCCAGGTCCGAGAGGCCGGTGGGCACGCCGGCCGGGGCGCCGATGTACGAGCCGATGCCCTCGACCTCGTCGAGGACGCCTTCCATGACGTCGGCCATCGGGCGCGCCTCGACCCAGCTCGGGCTGTGGCCGGTGGTCACGGCGTGCACCTCGGCCTGGATCGCGTCGACCAGGTCGGTAGTGGGGGCGTCGGTGTAGGCGAGGCGGTCGATGCGCGTTGCCGTCTCGATCAGCCGGCGGCGCAGCGCCTTGTCCTCAACCAGGGTGGCGAGGGTCTCGGCTTCGGCGGTGCTGCGGACCATGTTGACGAGCTTGTGCAGGTAGTCCCGGCCGCCAGCCCTCGCGAGCAGGCCCTGCTCGGTCAGCTTTGCGGCGACCTTGATCGGGTCGGTGGACTCTCCGGCCGCGTAGAGCTCCAACACCGCGTTGTAGATGAGCTCGTGGCCTACCCGGTAGAAGCTGGCCGGGTACAGGATCTCGACGACGTCGGCCACCGCGTCCTTGGAGCGCATCGTCGTGCCGAGGAGCAGCTGCTCGGCACGCAGGTCGTGGGGCACCTCGAAGGCCGGACCGCCGTCCGGGTCCTGCTCGCTCACGCGCGTCCACCTCTCTGCTGATCGCCTGGTGTGGCCCGGGCCGGGGCCGGCGAACGGGTCGTCGCGGCCACCCTGTCGCACCGCCGCACGGCTGTCCCGGCTTTCCCCGAACGAGCGAGGCCGGCTGCGGCTCACGCCGCTCCGGTCTGCGGCGGGGCCGGGCGGGCGGTGCGCAGCGGGATCGCCCCGGCCCGGGTGGCGCGGGCGACGGCGAGAGCGGCACGGTGGCGTTCGCGCTGCTGGCGGACGTGGTCGTCGGCAGCGGTGGCCGGGGTGTCCTCGATCGCGCGGCGGTGGGCCTCCTCGGGCTCGCGCAGCCGGTTGTAGTGCTGACGCAGGATCGCTTCCCGTTCGGCGGCGGCCTCGTCGAGCGCCGCCTGGCGGGCGGCGGCGTCCTCGCACATCCGGCGGCGCAGCTCCTGGTAGGCGTGGTGGTCGGCCAGCGGGGGCCGGGCCGGCTGCGCGGCGGCCCGATCGTCACGGCGGGCAGGTCGGTCGTCGGGGTCCTGGTCGTGCTGCACCACGGGGGCGGGGCCGACGCGGACGTCGATGGCCCGGACGGTGCCGGGGCGCAGCTGCTCGAGGTCGGCAAGGATGCGGCGGGTCTGGTAGCGGAGTTGGGCGGCCCAGGCCGAGGAGTCGGCGACCACGCGCAGCCGGCGGGTGGTCGGGTCGTAGCCGGCGAGGTGCCAGTGGGCGGCCGCCTCGGGGCCGACGATCGAGGGCCAGCGGTCGCGCAGGCCTCCGCCAGCGGTGCCGAGGGTCCAGCCGTGGGCGGCGACCAGGGCGAGGAACACGTCCGCGATCGGCTCGGGTTCGCGCGCGCCGCGCCGCGGCGCGGCCGTGGTCTGCCGGGTGGTGCGCTGGGCGGGGACGTCCCCGTTGATACGGGCGGCCTGACGGGCGGCGCGCAGCGCGGTGCGGGCCAGGTCGGCACCGGTGGTCACGGTCATCAGCGGCTCCCGACGAGTCCGCGCTCACGACGGCGGGCAGCCAGCTGCTCGCGGAAGGCGATGCCCTCAGAGCGGTCCACGGTCATCCAGGCCGGGACCGTGACCAGAGGCAGCTCGGCGCCGTCGATTGCCCGGGGGACTTCGGGCCGGGCGGGCTGGTCCAGCACCGGCACGCACAGGCCGCACGGCAGCTCGATCCGCACGTGCCGGTCGCAGTAGGCCGGGCGCTGTTCCTCGGCCTGGTCGGCGTGGCCGAGGGTGTCCGCCGGCATCGGTGCCGGTGCGGTGCCGGACTCGGCGCGGGCCTGCTCTCGCTCGGCCTGGCGGCGCATCGCGTGCCGGTGCTGGGCACCCTCGACGTGGTACGCGCAGGTCTGGCACTCGCCGCCGAGCTCAACGTCCGTGCCGGACTCGCAGCTGGGCAGGTGGCAGCCGCGCCGGACCAGGCCGCGATTGCGCCCCGGGGCCGCGAGCCAGGCGTACGGGTCACGGATCTCGTCGCGCTCCAGGACGTACCGGCGCTCCAGCCGCTGGGCGACCCGCTCAACGTCGCCGCCCACCTCGCGGATCGCCTGACCGATCGCCCGGGCCACCTCCCGCTGCTGCCAGCGGTTCATCCGGTCCACCAGCTCCGGCACCAGGCGCAGAACCTGGTGAACCTCGGCGCTGACCGTCATCGGAGGCAACGCCCCGATCTTCGGTTTGGTCATGGTCGCGCTGGGGGTCTTCGGCAGTTCCGGCGAAGCCGCGATCCGGGCAGCCACGACGTTGGGCTGCCCGGCGACGGCGGGCACCAACTCGACCGCCGGGGTGGCCACGGCCTCGCATACGCGCGTGTCGCGCGGTACGGACGTTGCGGCTTCGCCGGACCCGACACCACGAACGGCGCGCAGGGGCTTGTTCAGGAGAGCTTGATCAAGAGAGCTTGATTGTGGAGCCGAAACGAGGGGGGAGGGTGGAGTCAGATCGAGGGGGGAGGGTGGAGCCGAAACGAGGGGGGTCTCGATCGGCTCCACCAGGGAGAACAGGTCGAGCTGCCCGACGCAGACAGCCGCCCCCTCGACCTCCTCAACGTCGGTCGGCTCCGCCAGCAGGCGGGCCTGCTGGGGCTGCGAGAACAGCGCCTCCTGCGTCACCACGCCGACCAGCGGGACGGGGTGCACGGTGTAGCGGAACGCCCCGCCGCTCTCCCCCTCCCGGCTCACCCAGCCCTCCGCCACCAGCTGCGCCGCGACCACGCGGGCGGTCTCAGTGCGCAGGCCGCAGAGCGCGGCGAGCTGCTTCGCCGAGGTCGTCGTCTCCAGGTGCTCCCGGTAGGCCAGGGCCGAGTACACCTTGAACCTGGTGCCGGACAGCACGTTCCGGGCGACCGCGGAGATCCAGACCGCGCGCACCTCCCGGCCGGCCTGCTCGACCCGGCGGGCGATCGTGCCGCCCTGGCGGTGCTCGCACTCCACCAGAACGCCCTCGACCCCGCGCAGCAGCGCGGCCACCGTCTTCTCGTGCAGACCGAGCCCGTGGGCGATCGTCGCATTCGACGCCCAGCAGTACCCGGCCTTGCTCCGGCAGTAGTCGCCCACCACGGTCACGGCCCGGATCTGATCCCCCGTGAACTGGGCGAGCCAGCCGACTGGGAAGCGGGTGCCGAACGCGGCCTCCCCGGCGTCGGCTTCGCCGGTACGCGAGGGCACCGGGGCCTCCGCCGGTCCGCCGGACCGCTGGCCGGGAACGACCGGCACGGCCGGAACCACCCGGTTCGGACCCGACCGTGTGACACTCGAAGCCTCACCCAGACGAGTGATGTGCGTCACATTGTCGACAGTGAGCGCGGCGGATCCGACAACCGGTCCGCCAACCGGTCCCTGGACAGAACCCAAGGCAGGAACGGGGGAGGAGAGATCGCCCCCCTCCCCGGGGACATCGCCCGAGCTCAAACCGGGGACACCACGCCCTTCGGTGACGACTCCGGGTGACTGGAAAGGGCTACTGACCTGCTGCAAAATGGCGTTGCTCCCTACAGCTACATGGGGACGCAGCGGCGCCCCCTCGGGGGTGTTCGTGAAAAGCGCCCCTCGTGGGTGTTGGTAAGACCCCCTCCGGGGGGTGCCGAACTGCCTCCTTTCGGGTCTCGCTCGCGTTCGTCTCGTGCGGGTCGGTCTTGGTGGTGGTGCGGGTGCAGCCGAGGCCCCTGCAAGGGCCCCGACTGCGGGTACTGCGGCCGGCCTTGGATGACCGGTGGTGGTGCTTGGTTCTGGCGAACCGGTAGTACGGCTGGTGGTCGGTTGGCGCCGATCCCCCAGCAAGCCCGCTCAACGGTTGGGAAGCCCGAGAGCAGGTGAAGCAGGAAGGCCGCGTTGATCCGGGGTGGAAAACCCGGGGGAGCGGCCAGCGGAGCTAGACCCCTGGAAAGGTCCGGCACCGCAGACGAGGGCTAGGTCACGGAACACCCCCGCCTCGGGGGCCGCCGTGGCCGGCCACACATACAGAGACGGCACCCCGCCGGAGCGAGACCCGAGAACCCTCGGTCGACTCCACGGCGGGGTGCCGCGCGTATGAGGGGGCGCCACTGCGGGTACCCTGCATCACGTCACCACCCCTTACGTGGCTGACCGGGACGGGCCCCTGGCCGGGCGCCGCTCCACTTGAACGCCGTCCGGACTCTCGGGTCCGGGCGGCGAAGTCGTTTTGGATCACTGTCGGCGCAAGCCTACCCCTGTGGACAACACTCGGAGTAACGGCATAGGCACCGTGTCGATCTGACGTTCCGACGAGCTGAATGTCCAACAAGTTCGCCCCCCTGCCTAGCTGGCGGTCTGGTCGTCAAACCCGTGGTCGGCGACAACGGCCTTGCGCTGGGCTACCCAGCCCGAGCCGCCGACTTCGGGGTTGAGAACCGTCCTGACGTGCTGAAATCCGTGTTCCAAGTAGTACTGGTGGAGCCGGCGGTTACTGGTCCAGGCGTCCAGGCGGAGCAGCTTGGCCCCGCGCCGTGCTGCGCGGTCGCCGGCCCAGTCCAGCAGCCGGGTGCCGAGCTTCTGGCCGGCGTACGCCCGGTCCACCGTGAGCTTGTGGATGTACATGGCGGCGACCTCGCGCTCGTCGGCCGTCCAGAGGAGCGGGTCGGTCTCGGTGTCGAGGGTGATGGTGGCCGCGAGTTCGGCCCCTGCGGACTCCCGGACGACGAACACGTCCCCGGCCTGGATGCTTCGAGCTATGTGGTCGCTGGGGAAGTCCGTGGACCACTGGTCGCTGCCGGCCTTGGCAAGCCAGGCTGCGGCGTCGGTCCGGAACCGGGCCAGCCGCGGCAGGTCGGCGAGTTCAGCGCGCGCGATGATCACTCTGCGACCGCCTCTTCGGTCTCGGGCTCGGTTTCCTTGGCGCGCCGATTCCGCTCGTAGACGATCACGTGGCGGTCCCCGGGCAGCAGACAGATGGTGACCTGGACCGGCTGCCCTTCGCAGTCGTGTCCAGTGCTGATCAGCTCGGCCATCGGGGTGCCGGGCGGGAGAGCAAGCCGCTCCAGTTCCGAGGCTCGCGGGAGCCGCGGGTAGATCTCATCGAGCGACTCCACCAGTTCATGGCCGAGCTCGGCCAGCACCTGATTGGTGCCGCGTTCGACGCTGCCCGGTGTCATCCACTCCGAGCCCTCGACGATTCGAAGGGGAACATACGAGTCGTCAGTGGCGAAGGGCACGCCGTCGACGAAGCTGGTCCGCCGTCGGTAGCCGACGGGCACGCCTTGGGCGAGCTGCAACCGCTGCCGCACTGCGTCGTCCGGCAGTTCCACACCCACTTCAATGGTCTGGGTACCATCGCGCCCCTCGTCCTGGAGCAGCTGGGTGTAGATGTCGACCGTCGGCGGCTTCCGCCGAAATTCCGACTGCGGCCGGTAGACCAGCGGGCGCCACTCGCGAACAGTGCGCCCCAACCTGCCTTTGCCCTCGTTGATCAGCCCCTCGTGTTGGAGCCGCTGCAGCGCGGTCCGAACGGTCTGACGGCTGACCTTGTGTTTGTCGGCGAGCTGGAGTTCACCGGGGACCTGGTCGCCAGCAGACAGCTCGTGCTGTTCGATCTGCCGCTTGAGGTCGTCGTAGACCCACTCCCAGCGTGCCCTGCTGTCGGCTGGCACCCGTCACTCCCTCATCGTGTCCGTTCTGTACGTACAGAAGATAGCGCGTTTTGGTCGCCCCGTCGCCCCCGAGCCCGCCGGCCGGGCGTGGCGGAGGCCGCGACGGAACGTGCCGACACGCGTACTGCGCGTCGCTGACCTGCGCGTTCGGCTATTTGTCAAGTCTGTACGTACAGAAGACTTGCGGCGCCAATCTTCTGTACGTACAGTTCAGACATAAGCCAACCGGCTCTGGTCGGGGCGGTCCTGTTGGACCGTCAGGCGTGCAGGCCCAATCGCTTCGGCAGTGATCAAGTCGAGCCCATCCGCTCCTAATCACTGCAGCTGCTGGGCTGAACATATGGCTCCACCACAGCGCTGCTGCGCTGTCTGTCCGCCAGGACGCCGGCCTTCGGGCCGGGCCTGGCGGGCGGAGAGAGCAGCACTCCGCTCCCCGGACTCTCCATCTCCCTGCCAGGAGGCCCAGATGCCCGCTCGCACCCGCACCAAGCGCCGCTCCGCTCTCCCCCCGCTCAAGCTCTCGACCCTGCTCCCCAGCCGCTACAACCTCCGCCCGGGCGAGGTGAATACCGTGGTCTGCCCCGACTGCCAGACATGGCAGCGGATCATGGGCGACAAGACGCGCACCATCCGCGACCACTACTCCACCGACCTGTCCGGCGCCGAGCTGGAAGCCGGCCAGCGGGACACCCGCTGCCCGTCCGCACGCCGGATCGTCGAGATCGACGTCAAGGTCGCGCACTGGGCGAAGCAGGTCGAAGAGGGGAGCACCCAGGTCGCCGCCCGTCGGCCGACCACGGTGTTGAAGAAGGTCAAGGCCCCGCAGCCTCCGGCTGTCCTCCACATCGCGCAGGGTCGCCCGGCCGAGCCCATCGTCTCCGCCAAGCGGGCCGCGCGGAAGCGAGCCAAGGGCTGGGAAGTCGTCCGCGTCGGCGTGCTCGTCACGGACGTCCTGCGGCAGCAGCCCCTGTACGGCGCGCGGGGCCCCCTCTTCTCGCTGCCCCTGCCCGATGGCGTGGCCACCGAGCCGCCCCGGAAGCACCGGAAGCGGAAGGGCCTCGCCGCCTGACCACCGCCAGCTGCACGAACCACCACGGCCGCCCACCCCCGACATGCGGGGTGGGCGGCCGTGGCTGCTCGTACAGCAGCCAGACACAGATGACGGCCCCGGGATTGCGCCCCGAGGCCGTCGCCGGTCGCACCACCCAACGACGAGAGGACTACGACCGTGGACACCATCATGGCACTCTCCAGCACCACCCCGGTGAGCAGCGGCACCATCGACGACCTGTACGCCCGATACTCCTGCCGCCTCCTCGCGGCCGCGGGCGAGCGCCTCGCCGCCATCGGCCCGGCCGCCGTCGAGCTGGACGAGGACGTCACCCAGGACGTGTGGACCCACGTCCTCGAGCACGGCCTGCCCGATGGACTCCGCGGCCTCGAGGCCCTGCTGGCGCTCCTCGACAACGCAGTGGCCCAGGTCCGCCGCCAGCGCGGCCGCGAGTACGCGGCTGGCATCGCACTTCCTGCCCGGCGCACCGCCGACCCGGTCGGCCTGGACGCCCTCGCCGACACCATCAACGCGGCTGCCGCTCGTCCGCTCCGCCCGGCCGCCACCAGCCAGGCGTTCGACGGCCTCCTCCGCGACCTCCCGATGGCCGGGTGACCGCGATGGACCCGATCCAGGCCGCCGCCGACCTCCAGCGCCAGATCGCCGCCCAACAGGCCGCCCTCGAGGCGCAGCGCGCCGCCGAGCGGCTGCTCGCCGAGCAGCTGCGCCAGCAGCAGACCGGAGGCCCCCAGTGACCTGTACCGATCTCGCCGCCTGCCGCGCGTACGCCAACGGCAACGGCGGCACCCCACCCGCGCCCCCGGCCCCGCCCGCCCCCACCCCCGGCGGTGGTGGCCGGTGAGCAGCCCCGAGGACCAGGCCTGGACCGGCCAGCAGATGGACGAGCTGCTGCGCCGGGCCCGCGAGATGCACGCCCGGGCGCAGGCCGCGAAGGCCGGCGGCCAGCAGCAGTAGTACCAGCTACGACACGAGAAGGGACCGCCCGTGAGGACGACCGAGGAGTACGACGCCTGGCAGGCCGGGCTGGAGCAGATGCACCGCGACTACGAGGAGGCCGACCAGGCCGAGTACGTGGCCTTCATGGACGAGCTCGACGCCCGCGACGTCGCGGCCTGGGCCGACCCGGTCCTGGAGCAGCCGGCCACCGGCGGTGCGCTCCTGGAGCAGCGGCACGTCCTGCACGAGGCCGCCCACCCCGACCAGGTCGAGGCGCTGCGGCGCCTTGCCGCCCTGGCCTGACCGTCGGTTGCTGTCGTTCGCCGCCGCGCCCACCCCCCTCGGAGGCCGGGCACGGCGGTGTTCGTCGGTGCCCGACCCACCGGCCGCGCCCTAC
Source organism: Kitasatospora sp. NPDC034023 (assembly GCF_055575795.1). Classification (NCBI taxonomy): domain Bacteria; kingdom Bacillati; phylum Actinomycetota; class Actinomycetes; order Kitasatosporales; family Streptomycetaceae; genus Kitasatospora; species Kitasatospora sp. NPDC034023. Next base: position 90,070 of record NZ_JBVIRY010000027.1, read on the forward strand.
CCCTGACGAAGGAGCAGCAGATGGCCTATGTGCCGCCCCCGTACATCGATCTGCACCCGCTGATGAGCCTGGAGAACCCGCTGCCGCCTGGCAACGAGGACCTTCAGACGCGGATCACCGTGCAGCTGGCGCAGGCTCGCCTGGCCGCTGCTGCGTTCACCACCGCCGAATACATCGACGACGCGCTGACCCGCGACGAGCTGTGGTCCCGCTTCATGGCGATGCGCGGCGAGGCCTGCGCCCTGGCCGCGATGCTCAATGAGGCGCTGCTGCTGATCCCCTACGAGCAGGTGCCCGGCGTGTGGTGCGTGAGTACTCAGTCCGTCGTCGAGTACCTCACGGTCCCCCGCTACCCCACCGTCCAGCGGGAGCTGCACTCCTGACCCGCCCGGTTGCTGTCGTTCGCCGCCGCGTCCCGCCCTGCCAGCACGGGGAGCGGGGTGCGGCGGTGTTCGACGGTGCCCGACGCACCGGCTTCACCACTTCAACGGAGGACACCATGTTCGTGATCAGCCTCGGCGATTTCGACAAGATCGCCCAGCAGCTTGAAGGCCGTCACCACCAGAACTACCAGGGCACCGCGAAGACCGAGTTCAACAACCTCGTCTTCACCTTCAAGCCGTTCACGGGTACCGAGAATGAACCGGTGATGCCGGCGGAGGCATGGCGGGACGAGTCCCTCACCCATGCCGCCCGCGAGGCCCTGGCCGCCGAGTACGAGGACGCCCGCAGGCTGTGGCTCGACGCCAGGTACGTCCGCGAGCTGAAGGCCGCGGTCGTCGGCGCCGATGAGCTGTGGACCGCCTACGCCCAGGCCCGCCAGGAGATGGACCGGCTCTTCGCCTCCCTGGACTCCACCGCCGACACCCACTGGCGCTCGACCGTCTTCCAGCTGGTCACCGCCCAGGAGAAGGCGCTGGCGGAGGCCGCGGCCTGGGACTGCAAGGCCCGGACCATCGTCGACGTCCACAACGCCCACAACTACAGCAACCTGTCCCAGCGCGAGGCCTGCGAGAAGGCCGGCGTTGACACCGCCTGGGAGTTCGGCGCCCGCAGCGACTACGACAGCTGGGGCCGCAACCCGCTCAACCGGGAGGTCTTCAACGCCGTCGAGCGCCAGCGCGAGCACCTGCGCCAGGTCGCGGACCTGACTGGCGACCACCAGGCCTGACCGCCGCGTCGGTCGGGGTCCGTGTTTCGGGCCCGGCGGCCTCTTCTTCGCCCCAGCGGCGGCCGGTTTCGGAAGCGCGTGATCGCGTTTCGGGAGCGCCGGCCGCCGTTTCGGACCCACCTGAACCGAGCCTTCCGGAGGCCCCTGTGACGATCACCGACATGCCGCCGACGGCGGCCCCGACCGGCCCGACGCGCCCCGCGCCAGGCCCCGTTTCGGCACCGCCCGCGCCGCTTTCGGGAGCGCCTGAGAGTGTTTCGCCCGCGCGCCGGGCGGTTTCGGAGACGGCCGAACCTGCTTCGCCCGCGCGCCCGACCGGGGCGCTGACCACTCCGCAGAAGCTGGCGGCCGGCGGGATCGTGGCGGCCGCGCTCGCCCTGGCCGGCATCGGCCTCTACCTGTCCTTCGGGCACGTCGCCGCGTTCGCCTTCGGGCGCCTGCACTTCTCCACCCTGGACCAGGGTCGGCTGTTCGCGGTCGGCGTCGACACCGGGATCATGGTGATGATCGCGGTCGACCTGCTGATGGCCTGGCTCAAGCGCCCCATCAACTGGATCCGCTACCCCGTGTGGCTGCTCACGGCCGCCACCGTCGTCCTCAACGCCGCCTCGGCCGCCCCGCAGGGCAGGCCCTGGCAGCTGCTCGACTACGTCGCCGCGTTCGCGCACGGCGTCGTCCCGGTGCTGTTCATCATGGTGGTCGAGGTCGGCCGCGACTCCATCGACCGCGTCGTGCGCCCCGACCAGGCGGAACGCGACTCCATCCCGCTCATCCGCTGGATCCTCGCACCCATCGCGACGTCCCGGATCTACCGGCGGATGCGGCTGTACGACGTGCACTCCTACCCGGAGATGGTCCGCCGTGACCAGGAGCTCATCGCCTACGAGCTGTGGCTCAAGCGCAAGTACGACGGTGACCTGTCCAAGGCCACTGAGGACGAGCAGCTGCCGATGACGATGGCCCCACACGGCTACACCGTCGCCAAGGCCCTCGCGATGCCGGACGAGCAGGACCAGGCCGCCGAGGCCCGCCAGGAGGAGGCCGAGCGCCGCCGCCTGGAGGCCGACACCCGCCGCAAGCAGGCCACGGCGAGGGCCGAGGCGGAGGCCCTGCGTGCGGCTGGCCAGGTGGAGACGGTCCGGGCCCAGGTGGAAGGGGAGACCGGGCAGGCCCGGGCGCAGGCCAAGGCTCAGGTCACGGCCGCCGAGCGGGCCGCCGCTCTGGAGGAGAAGGCGCTGGAGACCGCGGCGACGGCCGAGGCCCGCGCCCGCACCGCCACCGCCGAGCTCCTGGAGGCGCAGGAGCGCAAGGCGAAGGCCGAGACCGACCTCCAGGCGGCCGAGCTCGAACAGCAGGCTGCCGACAAGCGGCGGGCGATCGAGGAGGCCGACCGGGTCGCCGCGGCCGAGGCCGCAGCGATCGACACGCAGACCATCGCGATCGCCCGCAAGGCCGCTGCCGAAGCCGACGAGGCCGCCGCCGAAAAGGAGCTCGCCGCCGCCGAAACGCGGCTGGCCGCCGCCGAAAAGGACCGCCTCGCGGCCGAGGAGTGCGAGCGCGAGCAAGCCGCTCTCGCCAACGCCGAGCGGGCCAAGCTGGCCGCCGCCGAAGCCGAGAAGTCCGCTGCCGAAACGCGCCGGGCTGCTGCCGAAATCGAGAAGCGCGCGGTCGAAGCGGAGGACGCCGCCAAGTTGACGCCGCGCCAGCGGGCGGTGCGCAAGGTCGCCCGGATGCTCCTGCAGAGGGCCGACCCCGAAACGGGTCAGGTCCAGATCGCGGACCTGCCGCTGGCGGAGATCCATCAGGCGCTGGAGGTCTCCTCACCCGCCACGGCCTCCGAGTACCGCATCGAAGCCGCCGAGCTGCTCAACCAGGGCTACCGGCCCTGACCCGCACCGCCGAGCACCGGCCTCTCCGGTGGCCACCAGGACGCTCACATCGTCCTGGTGACCGCCGAAGGCGCCGAAGCGCCGAGCACCACCGTACCGAGCACGGCCCCAGTGAAGGAGCCCCCGATGAACACCCTCGAGTACCTGGTCGGCCTCGCGCTGGTCGTCCTGGTCGTCGTCCTGGCCGTGGCCACCCCGCTGTTGCTGGTTCACGCCCGCGAGCGCGACCACGGCCCCGATTGCTGGTGGTGCCACCCGCGGCTGCGCCGCTGACCGACCGCCCCACAACCCACCGAGATCCGGGCCTCTCGGCCGGTCGCCGGCGCGCCCCACCAGGGCGTCTTCGGCGGCTGGCGAAGGCGTCCGGCCCCGGCGCCGAGCACCACCGAACAGACAAAGGAGCACGCACCATGGCCGACCGCGATTCGGTCTACAACGACCCCGCCTACGACATCAGCAGCATCCCGTCGTGGAAGCAGACGCCGCCGCTGCACGGCGCCTACGCCCCCAACGCCCGCTTGTCCCCCCGCGCGAAGGCCGGTGTGGCCGTCGCGGGTGTCGTCCTGGTCGCCACCGGGATGGTCGCCTGGTCGCAGTACGCCTCCGCTGAGGCCGACGCCGAGGTCAAGAAGGCGCAGATCGCCCTCGACAGCTCCCGCCTGGAGCTGGAGAAGCAGAAGCAGGAGGCGTCGCTGGCGGCCGAGATGGCCAAGACCAGCGGCGTGGAATCCGACGCGCAGAAGGCGCGCCGTGAGGCGGTCCAGGCGTGCGTCGCCAAGGCCTCCGGCGCCTACGGGGCCGTCGCCGACTGCGCCAAGGCGTACCCGGCGGTCGACTCCCCGGGCATGGTCAACACCGCCCAGAAGGTGGCCACGAGCGAGGGCGACGACACCTCGAACTCCGGTGTCGGCCTGGCCGTCCTCGGGGTCGCCGGCGTCGCCGTGGCCGCTGGCTACCTGAAGAAGCACTTCGCCCGCAAGTAACCGTCCGTGACTCCCTCCCACTCCCTCCCATCCATGAAACAGGCCTTCCCCTCTCCCAAGTACCGGTCATGGGCGTGAAGGAGGCTTTCAGAGAGTGGGAGGGAGTGGGAGGGAGGCTACCGAGAGTAAGGACAATGTGATGGCGACTCCCGCTGCCGCGGCCGTTCCACCTCCGCCCGACCACCCGCCCACGGTGCCGTCCGCGCCCGCCCCGAGCACCCCCACCGACCCCGCGCCCCCGACTCCGGACCCCGGTCCCGCCGCCTCGGCGGCGCCCGCGGAACCGGCCCCGGCGTCCGGCGCGGGCGCCGCGCCGAGCGGTCTCGCCGACCTCCTCGCCCCGGTCCAGCCCGCCCGCTCCGTCCTCGGCACCACCGCCGACCTCGACCCCAAGGACGCCGCCGCCGACCCCGCCAGCGCCGAGACCGGCAAGACCACCGGGAAGAACGCCGCCGGAGCCGACAGCAAGGACGACGGCCGCGACGGCCCGATCGGCGCCCTGGTGCGCGCCCTCGCTCAGCGGCTGGGCCGCACCGGCACGGCCACCACCATCAAAAAGTCCCACGACGTCAAGGAGACCCGGGTCTCCGGGAGTTCGACCAACACCACCAACGCCAACAAGTCCGACCTGCTCGCCAAGAACGAGCACGCCGCCCAGCACCGCTCCCAGCGCGACGCCAAGACGGCCGACCTGAACAACAAGACCCACCAGCACCAGGGCAAGGACAACCGGGACGTCCGCAAGGCGGACAGCACGGACGCGAAGACCGCAGCCAGCAAGGCCTCCAAGGCCGACACCGCGTCGAAGACCGGCAAGGACAGCCGGGACAGCAACAGCAACGACACCAAGTCCGCCGACACCAAGGCCTCGAAGAACGACACCGCGTCGAAGACCGGCAAGGACAGCCGGGACAGCAACAGCAACGACACCAAGTCCGCCGACACCAAGAGCTCGAAGAACGACACCGCGTCGAAGACCGGCAAGGACGACAAGCACCACAGTGACGAGAAGACCTCCAAGGGGACGGACTCGAAGACGGCCGACCCCACGGCGCCGAAGGGCGGCAAGGACGACGGCGGGGCGAGGACGTCGAAGCCCGACGGCTCCGCCGGGGACGGCGGAGCCGCGAAGGACGACCCGGGCGGCGCGAAACCAGGAGGCGGGCCGAAGCCCGGCGACAACGGCCCGGCACCGGGCGGTGCCGCACCGGGGCGCGGCAGCACGCCGGGCGGCCCCGTGGGCCCCGGCGGAGCGCGGGACGCGAACCCCGCCGACGCGAAGGGTGCGGACACCAAGTTCAAGGGAGCGAAGGTCTCCGGCCTCGTGGGCGCCACGCCGGAGCCGGCCTCCCCGCAAACGCCGCCGGACCGCAAAGGCCCGGACGACAAGTTCCGCAAGCCCAAGACCGCACCGGCCGGGCCGGTGAAGCCCGGCGCGGCGGGACCGAAGCGTGCCTCGGCGGGCTGCGCGCCGGCGAAGGCCGACACGAAGACAACCCCTACCTCTGCGACCGGTCCCGCCACGTGGGACGGAAGGACGACGATGCACGACCCGAACAATGCCGCCGCCGGGATGGTCCCGGTCAGCGGATCGACCGCTGACCGGGCGAACAAGCCCCCCACAGCCCCGGCCACCGGGGCCGTCTCCGCACCCGGCCCGACCAGGATTCCCGCCCAGGCCGGCCCCACCGCACCGGCCCCGGCGGCCGAGGCGGAGCCCGCGCGGAACGTGGCGGTCCTCCAGGACGGGGTCACCTTCGTCGCCGACGGCGAGCAGCGCGGCATGACCCGCGGCGAGGTCCGCACCCTGCGCCAGTTCGAGCGCCGCATGGCCGCCAAGGGCCAGGTGCTGGCGAAGGTCGCCGAGGGCAGCAAGGACATCCGGGCCACGGCCGTCGACCAGGCGACCCGCGCGCAGCGCCTGGCCGAGGACGCCAAGCAGGTCAAGGGCGGCGACCGGCTGGTCGCCATGGCGCAGCGTCTGGCCGAGCGCGTCCAGTCGCTGCGGGCCAAGGCGGAGCAGACCGAGAAGGGCGCCGAGCGTGGCACGGAGGCCGTCAAGGTGCTGGCGTCGAACGCGGAGAAGCGGCACGGCGTGGTCTACAAGGCCGTCGTCGACTCGCCGCTCACCAGCCCCGCGGAACGCGAGTTCTACCAGGACAAGGAAGGGAGCTGACGGTGGCGAAGTCGCTGACCTACCGCGCGCTGCGCAGGGAGCTGAGGGCACTGGCCAAGGAAGTCCGGAAGGGGACCGAGGAGCACAAGAAGCTGGCGAGGGAGATCGAGGCGCAGGCGCGGGACACCGGCCGCATCGCCGAGCAGATCGCCGCCCTCAAGGTCGACACGGCCACGGTCTCCGAGACCCGCGAGGTGTCGCGGATCATGCGGGGCCTGTCGGTTACGGCCCTCGCCTACGCGACGGCCGCCGACGCGGCCTCCCGCGCCGCCGTTGCCGCCGACAACGAGGCCGCCCGCCTGCACAACGGCATCCAGGAAGCCGTCGACCGCTCGTCCGTCCCCATGGCCAACAGCAGCTGGTACACCCAGGAATAGGAGAGATGCCGTGACCACCGACCACGCCACCCCCGCCCCGGAGGCGGTGCGCAGCGCGTCTGTCGAGAAGGCCTTCGCCGTGGCGGAGGTGGCCGCCCCGGTGGTCACCGCCGCGGTGATGCCGCTGCTGCAGGCGCAGGCCGCCACCACCATGTGCACGTTCCTCGCCGCGCCGGTGCTGGTCGCCGGGGCGAACTACGCGGGTCTGATCGCCGACCGGACGCTGGAGGCGGTGCCGGGCGGCGACATCGTGCGGGCGCACCGCCGGCCGATGTTCGTCTCCGCCGTCGCCACGGCGACGGCGTCCGCGACCGCCACGGTCAGCGGTCTGCCCGGAATCGATGCCCTGGCCGCCGGATGGATGGAGCTGCCGTCCGTCTCCGGCCTGGTCTCCATCGCCTGGTGGGGCAGTATCGCCTTCGTCGGCTTCTCCCTGCGCCGGGTCCTGGGCGGCAGCCGCCGCCCGCGGCGCAAGGTGGCCCCGGCGCAGCAGAGCGCCGAGCCGGACCAGCCCTCGCCCGCCGTCCGGAAGGTGCTGCAGCTGTGGGAAGCCCACATCTCCGGCGAGTACGGCGTGCACACCGGCGAGGACCTCTACCTCACCGCCCTCGGGCCGGCCGGGTGGGAGGGCATCGTCCAGGCCCCGCCCGGGCGGCCGGTCAACGTCACCCGCGAGAGCGTCTCCGGCGTCTACCGCATCCCCGCCGCCTGGGTGCGCATCACCGACGGGCCCCACACCAGCTCCAAGTACATCCACGTCGACCTCGTCGCCCCGCCCGCCGAGCAGGCGCAGCGCGGCGAGCTGGAGGACCGGTGGCTGCGGCGCGTGGCGCGTAAGGGAGGCTGCGTGCCGGGCACGCACCTCGAAGGGCTGATCGACGACCCGGCCACCGGCGGTGTCGCGGCGTGGGTCGTCGCGGACGAGGACACCGACACCGTCACGGTCCCCGACATCCACCAGCTCGCCGGCGCGCTGCACACCACGCCCCTGCTCGTCTCCTTCGAGCCGACGCAGGACCCGCGCCGCGCCAAGTTCCGCAAGATGGAACGCTCGCCGTTGGAGGACGGCAGGCCCCTGCCCGGGCCGGAGGCGCTGCGCGCGAATCCCAACGGGTTCGTCTCGTTGGGCACCGGCATCTCGGGGCGCCCCTCCCGGATCCAGCTGTTCGACCTCAAGGGCGGCGCCCGGCACGTCCTGGTCGCCGGGGTCACCGGCTCCGGCAAGGGCGGCGTCCTCCAGCTGGTGTGCCTCTCGTACCACGTCAACAAGGTCGCGATCATCTACGCCGACCCCAAGGGCAGCTCGAACCCGGACGTGGAGGACATGGCGTCCTACGCCGGCTGCGGGCGCGAGAAGGCGATGGGCGCCCTGCGTCTGGCGTACGCGATCCTGCTGCACCGCGTCGCCCAGTCCCAGCGGCTGCGGATGAAGAACTTTGTCGCCACCGACGAGATGCCGTTCATCGCGTTGGTCCTGGATGAGTTCGCGCAGCTGCTCGGCGAGAACTCGCCCTTCCTGGCCGAGGCCGCGATGATCGTCGCCGCCGTCGCCGAGACAGGCCGCTCGCTTGGTATGTGCGTCGTGCTGTGCGGGCAGATCCTCAACCTCGACAAGATGGGCTCCGACACCAGCATCCGCGACAACGTCTTCTACGGCGGGGCGCTCATCCTGCTCAGGAGCGACGGGGCGCAGAAGAACCGCGTCGACCTCCCCGACAGCTTCGACGGCGTGGACCCGTCGAAGATCCCGGCGTTCTGGCAGAGCAGCAACGACTCGCTCATCTACGACCCGACGGTCCCCGAGGACGATCCGCGCAGGACGTTCGGCGTTGGCTACGTCGTCGGCCCGGACGAGCGTGCCGAGATGATGCGCGCCTGGATCCTCGAATCCGCCGCCGGTCTGTTCGACCCGGCGAACATCGCGATCCCGCACGACTTCCCGGGCTGGGACGACCGCGACCTGATCGCCGCCACCCCCGTTGACCCCACCGCACGCCCTGCCACCGGCACCGACGGCGAAGGCGACGGCACCGCCTGGGAGCCCGGCCCCGCGCCGACCGTCCTGACCAAGGAACCCACCGCGGAGGAGAAGATCCTTCGAATCCTCGACGACTACCGCGACCCCATGAACGAGGAGGTGGGTTTCCTGAGCCTGGACGCGATCGCTGAGATCACCGGAGTCGCCCGCAAGACCGTCCTGAACAGATGCTCCATGCTCGCCGGCAACGGCACGCTGGTACGCCGCAACGCCGGCGAATACGGCCTGCCGCTGCTCAAGAACACCGATCAGGGCAGCCTGCCGGAGCCCGCCGACAGCCTCTGACCCTGGCGGGCCGTCCCGCCCCACACCGCGTCCGCCCGCCCCGCCACTGCGGCCGGGCGGCGGACCGCTTCCCGCACCCAGTCACCCGGCCGTCCCGGCGGTCACCACCGAGAGGAACCCCGCATGACCACCCACCTGATCGTCGGCCCCACCGGCTCCGGCAAGTCCTACCGCCTCCAGCAGCTGATCGCCCAGGCCGCCAGCGAAGAGGCCACCACCACCTGGGCCATCCACTTCCACGACGAGCTGACCACCGCCGACCGCCACACCACCGATGCCGAGCAGATGCTCACCGACGCCCTCGCCATCGTTGACCAGCGCAACGCGGCCTTGCGCGACGCCCGCCAGCGCACCCACCAACCCACCGAGGCCGAGCCGCGCATCCGCCTGCTCATCGACGAGACCGAGCGCATCCTGCGCCGCGAGCCGCTCGCCGGGCAGCTGTACCGCCTGGTCACCACCGGCCGCCCCGCCGCCGTCGAGACCGTCATCGCCGTGAGCGACCTGCGCCTCAGCACGTGGCCGCTCGACCTGCGCGACCACTACCTCGCCGGCACCGTCACCCAGCTCCAGCGAGGACGTCGCACCGTACCCGGCCACCAGGCGCTGACCGACACCCAGAACTGACCGGTCGACCGGCCTCGCCCCCGGCAGCACTCCGCCCGCCCCGCCACCCAGGCCGGGGCGGGCGGGCCCGTATCAACTGGAAGGAAACAATCCCAGTGACCACCAACCGGTCCGACTCCGCGGCGCAGGCTCCCTGCCCGGACTGCCAGGTCGCCCCCGGCGACATCCACCAGGACGGCTGCGACATCGCGCTCTGCGCCCAAACCGGCCGCCAGCACCTGATGTGCGGCCACGACGAGGACGACGAACGCTGCCGCAGCACCTGGACCGGGCAGTGGCCCGGAACGGCCGAGTGCCGTGAGTGGGGCTGGTACGTGCGCGACATCCCCGGCCTGGGCCTGGTGCCCTGCCCCGCCGACGCCCCCGACGCCGAAGAGGACCTCAACCGCCTGATCACCGACGCCCGCTGGAACCCCGACACCCAGCGCTTCCAGCGCACCTGACCGGCCTACCAGCCTCGCCCCTGGCAGCACCCCGCCCGCCTCGCCACCCAAGCCGGGGCGGGCGGGCCGCTTTCCGGGGACGGGGCCGGCCGACCGGCCGACACCGCGATCCGCCTGGAGGACGTCGTGAGCATCACCGTCACCGCCGACCCGGCCAGCCCCGAGGAGATGGGCGCCGCCGCGGTCACTGCCATCTCGGAGGCTCTCAAGGCCGCCGCCCACCGCCGCCCGGTCGACCGCCAGGCGCCCTGGCGGATCACCGGCACCCCTTACAGCGCTGCCCGCCTCACCGTCGGCGACCTCACCGCCCGCATCACCGAGCTGCCCGACCACCTGATGGTCGTCTCCGGCATCCCGCAGTGGGACCGGCGTGCCGCCTGGCCGGTGCGCTCCACCACCTGGGACGGCGCCTTGGTCCTGCACACCACTGCGCCCGAACCCGACCCGAACGCACAGGCCCTCGACCTTCACCTGCCCGCCCCCACCGACGGCGACGGTGAAGTGCCGGGCCTGCAGCCCTCTGTTCCCCGCCGCACGGCCCTGGCCGGAGTGCTGACGGTCTGCGAGCTCGCCACCGTCCTGGCCGGTCTGCCCGACCACGCCCCGGTGATGGCCGTCGTCCCCGGCTGGGCCGGCACCGCCGAACTCGTCCTGGAAAGCGCCGACGACTACGGCGACTGCCTCCTGCTGGACACCGGCTACTCCAACTGCGAGTTCTCCGGCCCCGACGACGAGGACGACGACGAGGCCTGACCGGCCCCGCCTCCACCACCAGATCCGACACCAGCCCAGCCCCCTGAAAGGCGTCCGAACCGTGAAGCTGCGCCTGCCCGTCTCCGCCCTCGCCGACGCCGTCTCCTACACCGCCAAGGCCCTCCCGTCCCGCGCGCCGGTCCCCGTCATGCTCGGCATGCTCCTGGCCACCGGCGACGGCGGCCTGCGCCTGTCCGCCTGCGACGGCGAGGTCTACACGTCCGCCACCGTCTCCGCCGAGATCGCCGACGACGGCACCGCCCTGGTGCCCGGCCGGCTCCTGAACGACATCTGCTCCCGACTGCCCAAGACCGCCGACGTGGACCTCGAACTCGTCGACGGCGGCGCCCGCCTGGTCGTCGGCTGCGGCGCGGCCCGCTTCACCCTCCCGGTGCTCCCCGTCGACGAGTACCCGGCCACCGTCGCCCTGCCGGACGCGGTCGCCACCGTGCAGGCCGACGTCCTCGCCGAGGCCGTCGCCCAGGTCGCCGTCGCCGCCTCCGCCGACACTGCCCTGCCCGCGCTGACTGGCATCAAGGTGCGACTGGACGGCGACGCCCTGCACCTGGACGCCACCGACCGCTACCGCATGGCCCACAAGGAACTGACCGTCCGCCCGACCGTCCGCCCGACCGGCACTCTCCCGACGCCCGCGAAGCGCGGCAAGAAGAAGGACGGCGACGACCAGGCCGCGGCGCTGGTGCCCGCGAAGAACCTCGCTGAGGCCGCGAAGGCGCTGGAGGGCGAGCACACCCTCACGCTGCACTGGTCGGAGGGCCTGCTAGGGCTGTCCATCCCGGGCGGGCGCACCTACATGACCCGCCTGCTGGACGGCTACGAGTTCCCGAAGATGGGCGCCTTCTTCGACGGCGAGTGGCCGATGACCATCGCCGTCCCGGTCTCCGAGGCGGTCGCAGCGCTCCAGCGCGTCGCCCTGGTCGCCACCCGCAACACCCCCGTGCGCCTGGTCGTCGAGCCCGGCGGCGAGCAGCTGCGCATCGAGGCCGGCTCCGGCGACGACGCGCAGGCCAGCGACCGCATCCCCGTCCACACCGCCGGCACCGACACCGACGGCACCTGCGACGGCCTGGTCCTCGCCTTCAACCCGCAGTTCCTCGCCGACGGCCTCAAGGCGCTCGGAACGAGCGAGGCCGAGCTGCACGTCCGCCACCCGCACAAGCCCGCGTACCTGGCCGGCCGCCTCGGCGACGGCAACGACGCCACCTACCAGCACCTGGTCATGCCCGTGCGCCTGACCGGCTGACCCCGCACCACCCGGCTGACCCCGCACCACCCGGCCCGCCCCGCACCGCCGGGCGGCCCCGGCACCAACACCAGGACACCGATCCGAACGGGAGCAGCACCCCGTGAACCAGCACACCGAGCCCACCATGGTGCGCGGCGCGGCCGCCCGGCCGGGACCGCCCCAACAGCCGTCAGGAAGGGTTGAAATGACCGAGACCGTCGAGTCCATTCGCTACACCGCCGACGTGGTCGCCACCACCCCGGACGGCCGCGTCCTGCTGATCGAGCGGGGCTGGCCCCCGTACGAGGGCGCCTGGGCGCTGCCCGGCGGCCATGTCGACGCCGGCGAGACGAGCCGCCAGGCGGCAGCCCGGGAGCTGGCGGAGGAGACCGGCGTGCGGGTGGACGCCGCGGACCTGCTCCAGCTCGGCGCCTGGGACACCCCCGGCCGCGACCCCCGCGGCCGGTACGTCACCGTCGCCTACCTCGCCGTCGTCCCCGAAGACACCGCGACCACCGCCGGAGACGACGCCCGCACCGCCCGCTGGTGGCCGTCCGACCAGCTCCCGGAGCAGCTGGCGTTCGACCACGCCGCGATCCTCGCCACCGCCCTGCGCGGAGAACCGGCCCCCGGACCCGCCGCCGGGCGCTGACGCTGCCCACCACCGCGCCCGCCGCCGGGCGCTGACGCTGCCCACCACCGCGCCCGCCGCCCCCGCCACCCAGGCCGGGACGGCGGGCAGCGGTGGTGCGCGGCGCGGCCGTCCGGCCGGCACTGACCACCAGATCGGAGAACACGTTGAGCACGATCCCCACGGCGGACCAGCTCGCCGCCGCCACCTTCGAGATCACTACCTTCGGCACCCTCCACCAGGACCCGCCGCTCGGCGACGCCCTCACCGTCGATCTGACGACCGCTCTGAGGAACCCGCCGGAGGACCCCGCCGTGCGCGAGCAGATGATCCGCTCCACCGGCCTCGACCAGCACGTCCTCGACTACGTCCTGGCCACCCCCGGCGCCCGCGAGATCGCCGACCGCACGGTGCGCCGGGCCTTGGCCCAGCACGCCGCGCTGTCCGGCGAGACGGTCCGCATCCATGTCTATTGCCGCGGTGGCAGGCACCGCAGTGTCTCCTTGGGCCGGGAGGTCGGCCGGCTCCTCCAGGGCCTCGGCGCCGCCGTGACCGTGACGCACCGCCACGTCCACCTGCCCGTCGTGGAGACGAGCCGGTGACCGCGCCCACCGCGCAGAAGGCCGGTGGCGGGTGCGTGTTCTGCGCTATCGCCGCCGGCCTCGCGCCCGCCCAGGTCGTGGCCCGCTGGCCCGAGGCGCTCGCCATCGTCCCGCTGAACCCGGTCACCGACGGGCACCTGCTCGTCCTGCCGACCTGCCACGTCCCCGACGCCGCCTTCGACCCGGCCGTCACCGCCGTGACGATGCGCCGCGCCGCCGAGCTCGCCCAGGGCGCCGGCCCGGCGAACCTCATCACCAGCATCGGCCCCGAGGCGACCCAGTCCGTGGAGCACCTGCACATCCACCTGGTCCCCCGCCGGTCCTACGACGGCCTCCACCTTCCCTGGACCCTCCCCGCAGCCGTCGTCGCCGAGGCGCAGACCATCAGCGACGACCCCACCGGCGCCTGGACCTGACCCGCCTCCGGGCACTGACGCTGCCCACCACCGCGCCCGCCGCTCCGCCATCCAGGCCGGGACGGCGGGGGCGGTGGTGCGCGGCGCGGCCGTCCGGCCGGACCCCGGCAGGAGGACCCCCGTGACCACCACGTCCACCCTGGCCGCCACCGCCTACGAGCCGTTCAACCAGCCCGGGAGAACCTTCCGCCAGGACAGCATCCTGGGCGAGGGCACCGACTGGGAGCTGGCCCGCCTCGCGCTCTCCGAGCGCAGCTTCGCCACCTACAAGGACGACCCGCGCGCCGACGAAGCCCAACGGATCGGCGAGCAGGTCACCGCCGAGGAAGCGCAGCGCGTCGACGCCTTCCTCGCGGCCGCCATCCAGGACACCGGCCACCTCGAGGCCGTCGCCGCCGCCGAGGAGCTCACCGGCGAGGACCGGGACTGGCTCATCGGCCAGCTGCGGCTGGCCTGGGACCGCCTGGACCGCCTGCACGACTGCCTCGACCGCTCCGGCAGCCTCCTGACCAACACCTACGCGGCGAGCAGCGTCGACTACGTCCGCTGGTCCCGCAAGCCGCAGGCCTTCTCGCCCCTGCTCGGTGGGCGCACCGGCCGCCCGACCACCGCCGGCTGACCAGAGACACGAACCCCAAGCAGGAAGAAGGAGAAGGATGAACAGCACCCTGTCCCCGGAGGAGCAGCTGGCGCTGGCCGTGGAGTTCCGCGTGCCGATCCCCCAGGGCCCGGTCGGCGGCTACGGCGAGATCGTCGTGCGCCGCGACGAGACCGGTACCGGCTGGGCGGTGACCGACGGCGCCCTGGTCGGCCTGCGGGCCTGGGCCGAAGGCGAGGACGGCGGCTGGCAGCCCGTCAGGGACATCGGCCGCGCCGCCGCCTACAAGCACACCCGGGAGCAGGCCCTGAGCCTGGCGCACCGGGTCGCCGAGTACGAGGCCATCAACCACCAGGTGCTGCTCGGTGTGATCGCCGACCCCCTCGGCCACGCCATCCGCACCCGGCAGTACACGATCACCTGCCCGCGCTGCCAGACACCCGGCGCCGAGGAGTACGGCGAGCCGGCCTGGAACAGCGACGACTACGCGGACTGCGCCCGCTGCCGCACCTGCGGTCTCGAATGGGCCCTCGACCCCGGGGCCGACGCCTCCTGCACCACCTGCGGCGGCAGCGGCATCCCGGGCGCCGGCCCCACCCGCACGCGCACCCCCAGCGGTTGGCAGTCCGTCCCGAACTGCGAGTGCCACGAGTCCGGGCTCTGACCCTGCCCACCACCGCGCCCCGCCCCCGGTGCCGGCCAGGCCCGGCGGCCGGGGCGCCGTGGTGAGCGGAGCCGGCGCCCGGCCGGACCCCGACAGGGAGGGAAGAAACCCCGATGGACACCACCACGCCGCTGACCGCGCTCGACCAGGCCCTCGACCGCGAACTGGCCGCCGTGAGCGCGGACATCGCGCGAACGGACAGCAAGGCATCGCTGCTGCTCGGCCTCACCGGCGTCCTCATCGCCGGCGTGGCCGCGCTCAGCAAGGCGCCCACGTCCGCGCTCGCCCTGGCCGCCGTCGGCATCGCCACCGCCGTCGCCTCCGCGCTGCTCTCGGTCCTGGTCGTCATGCCCAAGCTCGACCCGACCAGGTCCAACGGCTTCTCCCGCTGGGCCCGCTGCACCGACCCGGACGCACTTCGCGAGGCCCTGGCCGACGACGTCCGCCCCGCCCGCCTGCACGCCCTCAGCGTGCTGTGCGAGCGCAAGATGCGCCTCCTCCAGTGGGCGGCCCGCCTCGCGCTCGTCGCCGTCCTCACCGTCTCCGCTGCGGCACTCCTGTCCGCCGCCGTCTGACCACCCACCACCCCACCCCGGAGGCAACCCCCGTGACCACCACCCTCCCCACCGCCGAAGCCCGCACCCTCGACCCCGTCGAACCCGGCGACGTCGTCGTCATGATCGGCGCCAGCGCCTCGGGCAAGTCCACGGCGCTGCTCACCTTGCCAGCGCACCAGATCGTCAGCCTCGACCAGCTGCGCGCCGTCGCCTCCGAGCCCGGCGACCAGGCCGCGACGGCCGACGCCCTCCTCCTCCAGCACCAGATCCTGAGCATGCGGCTGCGCAGGGGGCTCACGACGTACATCGACAACGTGAGCTGCGAGAGTCACCACCGGCTCCAGCTGGTCGACCTCGCCCACGCCCACGGGCGCCGCACAGTCGCGGTCCTCACCGACGCCCCACTCGGCCTGTGCCTCGCACGGAACTCGGGCAGGCCCGACCACCAGCGGGTGCCGGAAGACGTCCTGCGCTACCAGCACCGCATGGCCCGCTCCGCCCGCGCCCTCCTTCTCCACGAAGGATTCGACGAGGTCCGCCACCACCGCACCGGGCACTGACGCTGCCCACCACCGCGCCCCGCTCACCCGGCCACCCAGGCCCGGCACGCGGGGCGCCGTGGTGAGCGGCGCGGCCGCCCGGCCGAACCCCGCCACACGCGCCCGGAGGACCGATGACCACCAACCCCGACCCCGCCGCCCCGCAGTACCGGGTGGACCTGTCCGACATCGAGGCCCTCGCCGCCCGATGGGCCGCCAGGCGCGACGGCCGCCCCATGCCGCCCCTGGACCAGGCCACCCGCCAGTCCCTCATCCGCGTCTACACCAGGGCCGCCGCCCTGGGCGCGGGCGCCAACCCGGCGGCCGCCCACGCAGCCCAGGAGCAGGCAGACCGGCTGCGCGCCGGACTGGACTGACCGTCGTCCCGGACGCTGACGCTGCCCACCGGACCCCCACCGCCACCCGGCCACCAGCCGGGCACGGGCCGGGTTCCGGTGAGCGGCGCGGCCGCCCGGCCGAGAACGAAGACTGCCTTGGAGAACACGTGATCATCGATCAGGCCCTCTGCACGACCCCGGCCCCGGCCCGCCTGACCGTCGCCGCCCTACGCGCCTCGGGCCGCACCGAGGGCGAGGTCCGGCTCGTCGGCACCATCACCCAGGCCCGCCAGCACACCAACCGGGCCGGCAACCAGTGGGCCACC
This sequence comes from Kitasatospora sp. NPDC034023, assembly GCF_055575795.1. Classification (NCBI taxonomy): domain Bacteria; kingdom Bacillati; phylum Actinomycetota; class Actinomycetes; order Kitasatosporales; family Streptomycetaceae; genus Kitasatospora; species Kitasatospora sp. NPDC034023. Next base: position 106,729 of record NZ_JBVIRY010000027.1, read on the forward strand.
CTCACGCTCACCGACACCACCGGGCAGATCGACCTCCGCGTCTTCCCGCGGACCTGGATGCCGCTGCGCGAGCGGCTCTTCGTCGAGGTCGGGCAGCCGGTTACGGCCACCGGCCGGATCAACGCCTCTGGCCGTGACCTGGTGGAGGTCTACTGCCACGACCTCAGCCCGGCCCCCGAGCAGGAGCTGACCGAGCCCACCGCCCCGGTGACCGTCCAGATGCTGATCGGCCGCCACGCCACGGCGCTGGCCGACCTGGCCGCGACCGACGAGCGCACCCCGCTCACCCTGGCGTCGTTCACCGCGCCGGTCCGCGACACCGCCCACCTTCTCCTGGACACCCGGCTCCACGAAACCGGCCGGCATCTCCTCGCGGCGGGCCAGTACCTGCGGGCCATCCCCGGGCATGACGGCGAGCGCCACCAGCTGCTCGAGTTCGCGGCCGCCCACCTCGCCCAGGCCCAGGACCTCGCCGACGACCCCACCACCCGCCCCTAACCCGCCGATTCACCGGGCATCGACGCTGCCCACCACCGCGCCCCGCCCACCGGCCACCCAGGTCCGGCGAGCGGGGCGCCGTGGTGAGCGGCGCTGGCCGGTACCCACCCGCTCCCCTGGAGGCACCTGATGACCGAGCAGACCACCCGCGCCCGCCTGCTGAGCACCGCCCTCGACACCGCCGACAACATCGCCATCGCCGCCGCCGCGGCCGCCGCCGGCCTCACCACCTACCGCACCCTCACCGGCCGCCCAGCCGAGACCCGCTTCACCCTCGCCGCGGCCGCCGCCGGCCTCGCCGCCTGCCTCGCCGACCAGACCACCACCGAGCTCCGCCGCCCGCTGCGCCACCGCCTCGGCGTCCCCGCCTACGGCTACGCCCCTGCCGCCGCTGCTCCCGCCCCGGCGCCGTCGAGGGAGCAGCTTGCCGCAGAGGTCGCCGCCGACGCCGCACACCGCGCGGCCACCGCAGCCCACCGCCTCGACCACAGCGGCGGCAGCCTGACCGAAGCCGCCAACTGGCTGGGCGCGGAGGACGGCACCGCGACGTGCGAGCTGCCCGGCGGCGCGCACCTGCTGTGCGTCCCCTCCCCCGCCGACCACGGGTACTGCAGCCGCTCCTACCTGTTCGTCCAGGGCGAGGAGAAGCCGCTCGAGGTCCGCAGCATCGGCGACCTGGTCGCGCTCCTGGACGGCCCGGCCACCGACACGGCGCAGCCCGCCGACAGCGAGGACGAGGATGGCGACCCGTGGACCACCCTCGGCCAAGGCCTCGCCATCGCCGAGCTGTGCCCCACCGCGGCCGCCGACGGCGAGGACCAGGCCGACGAGGACGACGACGTCGACCAGGAGGCCGAGGCCCACGCCGCCGGCCTGCTGTAGCAACCGCCCCGAGGCGGGCCGGCACTCCTCGAGGACCGACCCGCCGCCCACCGCACCTGACCGCTTGCCGCCAATCCGGCCCGGCCCGTACCCAAGCGGGCCGGGCCGACCCGTCGAAGGAGACACCGCAGATGACCACCACCCCCGCCCAGGCCGGCCGCCGCGGACTCTTCACCGCCGACCCCGACCAGCAGCTGCGCCCTGGCAACCCGGATAAGGCCTGGGAGCTGTGGCTCACCGGCCCCGGCACTCTGCTGGAGATGCCCGACCTCGTCACCGCGCTGATGGCCGCTGCCGAGCACAACGCCCTGGCCGCCGACCTGGACGACGGCTCCCCGATCCAGCCTGCCACCCACGCCCTGGTCCTCCACCACGGCGACGCTTGGCGCCGCGAGGGCGCGGCCCGCTCGGACGCCGGCATCGCCGTGTCCTCGCTTTGCTGGACCGCCCGCTGCTCGGTCTGCGGCGACCTGGTCGAGGACGAGTTCATCCCCCACCACGACACCCCCCCAGGCCGCCGCCGACGACGCCGTCGGCAGCCGCGAGTGGGGCGAGCTGCCCGACGACCGGCTCGTCTGCGACCGCACCGACGACGCCCACGACGACGCCCGCGCCCAGGCCCGCACCGAAGACACCCCCGAGCCGGACGACAACCAGCTCGCCCTCCTGTAGACCCCAGCCCACCCAGCGGAGGACCACATGCACCGACCTGTCATCGCCCCCCGCCCCGACAGCCCCGCCAGCCAGGCCGTCGGCTTCGACCTCGACGGCACCCTCACTGTCGATCAGGGCTGGCAGGGCGGCCGCATCGGCCTGCCCCAGCCCGGCGCCATCGAGGCGCTGCGCACCGTCGCGCAGCAGCGTGCCGTCTTCGTGTTCACGGCCCGGCCGAGTCGCTGGCTGCCTGAGATCGCGGACTGGGTCGCCTGGTACTCCGGCCTGCCGGCGTTTGTCGACCCTGACCCCGAGCGGGCCTATTACACCGCGGTCGGCGGCCCGATTCTGGTCACCAACACGAAGTTGGGTGCGGCCGCGTATGTTGACGACCGGGCCGTGCACCATGCCGGGGACTGGACCGACACCCTCGCCACCGTCAGCCGCGCGATCGGCCTGGACCGCGCAGGCGCTCTAGTCCCGGCCTGATCCCAGCGCAGCAAAGGGCCCGCCTTCCTCGGTTTGACGCCGAGAGAGGCGGGCCTTCTTGCGTTCTGGGCGAGGATGCGACTGCCCTCGGATCAGTCGACGATCTCCGCATCCACCGGCGCGGACGCGACTGCCGCCGCGGCCGTCTTCTTGGCGGCCGCCAGGCGCTTCGCGAAGCGCTGCAGTTCGGCGTCGAGGTCCTCCAGGTGTTGATGGGCTGCGGCCGGGTCGGCCTCCACTGCGGACTTCAGCGCGCGAGGAGCGATGAGCGAAGCCACGCGCTCCCGCAACACGGATGCCGACCGGCTCAGGTCACGCAGCTGTGCGACGCCCGGCTGCCCTCCGGTGTCGGGGTCAGAAATTTCTGACCTCTGTTCGTGGGGGGCGGGGTCAGAAATTTCTGACCCCGACTTCTGGCCGGGAATGGAAGGCGCCGTCAGCTCTTCGGCGAGTTCGACAAGCCTGGCGGCGGTTGGGCGCTTCTTGCCCTGTTCGGCCGCTTCGGCGATACCCAGTTCGACCACGGTGCGGGCCGTCTTCAGGTCGTGCGAGGAAATGACCGCCGCCACTGCCTTGCGGGCCGAGGCGCGGCTCAGGTGCTGGGAGAGTTCAGGCCCGAGCTCCGCGACAGCCCGCGTCCGGGCGGCGTCCTGCATCAGCTCGAAGACGTACTTCTCGTCGACGTCCAGGACTCCGCCAGCCCACACTGCGAAGTTCGTGTGGCCGGCGACCACGTGCAGTTCCCGGTGCTGCGCGATCTCCAGCAGGATGCCCTTGTTGAGTATCACGAAGTCCTCGGCGCGCCGCCCGAGGCCGTCGATCTCGACCAGTCGGTCGGTGACGTAGGCGAGCTGCTCCTCTGGAGTGCCCGTGATGTCCTCTGCGGTGAGCACCCGGCCGCCCGCGAATACGCTCGGCGAGTCCTGGGTGCCCACAATCGCAGGGAGCGCCGAGGGGGCGGTTTGCTGTGCCGCCTGCTGGAGCTTGGCCGGCACCGCCGGATCCACGGCGGAGTCCGGCGCCTTCTTCAGTCGGTTCGTGCCGGCTGCGATCAACTTGTTGCCCATCAGGGTGTCACTCCCGCCGCGGTGAGGATTCGGTCATAGGCATCCGCAAGGGACTGAGCCTCCTTGCCGGAGGTCGCGGTGATCGGCACGCAGGCGAATCGCGTCTGCTGGCGCACCGCGTGCCGGGGGATTGCAAGATCGTCGCGGTACAGCTCCCCATACGTTTCCGCCAGATACTCCCCTATGGCGTCCTTCAGGGTGCTCCGCCCGCCGGGGACGATAGAGGGGACGATGCCCACCACCTCAAGGTCCGGGTTCATGCCGAGATCCTTGACCAGCTTGATGGTCGCCAGGGCCTCCTTGGCGCCGATCCGTCCGTCCTCGTCAAGGGTCGCCGGGATGACAACCTTCTTTGCCGCTACGAGGGCCGAGGTGACGAGCTTGCCGCCCGCGCGTGGCGGCAGGTCGAGAATGCCGATCGATCCGGGCTTTATGGCCCCCTTCAGGGCGAGCCGCAGGCGGAACTCGAGCCCCACGGCCATGTTGTCCGTCTCGCGGTTCGCCAGGGCGCGCTCCGCCGCAATCACCTGGACTCCCGGCCATGCGTCGGACGCCGGGGCGAACGCCTCGGCCGCCAGCCCGGTCTCACCTTGCGGGTCGAGTGCGAGCAGGTCGTTCATCGTGAAGGCCGGCGCCTCCTCCTCGGAGATGCCCAGCTCGGCGGTGAATGTTCCCCGGGGATCAAGGTCCCCGGCGACAACGTCCAGCCCTCGCCTGCGGGCCGCAGCCGTCAGCCCGGCCGCCAGGGCGCTCTTGCCGACGCCGCCCTTCTCGCTGTAGACCGCGATCACTTCGCTCATGCCCGGCCCCTCTGACCGTCAAAAATCCGATACACGGAAGGCAGGCTATCCGGAGCAGCAGGCCGCAGAGGACGCGGCATGCGGGCCACGGCGACCGCGCAGGGCACCAACGCCTCGTGCCGACCTTCGCCGCCCGCCCCTGTTTATGCCCGGGGGACCGGGCGCCGGTCCGCCAGTCCCCGCCGCTCTCATGATGGCGTCGGTGCGTAGATCAAGCGCAGAGAGACATCTCAGGGTGTCTCATTGCGATACTCCTCATGTCTGCGTGCCGGCCCAAGGAAGCGGCGGCAGGAGCCTGGGATGCAAGGGCCAGAACCCGCTGCGGCCGTTCCAGCCCACCACCGCACCGTCTTCACGGAATGTGTGCCTGATCCCACGGCACCAGTCGCCGGCCCCAGAGCGGGTCTTCCCGTACCTGCTGCCCGACGGGGAGTTCGTCCCGTTCATCCGGCTCGCACAGCGGGGCCTGGAGCAGCAGACTGCCGTCCCCGCCGCGTAGGTGCTGTGACCTGACCGACCAACGGGCCCGGGGTAAGAAATTTCTTACCCTGGGCCTTGTTGTCAACGTTTGTGGCCCCGGCCGTACCTGGTTCAGCGCATGCGCGACCCGGCGATGGGGCTAAGCCGCGCGGCTGTGGGGCCTGTTCCGCTTCATGCAGGGGTCGGCATGTGGTTGAGTACCTGGCTGACTGCGAGGGCTGCCTCTCGGAGGTTGTCAGGCAAGTAGTTGAGCGCGTCCGGGTCTTCGGGGTTGTGGTAGAGCGCTGCGAGGGCTACCTCGAACCGATCACGGGCCAGGGAGCATTCCCCCGAAGCCGTGTCGCGGCCGGCCTCGCACCAGGTGCTGTCTTCGAGGTAGGGGTCAGGCGAGTCTACGAGCCCGGCGAACATCTCCCTGGCGGACTCGGTCATCAGGGCGGGCAGTGCGCTCTGCGGGGTCTGGAGGTATCGGGCGATCGCTGCGGAACTGAGACCCGTGCTCTGCATGTGGGCCGCGAGTACACCCAGCGCCAATCGCTGGTATTCGGTCGCATCGGACAGGGCGTAGCCGACCAGGCGGTACCACTCCATGATGGACGGGGCTTCGGAGCAGTCGCGGCTTGCTTCGAGAGCGCGGTGCAGGTGCTTCATCGTGTTGAGTGCGACGAAGTCCAAGAGGTTGGTCAGGGCATCAGGAACGGGGCGTCCGTTCGGCGAGGGGATCACGCCAGCGAACGCTATGTGCGCAGGCCGGGCGACTCGGGACGGCGCGGCGCGCGGTGGTCCGATCGAGCGGTTCCTCTCCGCTGGATTGACCCCAGGGAGCCGCCCGGTCGACGCGACACCGGATCCGTAGCTAGGGCCTTGCAGGGCCTGCCGAAGACCACCTTCGTGCTCCTGCCCGGACCTGCAGGCCGGGCAGGAGCACTCGCCGTCCACCGGCAAGAACTACGTCTCTTTCTATGTCGAGCTCGACGGCGAGAGCCGGCACGGCGCGTACTTCGAGCGCGGCCACTTGGTGTTGCGGGATGGTGACGCGGACGTCTGGGCAGATACGGCGGCCTGGTTCCTCGGCCTCCTGCCCGCTGATGCAAGAACGGTGGCCATGATCGAATCGGATCCGGACAGCCTGCGAACCATCCCGCCTGGCGCTGACGCCTCAGACCACCGCGAGCTCCCAGTCGCTCGTTCGACGTCGAGTAACCGCATACTCGAGGTCCATCCGTACGACACACGCCCGCACGACGCCGTCCCACGTTGTCCGTTCCGCGACCGTTTCGCGCCGCTGCCGGGCTGTCTGCTGTTCGTCCGCGCTGTCCCTGGGCCCGGTCTACAGCGGGCGCCGCTGATGTTCTGTCACCGCCCCAGCATTCCGGGGGCCCGGCCCGCGCCGTCGCCTCCGGCGGACCGCCTGCCCCGGCCGGGCCGGTTGTGGTAGGCAGGGCAGTCGAGCAGCGAGGAGGCCTTCATGACGACCACCACGGCCGAGGGGCCGCCCACCGGAGACGCCGCCCAGCTATGGCGGGTGGGCATCGACACGGTGTACGTCCCCCACACGACGTGGACCTACGACGACACCAACGAGCCCTGGGCGCTCCACGGCGAGCGGGTGTTCCCTGCGACTGCCGGAACCAGCGTCTGCTCGCGCACGGACGCTGGACGGACGAGCTGGAGCTGCTGTGCGGCGCCTGTGGGAGCCGGCACCGGCCGTGGACGGGCGACGCCGGCATCGACGCCATGCGGACAGTGATCAGGACGGCCGCCGCGTCCGAGGAGGAGCCGTCCCGCTCGGGCCTGGCCGACGACGTCGCCTCGCGCGCGCTGGCGGCGCTCAGCAGCGGGGCGTGGACTCCCACCCGGTGGGCCGACCACGACGCCGCCCGCCTCATCGTCCGCGACGCTGGCGCCGCCGACGGTCAGCTCACCGCCGAGGTCCTGCGCATCGCCGCCGGCTACGCGGGCCCCAACCGGCGCAGCCACACCCGGACCTGGGTCGACACGGTCGCGTACACCTACGCGGCGCTCCTCAGGCCCGCCACCGAGGCCGAGGCGGCCACCGCCGGGCCCGCTCTGCTCGACGTCGCGCGCGCCGTCAGCGCGTTCGAGCAGGAGTGGTTGCCGACTGAGCCAGCGGACAGGGAGGAGCTCCCTCCCCTTCCCCGGTGAGGGCGCGCCGGTCACCGTGCGCGAGAGCGCGTTCCTGGCCACCGGCTCGTTCCGGCTCCGGCTGGTCATCGTTGCGGGCGAACTGCTCGCCGACGTGGCCCTGCACACGGGCCCTGCCCGGCTGCAGGCTCGGCTGCTGCTGGAGCCGGACGGGCACCGATGGCCAGGGCTGCCGCGGCCGCGAGCGGTGGGATCCGTACAGGCCGCTGCTCGCTGACCCGAACCGGTCGACCTGCGTTACGGGATGCGCGATCAGGACGCAGAGCGCAGCCGCCTTCCCGGAGTGGCCTTCTCCACGGCCTTCTGGAGTTCGTCGCGGCTCATCGTCGAGCGGTGGGCGATGTCGAGGTCGGTGGCGCGCTGGTAGAGCTCGGCCTTGGTGAGTTGGGACAGCTGCCGCTTCCCTGTGGCGCTGCTGCGCTTGGCCGTGGACTTGGCGGCGGTCTTGGTGGAGGTGCTCTTCTTGCCGCCGGTCTGCTTGGGGGATCCGCTGGCACGGGCGGCCTGGGCCCGGCCGGTGGACTTCTTCGGGCCCTCGGTCGTCTCGCCCTTGCGGGCGGTCTCGAGGCTGCGGCGCAGCATGTCCATGAGGTCGACGACGTTGGTGGCCTCCGGAGCGGGGCCCGTGGAGACGGCGATCTCGCGGCCGGCGAGCTTGTCCTCGACGAGCTTCTTGACCTGCTCCTCGTAGGTGTCGTGCCACTGATCGGGCTGCCAGTCGATGGCGAGCATGCCGATCAGCTGCTCGGCGGTCTTGATTTCCTGCGCGGACAGCTTGATCTTTTCCGGCAGGTCGCCGACCTCGTGGCGGGGATCGCGGACCTCGTCGGCGAAGTGCATGGTGTGCAGCTCGAGGAGGCCGTTTTCGGAGCGGATGGCGGTCAGGTACTCCTTGCCGCGCATCGCGAACATCGCGAGCCCGGCTTTTCCGGCGTGGTCGAGGGCTTCGACGAGGAGGGCGTAGACCTTCTGGTACTCCTTGCCGCGGGGGCCGAGGTAGTAGGTGCGGTCGAAGAAGATCGGGTCGACGTCGGCGAGGTCGACGAAGCCGGCGATGTCGATGGTGCGGGAGCGGCCGGGTGAGATCTGCTCCAGCTCGTCGGGTTCGACGACCACGTACTCGCCCTCGGTGACCTCGTATCCCTTCACGATGTCCGCGAATTCCACCTCTTGGCCGGTGCGCTCGTTGACGCGCTTGTTGCGCACCCGGTCGGACGTTCCGCGCTGCAGCTGGTGGAAGCGCACGTCGTGGGACTGTGTGGCCGTGTACAGGGCGACCGGCACGGTGACCAGGCCGAAGGTCAGCACCCCGCTCCACATGGGTCGGGCCATGAAGGCCGCCTCCTTTACCGAGCCGGTCCGCCGTCGCTCGCCGCGGCGGGTCACGGCCAGCGTCGCCGCCTGGCCGGGGTTTCCGCACGCGGTGTTGGGCCGGCGGGCGTCGCCGCCCTGCTGAGCCCCGCTCGGAGGCGACACGGCGACGCGCCCTACCGGGCGCCTGCGCAGCGGCCCGTCGACCCAAACCACGAGCGCCCGCGCGATCGCGGGTCAGCCGGCCCGGTCGTCGTCCTTCAGGGTCCGCAGCCGTATGGCCGCCTCCCGTGTGGCCTCGTGCGCCCGGGACGCCTGGGCGTGGGCGGAGTCGACGGCGTCCTCGACGGTCCGTACCCGGCTGTCGGCCCGGGCGAGGGTGTCCCGGGCCCGGTCGTCGCGTTCCTGCGCGTGGCTAAGTTCGACGTTGGCCTGGTCGGCCTCACCCTGGGCGCCCTGCCGGGCCGACCTGGCGGCGCGCAGCTCCTGTTCGGCGGCTGCGGCCCGCTCGGCGGCATCCCGCTCGGCTGCCTCAGCCGCGGCCATGGTCACCTCGGCCTCCTCCCGTTCGCGTTCACGCGCACGCTCGCGTTCGGCTCGGGCCCGCGCGGCCGATCCCCGGTCTTCGGACGGCTCGCCGGCAGCACGGGCAGGAGTGCGGCCGGAGCGCTCTGCTCGCTTGCGGCCCGTCGTGCCCGAGCCCGCGTCGACATCGTCCGGGACGTCGGGTTGCGCGGTCTGCGTCCCGCCGGGGGCGGTGCCCGGCCACAGCGGCGGTTCCAGGGCGGCGGTCAGCTGGCCTTCGGCCAGGGCCTGGGCGGCGTCCGGGTCGGCGAGCGCGGCGGACAGCGTGCGGTCCAGGTCGGCGGCCGCGTCCGCGCCGAGCGGGTGGCCGGCGGCCGCAGCGTTTCGGCGGGCCTGCTCGGCCAGCGACCGCACCAGCTGGCGGCGCTGGTCGGCGAGCGCGCGCAGCTGGTCTCCGGCGAGGTGGTCCTGGGCGTCGCGCAGGGCCTGCCCGAGGTCCAGGAGCTGTTCGACAAGGTCGCGGTGGCGGCGGGTGAGGGCGTTGGCCGCCCACGCGGTGAGGGTGGGCCGGTGCAGCGCGCGGATGCGTTTGGCCAGGGGCGGGTCGGTCTTCTTGACGTCGTCGGCGCGCGCGTTGCGGGCGGCGGTGAAGTCCGGCGGCGCGAGGGCGTAGAGCGTGTCGGCGATCTCGTCGAAGTCGTGCGGGCTGGCCACGTTCGGACTCTACGGCCGGCCCGGTGTCCGGGCCCGCCCTGAGGACGCCGGGCCCGGGCGCCGGTCTACCCGTCGTCGTCCGTGCGCGTGCCCGGGCCGAGGCCGAGGAAGTAGGCGAGCGCCTCCGGAGCGCTGTCAATCATGGCCTGCTGTTCCTGCGCCGTGCCGCGGTCGCGGTCGAAGCACCCGATCGAGCAGGCGAGCCACGGGTTCCAGGGGGCCCTGCGGCCGCAGGCCTCGCACACCATCGTCGCCGTCTCGGGCATGGGCACCTCCGAGCCGCTGATCTGCCTTCTTCTCCACGCTAGCGCGGGCGGCCGTCGTCACCGGGCCAGTACCGACGAGCCCGGGTCGGCCTGCTCATCGGTGACGGTGGTCGTTGGGGGCGAGACGGGGACCGAAGCGGGGAGCGCGGGCGCCGGCGAGGAAGGCGAGCTTGCAGACCCGGTGACGCTGGCCTGCGTAGGGCGCGAGGAGTCCGAGCATCTGCTCGTCGGTACTGCGGGCACGTCCGGTGAAGTAGTGCCCGATGTGATTGGCGAGGTGGTAGTCGCCGACGGAGACGGCGTCCGCGTCGCCGTTGGAGCGCTGGAGGGTCTCGGCCGCGGTCCAGATGCCGATGCCGGGCACCGTCATGAGTCGCTCGAAGGCCTGCGGGCTGGTCATCGCCGAGGCCTCCTCGAGTCGCGGTGCCAGGCGGACGGCGCGCAGGATCGTCGAGGCGCGCTTCGGGTCGACCCCGGCCTTGTGCCACTCCCAGCTGGGCACCGCGGCCCAGGCGCGGGCTGAGGGCATCACGTACAGGTCTGGGCGGGGTCCGGGCGCCGGGGTGCCGTGGCGCCGGACGAGGTAGCGCATGCCCCGCCGTGCCTCGGTCACCGTGACCTTCTGCTCCATGATCGCGGGTACCAGGGAGTCCAGGACGAGGCCGGTGGCGCACAGCCGCAGGCCGGGGTGGCGGCGCTGGACCTCGCGCAGCGGTCCGGGCGGCAGGACGAGCTGCTCGGGGGCGTCATTGCCGCCGAGCAGGGTTGGCAGGCGCTCCAGGATCCAGTGGGCGGCCTCGCCCCAGGCCTGCGCGGAGACCTCGCTGGCGGCGGGGCGGGCGGTGACGCGCAGGGTGCCGGTGCCGGCCGGGGTGCGGAAGGTGCGCCAGAGTTCGCCGGTCGACCACGCGGAAACGGGGTCGCCGGCGCCGCGGTGCAGCGGGCCGAGGGCCTGGGCGAGGTCGAGCGGGAACGGCGGCCGCCAGGTGCGACGGATCGGTTCCAACGGTCCGGCCTCCTCGCGCTGTGTGCCCCTGCCGCCGGGGTGCGGCATGCCGGGACAGTACCGCACCGGTGGGGCTGTGACCTGCAGTAACGACCTTCGATCGAACGGGTGACCGATTTAATGAGAGATGCGATTCCGCTTGCTCATTTTCGTACGCATGTTCGATGCTGGGGGTGTGAACGCAACCCTCGCAGCGCTGGCCCCCCGGCTCCAGCTCTCCCGTCCCGGACCGCTGGTCCCGGTGCTGCCCGCCCTGGAGGACCTTCTCCCGGAGCGGGGGCTGCGCCCGGGCGCCGTCGTGTCGGTGACCGGCGGCGCGACCGCGCTGGTGCTCGCGCTCGCCGCCGCCGCGACGACGTCCGGCCTGTACTGCGCGGCGCTCGGCTTCGACGGGATCGGGGCGCTCGCGGCAGCGGAGCTCGGCGTCGACATCGGCCGCCTGGTGGTGGTCGACGCCCCACGCGAACGGCGGGCCGAGGTCGCGATGGCACTCGCCGACGGATTCGGGATCCTCCTTCTGAACGGCGCCCCGCCGCCCGGTCCGGTCGCCGAGCGCCTGGTCACGGTGGCCCGGCGCAGCGGGTGCGCGGTGGTGGTGGCGGGGCAGTGGCCGGGGGCCCGGGTGCGGCTGCGGGTGGTGGCGCGGCACTGGGAGGGGCTGCGGCAGGGGCGGGGCCGGCTGCGGGCACGGCAACTGGTGGTGGAGGCCGGCGGGCGGGGCGCGGCTGCGCGCGAGCGCCGGGTCGGCCTGTGGCTTCCGGACGCGCAGGGTGTGGTCCGCGCCGTCGAGCAGCCGGCCGGCACTGTGGGCGGGATGGACCGGCCGGTGCTCACGGATCGGGCTCCGCTGGTGGTGGTGTGAGATGGGCGAGGACGTGGCGCGGCTGATGGTCGGCTGGGTTCCGGACTGGCCCGTGGTCGCGGTACTCGGTGAAGAGCCGGAGCCGGGACGGCTGGCGGCGGTGGCCGAGCACGGCCGGATCCTGGCCGCGAGTGGTGCGGCCCGCGCTGCCGGGGTCCGCGGTGGGCAGAAGGTGCGCTCCGCCCAGTCCCTGGTCGCGGATCTGACTATCTTCGACCGGGACTTGGACGCCGAGGCACGCCGGTTCGAGCCGGTCGCGGATGCCGTCGGCGCGCTGGCCGCGCACCTGGAGGTGGTGCGCCCGGGGCTGCTGGCGCTCGCGGCCGCCGGTGCGGCGCGCTTCCACGGCGGCGAGGACGTGCTGGCCGAGCGGGTGATGGACGCGGTCGAGGCCGCCGGGCATCCCTGCCGGGTCGGCGTCGCCGACGGGTTGTTCGCCGCACGGCTGGCCGCTCGCACGCAGCGCATCGTCCCCGAAGGGGAAAGTGCCCGTTTCCTGGCTCCGTACCCGGTGGCCGAGCTGGGGGACCAGAGGCTGGCCGACCTGCTGGGCCGGCTCGGACTGATGACGCTCGGCCAGTTCGGGGCCCTGTCGGCCGCGAGCGTGGCGGACCGCTTCGGCCAGGCGGGCCTGCTCTCGCACCGCCTGGCGCGCGGCCTGGAGGCCAGGCCGGTCGTTGCCCGGCCGCCGGGGGTGGACCTGACAGCCGAGGAACGGTTCGAGGAGCCCATGACGCTCGCCGAGCCGATGGTCTTCCACGCACGTGGCCTCGCGGAGCGCCTGCACGCAGGCCTCGCCGCAGCAGGCCTGGCATGCGAACGCGTCGAGGTGGAGATCGAGTGCGCCGACGGCACCACCGCCGGCAGGGCGTGGCGCCACGAGGGTGTCCTGTCGGTCGGGGCGGTCGCCGAGCGGGTGCGCTGGCAGCTGCAGGCCTGGCAGCAGCGCGCCCTGTTCGACGAGCGGGCGGGCGGGGTGACGGTGCTGCGCCTGGTTCCCGACGGTCTGGTGCGCGACCCGGGCCGTCAGCTCTCCCTCATGGACGGTGACCAAGAGGCGCGGGAGCGCGCGGAGCGGGCGGTGGCTCGCGTGCAGGCGATCCTCGGTCACGGCGCGCCGGTGACCCTCGACCTGGCCGGCGGCCGGGCACCGGGTGACCGGGTGGTGCGCACCCCGTGGGGCGACGCCCATCAGGAGCGCCGTGCGGACGGTCCCTGGCCCGGGCGGCTTCCCGCGCCGTCCCCGACCCACGTGCCGCCGACGCCGTCGGCGGTGCGGCTGCTGGACGCTGACGGACGCGACGTCGAAGTGACCGCTCGCGCCGAGGTGCGCTCGGCCCCGGCACGCCTGGTGCTGCCCGGCGACAGCGCGCGGGTGGTGGGCTGGGCCGGGCCGTGGCCGGAGCAGGAACGCTGGTGGGACCCGGAGCAGGCACGGCGCACCGCCCGGATTCAGGTCGTCGTCGAGGACGGGCGCGCCTTACTGCTGGCCGTCACGGGCGGGCGCTGGACGATCGAGGGCGACTACGACACCTGACACCCGCTCACCTGCCGGCACCGCCGGCCCTGTCCACGACCGAGAACCACCACCTGGACGAGCACGATGGGCTTCACCAACCACCCCCACACCCCCTGGGGCGAGCTGCACCGCCGCCTGGCCGGCGCCCCGCAGCCCCGCGGTGACCGTACGGTCCTTCCCTTTCCCGGCCCGGGCCCGCAGGCCGAGCCCGCCCCTCCACTCCGGCCCGCCGCGCCGCCGGCCGGACCGGGCTGGGCAGAACTCCACGTCCACACCACCTACTCCTTCCTCGACGGCGCCAGCGACCCGGCCGCCCTCGTCGACGAGGCCGCCCGCCTCGGCATCGAGACCCTCGCCGTCACCGACCACGACGGCCTCTACGCAGCCCCGGTCCTCGCCGCCGAAGCCCGCCGCGCCGGCATCAGCACGGTCTTCGGCGCAGAGCTGACGCTGGACGCAGCGCTCGCGCCCACCGGTGTTGCGGACCAGGACGGCGAACACCTCCTGGTACTGGCCCGCGGCGCCGAAGGCTACCGCCGCCTCGCCAAGGTCATCGGCGACGCCCACCTCGCCGGCGGCCAAAAACGCCGCCCCCGCTACGACCGCGACCTCCTCGCCCACGCCCACCAGGGCCACTGGGCCGTCCTCACCGGCTGCCGCAAAGGCGCCGTACGCCGCGCCCTGGACACCGAAGGCGAAGCCGGCGCCGAACGCGAACTGCGCGCCCTCGCCGACCGCTACGGCCACCACAACCTCTACGTCGAACTCACCGACCACCGCATGCCCGGCGACGACGACCGCAACGACACCCTCGCCACCCTCGCCACCCGCCTCGGCCTGCCCCTCATCGCCACCACCGCCGCCCACCACGCCTCCCCCGCCCAACTACGCCTCGCCCAAACCCTCGCCGCACTGCGCCAGAACCGCTCCCTGGCCGACGCCGAGCCCTACCTTGCCGCCGCCGGCGCAGCCCACCTGCGCTCCCCGCAGGAGATGGCCGCCCTCCTGACCCCCTGGCCCGGCGCCCAGCAGGCCACCGTCGACCTCGGCCGCGCCTGCGCCTTCGACTTCCGCGACCTCGCCCCAGCCCTTCCCGGCTTCCCCGTCCCCGACGGCCACACCGAGGCCACCTGGCTGCGCCACCTCACCCTGCGCGCCGCCGCCGAGCGTTTCGCGCCGGACAACGAGAAAGCCCACCGCCAGATCGCCTACGAGCTGCAGGTCATCGACCAGCTCGGCATGGCCGGCTACTTCCTCATCGTCCACGACATCGTCGACTTCGCCCGCCGCACCGACATCTGGTGCCAGGGCCGCGGCTCGGCCGCCAACTCCGCCGTCTGCTACGCCCTCGGCATCACCAGCGTCGACCCGATCCACTACGGCCTGCTCTTCGAACGCTTCCTGTCACCCGAGCGGGACGGACCACCCGACATCGACCTCGACATCGAGCACCGCCGCCGCGAAGAGGTCATCCAGTACGTCTACGACACCTACGGCCGCGACCACGCCGCCCAGGTCGCCAACGTCATCACCTACCAGCCCCGCCTCGCGATCCGCGACGCCGCCCGCGCCCTCGGTTACGCCCCCGGCGACCTCGACCGCTTCGCGCGCGAGACCGGCTGGCACGAGATGCCGCCCCCTGACGCCCCGGTCCCGGCGGACGTGCGCGACCTCGCCGCCCAGCTGCGCGGACTGCCCCGTCACCTCGGCATCCACTCCGGCGGCATGGTCCTCACCCGCGAGCCGATCGCCGAGACCTGCCCCACCGAGTGGGCCACCATGCCCGGCCGCTCCGTCCTCCAGTGGGACAAGGACAGCTGCGCCGAAGCCGGTCTGGTGAAGATCGACCTGCTCGGCCTCGGCATGCTCTCCGCCCTCCACGACGCCTGCGACCTGATCGCCGAACACCACGGCGTCCGCCACGACCTCGCCACCATCCCCTCGGACGACCCCGCCGTCTACGACATGCTCTGCCGCGCCGACACCGTCGGCGTCTTCCAGGTCGAGTCCCGCGCCCAGGCCACCGCACTCCCACGGATGCGCCCGCGCCGCTTCTACGACCTCGTCGTCCAGGTCGCCCTCATCCGCCCCGGACCCATCCAGGGCGGATCCGTCCACCCCTACATCCGCCGCCGCAACGGCCGCGAGAAGGCCACCATCCCGCACCCCCTGATGGAGCGAGCGCTGAAGAAGACTCTCGGAGTGCCGCTGTTCCAGGAACAGATGATGCAACTGGCCATCGACTGCGCCGGGTTCACTCCCGCCGAGGCCGACAAGCTGCGTCAGGCGATGGGCTCCAAACGCTCCCACGAGCGGGTCGCCGAGCTGCGCGAGCGCCTGCTCACGGGGATGGCCGAGCGCGGCATCCCGTCCGAGGTCGCCGAGGATGTCTACGGCAAGATCGAGGCGTTCTCCGGCTACGGCTTCCCCGAGAGCCACGCCGCTTCCTTCGCCCTGCTGGTGTACGCGAGTGCCTGGCTCAAGCACCACTACCCGGCCGCCTTCACCTGCGCTCTGCTGGCCAACCAGCCGATGGGCTTCTACTCACCGCTGACCCTGGTCGCCGACGCCAGACGCCACGGCGTCACCGTCCTGCCCGCCGACGTCAACGCGAGCGACGCCCAGCCCACCCTCGAGCCCGACCCCGCCGGCACCGGCGACGCGGCAAGCGGGCCGGCGATCCGCCTCGGCCTCGCCGCCGTCCGGGGCCTCGGCACCGAGCAGGCCGACGCGATCGCCGCCCACCGCCCCTACGCCGACCTGGAGGACTTCGCGCGCCGCACCGACCTACCCGCACCCCTCCTCGAAGCCCTCGCCACCGCCGGAGCGTTCGCCGGCCTCGGCGTGACCCGCCGCCAGGCCCTGTGGTCGGCAGGCCTGCTCGCCCGCACCAGCGACGGCATGCTCCCCGGCACCGCTCCCGCCCTCACCGCCCCGGCCGGCCTCACGGAGATGACCGCCATCGAGGAGACCATCGCCGACCTGTGGGCGACCGGTACCTCCGCCACCGGCCACCCCGTCCAGCACGCCCGCTCCCACCTGGACCGGTGCGGCGCGCTCACCGCCGCCGGCTTCAAGACCGCCGCCGCCGACGGCGCGCTGGTTGCCGTCGGCGGACTCGTCACCCACCGCCAGCGCCCACCCACCGCCGGAGGCGTCCTGTTCATCTCCCTCGAAGACGAGACCGGCCTGGTCAACGTCGTCTGCCAGCCGCACGTGTGGGAACGCCACCGGCGCACCGCCACCCAGGCCGCCGGCCTGCTCGTCCACGGCACCGCCGAACGCCGCGACGGCGCCGTCAACCTCGTCGCCACCCGCCTCACCCCACTCACCCTCGCCCCCGGCGCCCGCAGCCGTGACTTCCGATGACCACACACGACAACAACCGCGTTCCCGCAGGTCACCGCACCAACCCGGGTGACCATTCATCCCCAAACGGGATACAGTCCCCCCGAACGACCGAAAGGGCACCACGATGGACGACACCAGCATCCCCCGTGCCCGCAGTGGCCGGCCCAAGGGTGTCCGCGTAGGCGACGACGGGCTGACCGAGCGCCAGCGCCGGGTGATCGAAGCGATCCGGACCTATGTCCAACGTCACGGATACCCGCCGTCCGTCCGCGAGATCGGCCAAGCCGTGGGACTGTCCAGTTCCAGCTCGGTCGCCCATCAGCTCGCCAGGCTCCAGAAGCTGGGCCTGGTCGCCAAGGACCCGCACCGGCCCCGCGCCTACTGCCTCCTCAATGACGACCCCGGCCCCATGCCGCAGCCCGCTCAGATCGGCGTCTCCGTACCGCTGGTCGGCCGGATCGCCGCCGGCGGCCCAATCCTCGCCGAGCAGACGATCGAGGACCAGATCACTCTCCCACGCCGACTCGTCGGCGGCGGAGAGCTGTTCGCCTTGGAAGTGTGCGGCGACTCGATGATCGAGGCGGCCATCGCCGACGGGGACACCGTCGTCGTGCGCCGTCAGCCCGTTGCCGAAAACGGCGACATCGTGGCCGCCATGATCGACGACGAGGCCACCGTGAAACGCCTCAAGCGCGAGGACGGCCGCACCTGGCTGATGCCGGACAACCCCGCCTACGAACCCATCAACGGCGACAACGCCACCATCCTTGGCAAGGTCGTCGCCGTCCTGCGCCGCCTCTGACCCACCACAGCCCATACCTGCGGACGTCCGCGGTTCGTCCCGATCTCCTGGGGACGCTCACGAGTCCGCCGTGGCGTGCCCGGGTCGCGGTGTCGGCCGACCGGCCGCATCCGGCCCCACGACGGGTCCGGCCACCTGCACCCTGGAAGCATGAGTCCCCGGGGATCCGCGCAGGTGAGACTGCCGCACGTCGAGCCGATGCTCGCCACGGCCGGCCCACTGCCATCCGGGCCGGGGTGGATGGGAGAGGTGAAGTGGGACGGGGTGCGGTGCGTGGCCTACGTGCCCGAGGCCGCGCCGGTCCGGCTGCTCGGCCGCCACGGCACGGACTTCACCGACCGGTTCCCGGAGGTGGCCGAGGCCCTGACGCTCCGCGGGCCGCTAATCCTGGACGGCGAGCTCGTGGTCATGCGCGCAGGCCGCCCCTCGTTCGCTGCGCTGCAGGGTCGTGTCCACCGCACGAGCCCCGCCGCAGTACGGGCCGGGGCAGCGAATACACCGGCCTTGTTCGTCGCGTTCGACCTCCTGCACACTGCGGACCGGTCACAGCTCACGGAGCCGTACGTGCGGCGGCGCCAACTGCTGGAGAACCTCGAACTGGAGCGGCCGGGCCTGCGGGTGCCGCCGACGTGGGACTCGGTCGCCGAGGCGTTCGGCTGGACACGGGAGCACGCACTGGAAGGTGTCGTCGCCAAACGGTCCGACTCCCCGTACAGGCCGGGCGCACGCTCCCGAGACTGGATCAAGATCAAGCATCTGAGGACCGCCGACGTCGTGATCGGCGGCTGGCTGCCCGGCCCCGGCGAAGCGTCGGTCCGCGCGGTCCTGGTCGGCGTCCCACTCGAAGCCGAAGGCCCGCTGACATTCGTCGGCTCGGTCGGCACCGGCTTCGCCGGAGCGGAACGCCGCGCCCTCGCCGCCGTCCTGCGGCGCATCGACTCCCCGGTATCCCCGTTCACCGCCGCCGGGCTGGGACTGCCGCGAGGCACCATCGTCCGATTCGTCCGCCCCGAGCTGCGCGCCGAGGTCGAGTTCCTCGAACTCACCGACGCCGGCCGCCTCCGCCAGCCCGTGTGGCGCGGCCTGCGCTGAACCGGCTCTGGCCGCGGCCGATGTGAGCGGTCGCGATAGCTGTCACCTGGTCGCGACGTCTGTGACCGTACCCCTACCGAATCCCGCTCCAAGAGGAATTGGGCTCTGGTCGTAGTGCCGTGAGGGACGCTGCGGAGGTCGCTACCCAGCAGCCACGACCTG
Organism: Kitasatospora sp. NPDC034023; assembly: GCF_055575795.1. Lineage (NCBI taxonomy): Bacteria > Bacillati > Actinomycetota > Actinomycetes > Kitasatosporales > Streptomycetaceae > Kitasatospora > Kitasatospora sp. NPDC034023. The sequence continues at coordinate 125,375 of NZ_JBVIRY010000027.1, forward strand.
GCCGGCCGTGACCTGGGGAGGATTAGGGAGCAGTGACGCGAGGCTGTCCCGCACGAAGTCCGCCGCCCTCTGGATCGGGTGGGCCGTGAGGCGTGGTCCTACAGCTTGATCTGACCCGTCAGCCACCATTCGAGGTACTTGACCAGGCTGGGTGCCACCCAGGTGCGGCTGTCGTCATCGTGGTTCCAGACGAAGACATCGGGCCGGTCGATCCTGGGGAGGAGCGCGAACAGGTCTCCGTTCCCCGCGTCCGCGAAGAAGAGCAGTGGCTCGAACGGCATGTACAGGGTGGCGAGCTCGGTGTCCTCGCGAAGGGTCTGGTTCTCGGAGGCGATGCGCTCGGCCGACCAGATGAGCCCGTCTCCGTACTCGCCCTCGATGCCGTCGCTTTCGCGGAGCAGCGCGACCAGGTCCGCAGGCAGTGGGTGACCGAGGATCGTGGCACAGCGGATCAGTGAGGACTCCGATGCAGGGGGCTGGAGGACCGCTGTGACGGACAGGGCCGAAACGGCTTCGGTCCACATAGTTGGTTCGACCTCCATGAGCCGGGGCCCGTGATCGAGCCGACCTGTAACCCCGTCAACGTGGGCCGAGGACCGCGACTCGACCAGCGTGACTGATCACCGAATGAACAGTACGGTCCCGGCCGAGTCAGCCGCTCGCCGGCCGTAGGGCATGGCGGGACAGCTCTTAGCTAGTAGCAGTCAGCGCGATCAAGGCGGGCAGAAGGCGCAGCCCGCGGGAAGCGCCTGGTAACAACTGCCTCGATCAAACACACCGCGCCGCCCGGGGCCGTCCCCATGGCCAAGGCCCGGCCGATTCATACCCCGGGGGCTCACCGACCGGTAGCCCGGGCATCGCGCTCCGTGCAGTTGTGGCTTCCCGGCGGTCCCGGGTGTGTCCGCTCTGGCATGAATGCCCGTTCAGGCACTGTGTGCCGGGGAGGTGGACGAGCCGGGTTGCGGGAGGTTTTGAGTTTCGTCCGGTTGGCACTTGCGCTGGCCGATTTGAGCGGGGCGTCTCAGCTTCAGGCCGTTTTCCGGTGGCGTTCGACCGAACTTGCGCCACCGTCGATCAGTACTGACCGTGTCTGGGCACTTATGGGATTGAACGGTCGTATCGGCGGTTCGTTTACGTGATGAATGCTCGACTCAGCGTGTCGGACAGGGGGGTAGGGTCCCCGTACGGATGAGCCCCGGACCAATGGCCTGGTAACCGGGGCCGGGGCTCAGCCGCTGACACATCATCACGACCAAGGAGTTCCGATGACTCTTGACCGCAGTGGCCGACGGGCTCTCATGCTCCCGGCGGCGGGATGCCCCGAAACTAACATGCCTGATCTGCGCGCCCGTGAAACCCGGCAGGTCGTTGACTGCTGGGCAATGTTGAGGTTCGGGCTTCTGGTGGCCGTTCCGGGAGCGATGGCCATCGTCATTCACGGACAGGCGCTCTCCTGCGGCGGGGCCCTTGCCCTGGCCGGCGCCGGCGCCGTCGCCAACCGCTCCTACGTCTGCTACCAGCGGCGCAGCCTCTGAGATGCCGCCGGGCCCGGGGTTCACCGTGCCGGTTCTTCCGCGCCGGTGCCCCGGGCCAGCCGTCGGCTCCCGCCCTGGGACATCAGACGCTTTTCGCACGCGCGACTGCGTCAGATTCCTCTCCGCTGCGTTGCAAACCGCGCAGCGGTCTCACCCTATAGCGCGAATTTTCAGTTGGAGGACGACCCGCAGATGTCCGAGACCCGGCAGATCATGGTGTGTCAGCAGTGCGACAGCGACTTCACGCGGACAAGCGCGAAGGGCCGACCGCAGCGCTTCTGCACCCCGCGGTGCCGCGCGGCCTCCAGTCGCGCGGCAGCGCGGCGTGCCGCGGCGGGTGGCCCCCAACCAGAACGCGGCCTCTACGACGTGACCGTCTCCAGGCTGTCCCATGAGGTCGTGACCCAGGCCCGCAGGCTGCAGAGGCTCGCCGACTCCCAGGACGACCGCCCCGGTCCCTGCGCCGAACTGGAGCTGCTGACCATGCTGCGCAGGGAGCTCGAGGCGCTCACGGCCGCTGTGGTGCTTCAGGCCCGCGAGCGGAAGGTCAAGTGGGCCATGGTCTCGGAGATCCTCGCCGTCAGTCCGGGTACGGCCCGCTCGCGATGGTCGCCGGAGAACGGCAGCCGCGCCCTGCAGCACCACGGGGATCGCCAGCGGACCGCGGCCCAGGCCGCCAGGCGACGCGGCGCCAGCAACCGCCGACGCCGCGCCCCGGGCGACCACGCCCTTCCGGTGGTCAGCTCCACCGACCCCGAGGCCCAGCTCACCAGCGCCCTCTCCCATCTGCAACGGTCCTCGGGCAAATCCATGAGCCGCATCGCCGACGAGACCGACCTCTCGACCTCGTTCGTTTCCCGGCTCATCTCCGGTGAGCGCTTCCCCTCGTGGCCGACCGTCGAGCACCTCGTGACCGCGTTGGGCGGAGTACCCGAGCACGTCCGGCCACTGTGGCAGGCGGCGCGCGGAGAAGGGATCTCCCGGCCCTTCCTGCCGGGCCTGCCAGGCGCCCGCCGGTACGCCACCGCCGGCCTCCAGGCAGCCGTCCAAGGCCTCTACCTCGCCTCGGCATGCCCTCCCGAACAGGAAGTCGTCAGTCGGGCCACCCGGCACGTGACCGTCTCCCAGGTCGCCTCCGTCCTCGACGGGCGAGGCGTGGAGTCCTGGTCGATCGTCTCCGCGGTGGTGGAAGCCCTCCGAGGCCACCCCGACCAGGTACGCCCCTGGTGGGAGCGCGTCCAGCTCTCCCTCGACCCCCGCTGGACACCGCAGGAGACGGCCTCGACCCACAGCGCCGGCGCCTTCGGCTGATTGTTGCCCGTCCTAGTTCTACCCACCGCCCCGTGCCTGATCCCGGGGAGACCCATGCCGACTGCACCCTCCCACCAGCCCGCCCGCCCCGCCGTGACCAACCGTTTTCCCGAGATCGGCCTGCGCGCCCTCTACGACCTGTATCACCAGCGCTATCTCGATTACGCTCACCTTCTCCTCGGCCCCACGGACGCCCACCTCGCCGTGCGAGCCTCCTTCGAGTACCTCGCCGAGAATTGGCCCGACATCCTGGGCGCCGCCAATCCGGCCGCATGTATCTGGCAGGCCGTGCGGCAACGGATCCACCTCCTCGCCGGAGCGAAGCCCCTACGACCCGTCGCCCACCTGCAGCCGGCCACGCAGGACACCGTCCTCCTGCATCTAGCCCTCGGCCTCCCGGTGCAGGACGTGGCGGCCGTGACGGGAGCCGACCCTGCCCAAGTACGAGCTTGCCTGCGCGCTCTCCGCTCACAGCCAGAAGACAACTGACGAAGTCGCCGGTGCGCACCGAAACCGGTGGAGGCGGCGCGCCAGTGCGTGGCCGCCCACACCGCTTCAGCGCAACCGTGCGGGCCGAGCCCCACGCCACCGCGCACCGACCGCGCATCGCCGAGCTGTGGCTGCCTGACCAGAACGGCGCCGTCACCCCTGCGGCGGCAGGCCCTCCGGTGTGCCCGTCACTCGTTGCGGTCGCGAGATCCAGAATTCATGGGATTTATCCATGAAACATGGATAGGATGCACTATATGACGCTCAGCACGTTGGAAACGCTGCGGATCACGGTGGCCGCGCTGCGGCAGCGCACCGGGGAGAGCCAGGCGCAGCTGGCTGTGGCTGTCGGGCTGTCGCAGGACAAGGTGTCCCGTCGTCAGTCCGGTGCGCAGCCGTGGTCGATCGATGAGGTCGACCTGCTGGCGCGGCACTGGGGCATGGAGCCGCTCGACCTGTTGGCCGGGCCCACCCACGCCGCGAACCGTCTGAAGTGGCCGCCCGCGCGGCGCCGGTCCAGGGCCGCCGCGAAGGGAGTCGAGCAGTGAGCCCGGCCGATCCGAACAACCCGAACGAGGCCGCCCGCCTGACGCAGCAGCTGATCGACCAGGGCTACACCAAGCGCCAGGTCGCCAAGATGCTCGGCCGCGACGCCTCGCTCGTCAGCCAGTTCTTCACCAAGGGCAAGGGCAAGGCGTTCGTCGGCGCGCTGCGCCAGGTCGTCCGCGCGGTGCGCGGCGGCGAGCGAGACACCGAGGCACTCGGCGCCGTCGCCCAGGAGAACGTGGAGCGACGCCGCACCAAGACCGGGCAGAAGGCCCGAGTGCGCGGTAAGGACGTCGTGGGCGAGGCGGGCGGCAGCATGGCCGGCCGCGCGGGGAAGCAGGCCATCAAGTCCGGTGCGAGCCACCTCGCGCCCGTGGTCCACGAGACCGGCCAGGCCGGTGGCCGCCTCGCCTTCACCGTCCGGATGAAGGCCGACCAGTACGTCTACAGCGCGGGCTCGGAGAAGGACTCCGGCGGCATCCGCCGCGGCTTTACCCCGCGCTCCGACGGCACGGAGGAGCGTACCTACGGCTCTGCCTCCACGGGTGGCTTCGACGCGGCCGAGTGGTCCCAGCGGGTCGCCGACCACCACGGCGACGTCACCGAGGCGATGCGGGAGTGGCTGGTGGAGACCGGCCGCGCCGTCGAGGACGCCGACATCACCTACCTCGAGGTACGCGGCTGGATCCCCGAGGACCAGCAGTAGATCCGGTCGGCCTCTCCCCATCCATGACCTGGCCCCGGGGAGAGGCCGCCCGCCCCGACCCTCCCACAGCTCCGCCCGCACCGGCCCCGCCGTCTCACCATCCGAAGGAGAAGCACCGCCGTGGAGACCACCACCGCCACCGCCGAGCAGACCGCGCCGGCCGGACTGCGCGCCCAGGCCCTACCGCCGCTCCCGGCCCAGCAGACCGGCACCGCCGTGAACCCGCTGCCGCTGCACTGGTTCCAGAAGGACGCCGTCGCCGCCGCGGTGCGCGAGGTGAAGGACGGCGGCCGCGCCACCATCGTCGCGGCGACCGGCTCCGGCAAGACCCTCATCGCCGCCGGCTGCGCCCGCCGCCTCGCGGCGCGGGGCCGGGTGCTGGTGCTGGTGCCGACGATCGAGCTGCTGGAGCAGACCGCCGAAGCGTGGTCGCTGCGGGGCGGGCGCCGGGGCCTGGCCGTGGCGGCGTGCTCCCGCGAGGAGGCACTGGAAAGCGCCGAGGCCGGCGGCCGCGTCCACGCCCAGGTGACCACGCAGGCCGTCCGGATCACCGACCTCGTCAACGGCGCCCCGGACAACCAGCCGGTCACCGTCTACGCCACCTACGCCAGCCTGGAGCGCATCGTCCAGGCCCACCAGGGCTGGGGGCTGGCCCAGTGGGACCTCGTGATCATCGACGAGGCCCACCGCACGGCCGGTTCGGAGGGCAAGGCGTGGGCCGCGATTCACGCCGACGCCCAGGTCCCGGCGAAACGCCGGCTGTACTTCACCGCCACCCCGCGGATCGCCGACGACCGGCGCGCGAAGGACGGCCTGGCCGACCTCGCCGACACCGATGGCGCCGAGAAGCTGCCCGTCCTGTGCTCCATGGACTCGGAGGAGATCTACGGCAAGACCTGCTTCACCTGGACCCTCGGACAGGGCATCGAGCACGGCTACCTCGCCGACTACCGCGTCCTCGTGCCGGTGGTCACCGACGAGGACCTGCGCGAGCTGCTCAACCTCCCCGCCGTCGCCGACCTGCGCTCCCAGCGCAGCAACGAGGAACTGCTGCGCCTGGCCCTGCAGATCGCGGTGCTGCGCGCGGTCGCCGACCTCGGGCTCCGAAGGGTCATCACCTTCCACTCCCGGGTGTCCGCGGCGCGGGAGTTCGCGAGCACCCTGCTGGAGGCCTCGGAGCTGCTGGAGGACGCGGAGCGCCCGGAGAGGATCTGGGCGAAGGCGGTGGCCGGCACCGACCGCCTCAAGGACCGCCGCGCCGCGTTCGCCGACTTCAAGGCCCACACCGGCGAGGACGGCGAGGAGTGCGGCATCCTGTGCAACAGTCGCCTCCTGACGGAAGGAATCGACGTCGCCGCCGTGGATGCCATCTGCTTCGCGGACCCGAAGTCGAGCGTGATCGACATCGTCCAGGCAGTCGGGAGGGCACTGCGCCAGTCCTACCGTGAGGGCAAGGTCAGCTGGGTCATCATCCCGGTGTACCTGCCGACGCCGGAGGTCGGCGACGACACCGCCACCGCGCACCCGGCCGAGGTCCACGACGCCGGCGAGGCCGTGAAGGCCGAGGCCGACGCCGAGATCGAGGCCAGCTCGTTCCGCACCATCTGGCGGGTCCTGCGCGCCCTGGCTGCGCACGACGCCCGGGTGGTCGGCCGGATCACCGAACTGCGCGTCCACCGTTCCCAGGGCACCGCCCACACCACCGCGGCCAAGCCGGCCGAGGGCGAGGCCGCCGAGGCCGGGGAGGGCGAGCAGCAGCCGGCCCCGGCGGAGTCGCCGATCGAGTGGCTACGGATCAACGCGAAGCAGCACGCCGCCCGGATCCTCCAGACCGTCAAGCTCCGCGCCTTCAACCCGCGCGCGGTCGAGTGGCAGCGGATGCACGCCGTCGCCGCCAAGTTCCACATCGAGCACAGCCACCTCGACCCCACCGACAAGACGAAGCACGCGGACCTGATCTCCTGGCTCACCCGCCAGCGCCACCTCAACGGCCAGGGCCTGCTCGACCCGGCCCGTATCTCCGAGCTGGACGCGCTCGGCATGATCTGGTCGAAGAACGCCAACGCCTGGGAACGCGGCTACGCCTACGCCGCCGCCTTCCACCACCAGCACGGCCACCTGGCGATCCCCGCCACGGCGAAGTTGGACGACTACGCGGTGGGCGCGTGGATGCGCCGCCAGCGCAAGGCCGACAACCTCACCGGCGACCAGGTCGCCAAGCTGGACGCGCTGGACGAGCTGTGGCGGCTGGAGCCGGACTGGAACAGGTCGTACCGCCGCCTGCTGGCCTACCTCGCCGCCGGCGGAACTTTGGACGGCCCGGCGAACCGTACCGGCCTCGGCGACGACCCGGCGTTCCGTCCCGGCACCTGGCTGCGCAAGCAGGACAAGGCCCGCAGCGACGGCAAGCTGACTGACCAGCAGGCCGCGCTCCTGGACGCCCTGGACCGGCACGCCGAGACCGTCGCCGGCTGACCCGCCCTGGCACACCTCGCCGCCCCGCTCCCGACTCCTGGAGGCACACACGATGACCGACATCACCCCGGAGCCCACCACGAACGAAGACCGCTTCGACGAGCGGTTCCCGCTGGTGCTCTACCGCCACGACAACGGCGAGCTCATGATGCCGGCCACCCACGTCACCGCCCTGCTGCGCCATGTCGCGGAGACCGTGCGGCTGTGGCGGGTTCGGGGCCAGGTGCCGCTGGACCTGATGACCACCGCTCGGATCTACGACGCCCTGGTGCACTACGCCGCCGACCTCGACACCGCCATCGCCGACGCGCACGGGCAGTGCGACCCGGCGGACCGTACCCGGGCCGACGAGATCGCGCGCCACCTGGACGAGGTGGCCGGCGCCTATCTCGCGGCCGGCTGACCCGGCCCGCACCGACACCGCCGTCCCGGCCAACCGCGGGCCGGGACGGCCGCCCGCACCTCATTCCCGACGTCCGGAGGTACCGCGCGATGACCGACACCACCAGCCCCGACCCCGACCCCGCCGCACCCTGGCGGCTGGAGCTGGCCTCGCGCAGCAGCCGGCCCGCGCCCGCCGACCGGGACCTGGGTCACCCGGTCCTCGACTCCCCACTGGTGCGCGGGGCGATCTGGCTGCGCTGGACCGGCCATGACGGCATCCGCACCCTCCACCAGGGCGCCGGACTTGCCCGCGGCTGGACGGAGCGCGACGTCGATGGCCTGGACGGCTGGGTGGCGCTGGTGGATGGCCGGGTCGTCCTCGGTACCCGTCCGGGCCTGGCCGTGCCGGAGCCCGTCGTGCACGCCGAGGCGTGGCAGGCCGGCGCGACACTGCACGCCGCCCTCGCCCAGCACCCCACCCACCCCGACCACGCCCCGGACGAGGACGAGCTCGACGACGACCAGGAGCACGCCCTGCTCGGCGACGTCCCCCACCGGGTCCGCCGCCGGGCGGCCGGGATGACCCTGGAGAACATCCAGCAGGCCCTGCACCGGGCCTGGGACGATGAGCACTGCGCCGACCGGCACGCCGACGCCGGAGACGAGACCGCCTACGCCACCGAGGCCGACACCCTCGCCGAGTGGCAGCGCGTACACGACCACACCGCCGCCACCCACGCCGAGCGCTACGACCCCGACCACGACACCACCCTCCAGCACGCGCTGCGCCGTGAGCGCCACCGGCAGGACGTCGCGGCGTGCGCCCGCGAGGCCGCCCACCAGGCCCGCCAGACCACCGACGTCGCCCACCGCCGCCTCGCCGGCACCGCGGCCCAGCCCCTCTACACCGCCCTCGACCGCGCCGGCCTCTACAACCTGACCGACGACGACCACCAGGCCGTCCGCGACCTCACCCAACACCTCGACCCCGCCACGCTGCGCCAGGTCATGAGCTGGCTGGAGCGCACCCGCACCGCGGCCCTCGCGCTGCGCGGCACCGAGCAGGCCCCTGCTGCCCGGCCTGTCGTACGCCGCCGCCGGTTCTGACGGACTGTTCCCGCCAAAGGTGTTGACCTTGCTGTTCGGCGGGCGTTGGATGGCGCTCCGGGCCGGGCCCCACACCCGGCCTGCAGCACAGGAAGGAACCGATGCCCTGTGACCGACTCCCACGCCGAGCAGCCGAGCACCCGCCGCCGTATCGACTGCGAGGACTGCCAGGCCGGACCGGACGGTGGCGACATCCGCACCATCTCGATCGGCCGTGACAGGACCGTCACCGAGATCTGGCACACCGACCAGTGCCCCACTTACACGATCGAGCGGATCCTGATGGAGGCCAGCGCCGCGAAGGCCAAGGAACAGGACGCGCGGGCTAAGGAAGCCTTCCCCGCCGCCCACCTGCGGCTCCAGGACGCCGCAGCAGCCATCCCAGCCGACGGTGCCGCTGCCCCGTTCGTCGCAGCTCTGCTGGAGCTCGTCCAGGCCCAGGCCGACGACACCGGCCTCTTTGTCACCCTGCCCACGTGGGCCGAGATCCTGGAGCGGCATTTCCCGCTGAAGGACTCGGCCTAGAGCGCGAGGGCGGTCCGGCCAGCCGGGTGAAGACGTCCCCGGCCGGGCGACACGCCTGCTCCATTCGTCCTACAACCTGTCAGAGGACGTTCCTAGCGTCCTCGGTATGACGAACCACTCGCGCACCACAACGCCCACCACGCCCATCGCGCTGCTCACCGCCGGCCCGGCCGGCAGCAGAGTCACAGCGGGGCGGTGGACGGCATGAGCCTGACCTCCGGCCTCAGCTGCCCCCGCACACCGCTGCGCCGCTTCCTCGACCGTGAGATGTCGGCAGGCCCCAAGCCACTTCGGGAGAACTTCCGCGCCCGCTACGCCACCGAGCCCGTGCTGATGCCGCCCGAAGGCGTGGGAACGGAAGCCGGCACCGTCGGGACGGCGATCGACCAGCGTCTGCGCCTGGCGTTCACCGCCGCGGCCCCCGTCGACCTGGTTACCCGCCTGGGCATCGGCATCAGCGCGACCATGGGTGGCCGCCGTGCCGGCGAGCGCATGGACGTCGTCGGCGCCCAGCTCCTCCAGCGTCTGGCCGAGACCGTTCACGCCCTGGACCCGGACAACCGGGACCTGCCGATGGACCGCGCCTGGGAAGAGGAACAGGATCTCGCACGGCTCCTGCTCGCCGCAGCCTGGTACCAGGTCGCCGCCCGCAACCCCTACGGCTTCACCTACACCCCGCTGTTCCTGGCCGCCACCGAGGCTCCCAAGGGCTTCACCCTCGAACTCCTCCTGGACCTGCCCCACCGCGACCTGGTCGACGACGTCACCGCCCAGCTCCACCTCGCCGCCACCGGCCCCCTCCAGGCACTGCGCGCCACCACCGACCCCGCCCAGTGCAAGGGCGGTGTGATGTTCGCCGGCATCGACATCACTGCCGACGCCGACCTCCTGGCCGACGGCACGCTGATCGAGATCAAGAGCACCCGCCACCCCCACCGCTTCGAGAAGGCCACCGCCTGGCAGATCCTCGGCTACCTCCTCCTCGACAACCCCGACCGCCACCGCATCGACACCGTCGGCCTCTACCTCACCCGCACCGCCACCCTCGCCACCTGGCCCGTCGAGGACTACCTCGCCCTCCTCGGCGCCCGCTGCCGCGACCTCCCCCAGCTGCGCGCCACCTTCGCCGAGCTGCTCACCGACTGCACCGCCGACGAGGAGCCCTTCGAACGCGACGAGCAGCGCCGTGTCCAGCGCCTGCTGGAACGCCTGGCCACGCCCGTCCCGCCGGGCCACTGTCCGGTCTGCGCCCAAGCGGTGCCGCCGCCGGCAGCCGCCGGCCGGGCCCGCCGCTACTGCACCAACTGGTGCGGTCGCCGGGCTCCGGGGCTACGGCAGCGGGGATGGATTCCCGACCGGCTGCCGGACCTGGCCATCGCCGCGTGACTTCCGCGTCCCACGCTGAGCCGGCACGCCGCGGGCAGCGTGGGACGCACACGCGGCGCAGCCGTCCTCGTGCCCCCGGACCGCCCCGTCGTTGAACCTGGCCGTCAAGGCAGGCCAGGTCCCTTGACGGATACCTTGATGCCGCACGTCAGGGCCATCCCCTCGCGGCCGCGCACCACCAGCGCGAGCGGGCCGTCAAGGTACCCGGCGGGTACCTTGACGGCCCGCGGCTCCAACTTTGATGGCCCCGCTGGCGGAGTCTTGCGCCGGACGTTCCCGGCTGCGTTCTCGTCCCGCTGCGCCCGGTTGCGGCACGGCGCTGCGCCGCCGCATCCGGGAGAGCAGCCGGTCGTTGATCAGCCCGTGACAACAGAAACCACCGCCACCACCGCCGAAGTGGACGTCCGGTCACTGCCCGCGGACAGCTTCACCGAGTCCGACAGGGCCCGCATCGACTTCGCCCAAAAGCTGGCGGTGCTGGTCGGCTCGGCGGAGGACATCCTGGCGACACTCTGCGCGGACGAAGCCGTCTCGGGGGACTACGCGGCCCAGGCGGACACCGTGCAGGCCGTCGCCCTCCACGGCGTGGTCGCCGCCGCGGTGATCGCCGAACGGGTACGCGGGAGCGGCTGGGACCGCATCGGCAAGCCGTTCAGCCTCAGCGCCGAGGAGGCGGAGGCCAAGTGGGGCCCGAAGGTCGAGGAGTGGCGCTCCCAGACCAAGGTCCAGAGCGACCTGGTGCGAGACCCCGGCCAGGCCCTCGACTACGTCGACCGTCACATCACCATCGGCGCCCCCGCCACGCGCGGTGAGGAACGGCGGAAGCTGAGCAGCGTCATCGATGCCGCCGCCCCGCTGACCGGCCGGGACGTCGCCGCCGCGGACCGCGCCTTCGCCGGCCAGGAGACGTGCTCCCACTGCCACCGCTGACCTCCGGCCCGTGGGTGATCCCGGCCCATCGTAGATCGCACACAAGGTGCGACCCGGTGGTGCCCCCGCAGAACCCCTGGGCAGCCGTCACCCGGACGCCGCAGTCGCGGGATTCCGGGACGGCTCCCTCCTGTTGAAACGACGGAGGGGGCACCCGGCCGAGCCAGCCGGGCACCCCCTCCCCGCGTCCACCGAGGGCGGACCCGGGCCGCTACTGCTGCTGCGCCTCTGCGAGTTCCCGGACCGCGCGGGCGAGATCGAGGATGGCGAGGGCGATCGCGCCGAGCCCCTCACCGATCGCGTCGGTCTGATTGTCCGCGCCCTGACGCATCATGGCCCGCTGGGCGGCGCTGTCCGCGACTTCCTCGTAGTACGACACTGCTTCCTCTCCTGGTGTACGAGCACAACGAAGCGGATCCTCCCCGCCGAAGACGCCCGCTACGCCCCGAATCACCAGGGCGGCAACCGAGTTGAACGTAGGTGACCTCGCCCCTTACGCTCTCCCGTGGGCCGCGTGCCCGGCATGCCGTCGTGCTGTTTTCCGACGGCCTCCTCAAAAAAAAGCCTACTGAGTTGTGTTTGTGCAAAACGTTCCACGAAGCTCCAAACACGTAAGCATCGGCGCGACTCGGCAGGCCCGACCCCGCACGTCGCGGATTGAGGCTGGCTGTTCGTTGAATTCTGTGGTTGTCCGGCACGCCCTGATCGGGCTGAAGGTCATGCCCGTGGTCCTGATCGTCGTACTGTCCGCCCCGGCTTGGCTGTCCTGGCCGTTCCTCCCGGAGCAGCGCCAGCAGTTCGTGCTGGCCATGGTCAAGGCGCTGGCCGCCTGGACGCAGGGGACCTCCCGCGAGGACACCGCCGACACGACCGTCGGCACGGACCAGGCGGTGCCGGTCATCCAGCCGGCCACGACTACCCCCGACCCCACCGGACTGACGCCGGAACCGGCCGAAGAGGTCGGTAAAGATGCCGGCACTGCGGGCTGACACCGCCTCGGCCCAGTCCGGGCTGCGCCGGGGCCGGTGTTCGCGCACCGTGGAGGGGCCGGTCCGCGTCCGAGCCCCCGAGCGGCCGCGGACCGGCCCCCGGCCGGACGTCAGCGCCAGGTCACCTCGATGTGCTGCGCCAGGCCGGCCGCTCGGGCTGCGCCGGATCCTGGGGCCGCGGGGTGGTCCCGCTGGTGCGCGGTTCCGGGCGCCGCCGCCGTGAGGTGCGCGTGGTCATGTTGGTTCCCCTCCGAGTTGTGGGTGGCTGGACGGACGCGGCCGCACACGATGCTGCGCAGTGGTGCGGCGCCCCAGGCAGGGCCGGGGCGGGTCCGTGGCACCGCATGGTAGGGGAGCGAGCACGCCGGTCAAGCCCCCCAGAAACCCGGCAACAACGCGGGCGACCAGCGTCAGGGCCCACCGGGAAGCCGGCGGACACTACACCGTTCTGGCGGCTGGTCAACCCCCGCCGACCTGCGGAACCACCTCGGGACGACTACACCGGCCCCCCGATGGACTGGTGACCCCCGAGCGGGAACGTGACGAAGGCGCCGGCCGGGACAGCGAACTGTCCCGGCCGGCGCCTTCGTGGTGGGTGATCAGCTGTCGGCGGCCGGGGTGGCCAGGGCGCCGGGGCCCAGCGGGCGGCGGGTGCCGGGGACAGCCCGCGGGGCCGGAGTTTCTACGGGTTCGAGGAAGGGGGCCCGCTCCACCGCGGTGAGCCGGGCCGCGGGGGAGGCCTGGACGGCGGCCGGGTCGGCGGGGGACTCGGAGAAGGGACGCCACAGCGGGCGCCGCTCGGAGTTCGTCATGATCGCCAGTGTGGCAGTCAAGGGGTGGCGGCTGGGAGGCCCTGGACGCCGGAGGGTCCACAGGGAAGTAGTCGGCGGACTCGTACCCCCTTGACCACCGGCGCTGACCTGCGGTGTTTCTCTGCGGGGCACCAGCGGCGAGGCAACCCGTAGGGCCACTCGTGCGGCTATTTGTGGGGCAATTCGTGGGGCACCTTGTACGGCAACCTGTAGAGCAACGCGGTCGGCGGGACGCCGGCAGGGTTCACCGGTACTCCCGGACGCCATCGGCCGTCGCTGGCGGCATGGCGCAGCAGGGCGGTGTCACCTCGTTGCTCGGACAGGTGTCATGTGGCCTCCCCGCAGCCGTGTTCTGACCGTGCCTCGGGCAACGTGCCGCCGCCATGCCAGCGCTCCTGGAACGCTGTCTGGCGACCGCTGCTGCCTGGCGGGCGGGCCCCGCTGCCGAGACAGTCGGCGAACCTCTTCAGATGATCCCGCGGATTCTGGGTTCTGGGGCAGTTTCGTACAGGAGCTGTTCCAGCAGGCCGGTGAAAGCCATGGCGATCTGCCAGCCTGTCTCGTCCTGCGCTTCGATAGTCGCCAGGCAGGCTTGTTGGGCCTGAGAGATTGCGACCTGGTCGTCGAGCGGTGCTGCCTCCAGTGGATGATCGGGCTTGACCCGAGCAACGGTGTACCCGTCGATGTCTTGGAGGTAGACGGGGTGGTGATGGAGAAAATCGATGAAGAACTGGACCTCCGGATTCGCGGTCTCTGCGGTGATGAAGGCAGCGAGGGTGGAGACCTTGTCCTCGGTGGGGGTGTAGACGGGGAGCCCGGGCACTGGTAGCGCCCAGGTCCCCTCGGCAGAGAAGAGTCTGGCAGCGGCGCGTTCTGGTGGCGTCATACGGCGTACGGCAGTGTCGAGGAGCTGACGCGAGAGTAGGCCCAGGGGGCTGGGTACCTTCGCCCAGCGGGCGATGACCTGGCAGGCGTTCATCAGGCGTTTTCCTCGGCTGTCGGCAGCGACCTTCGCAGCACGCTCCAGATGGGCGCGGGCTTGGTCATGGCGAGCCGCCGCCTGGATGAGGATGTTGGACACGGCATGCGCGTCACCGGGGTGCTGGCCGATCAGCTCGGCCGCGTGCTGGACGAGAAGGTTCTGGTATCGGGGATGCTGGCGCGCCAGGTCTTCGTCGAGGAGACTGAGCGCCAGCTGCGCCCCTGGCAGAAGCAGCATGGCCGCCTCGTCGTGCGCATCGACAGTCCGCAGAGCCCCGACGAGATCGCCCCGCAGGTGGTAGTGCTTTGTGAAGATACCTGCGGCTGCCAGAAGCCAGGTGTTCCGCCAGGAGGGATGCCGCGCGAGAGTTTCCAGGCGAGGGATGATCTGATCGTCGGGCCCTGAAATAAGGGCACGGGCTGCGGAGTACTCCTGCAGGCTTCGGACCTCGAAGCCGATGTATCCAAGCTCTGGTGCGACCAGGAGGACCAGTCGGTCGGTGGCCGCGTTGATCAGCTTCGCACCGAGCGCTGTTGCTTGCTTGAGGTCGTCGGTTTCCTCAAGGAGGCGCTCGTGAAGGCGCTGCTCCAGCTCCTCTTTGCGCATGATGGAGTCCCGCTCGCCAGTCTGTGCTGCTCGTGTCTGGAGGAGCACACCGACGTGCTGGTGCAGCCAGTCGACGTGCTGTCGGTTCTCGGCGAGCAGTTGGCCCGTCTCGTTGGGCTTTCCGGCCTCCCGCTCATAGATCGTGCTGTAGTACGCGTCGAAGAGCTCGAAGCGGTTCTGAGGCATCCGGGCGTGCTTCTCGACCAGTAGCGACATGATGGTCACTTGCAAGGGGGAGCGCATCAGTCGGGCTGTCGAGACCTCCCGCGACGCCTCGACGATGCGCTTGCCTACCTGTTCGTGCATGTCGGGGTCGTCGCGATGCCGTGCCTTGGCGAGCCGTTCCGCGTAGCGCATGGCGTCGTCCAGAGACATCTCGGTCAGCTCGACGGCCTCGTAGTCCCCGTGGTGGAACTCCCCCTTGTATCCCTGGGGACGAGTGGTGCCCACGACGAAGAGATCAGCGTCGAGCCCTCGTGCGTGTAGCAGGAACTCGGAGATCCGGCTCATCACGAGGTCCCGCATGTAGGGCGAGGCGACCTCATCAAGGCCGTCGAGGACGATGGTCGATGGCCACGTGCGAAGCCATCTGGAGAGCGTCGCGGCTGTGACGCCTGGAGCGCGCTTGCCGACCCTCTGCGCGAGAAAGTGCAGCAGGCTGAGTTCTTCCCCGCCCAGGACCGCGTTAGCGTAGTCGTGCAACGCGATTCGCAACGGCCACCGCTTTGCGCGGGGCGTGGGGAAAGAGATCTCGCCCAGATCCGTGCGAAGGGCACGCAGTACTTCGCTGGCTTGGGCGGTCAGCATGCGCTCCCCCTCCTCGTCGAGGAGTGCGACGCGGTATGCCTGGCAGATCAACTGCCCAAGGGTGCTCTTTCCCTGCCCTGGCCCACCGATGATCAGGACGTGGCGAGGGTCCTCTGCGGTCTGCAGGGAGGGACGCATGATGCTGTCACCCCGCGCGATTGCGTACGCGCCGGCTCGGACTGTCGCCCGTTCCTCAAAGGCGGCGCCGACCTTAGCTTCCAGATCGACAGCCACTGGTCCGAGGCCGATCTTGCCGCTGGCCTCTGCCCCTGCTTGCCCCAGGCGCACCCACTGGTCGGCTACCAGCTCCATGCCAGCGTGGATTCGGATCATGTCTGCGGTTTCGGCTACGGCATCCGGAAGGACATCGAGGAGCCGACTCAGGACATCGCCGGGGGTGATGAAGGCTGCGTATGCCCGTCGGACACCATCGTGATCGTCGAGGTAGCGGCAGATCTTGTCGTAGTGCCACACATCCCAGTCCTTGAGTGGGATCTTGAAGCGTTTGATCTCCTTCGCGATGTGCGCGTCGACACGGTCGATGCCTCCAGTCTTAAGGACAGGAGACAGGACCACGTTGGTGGTGAATAGCATGAACTCCGGTAGCTCGCCCCGCCTGGAGGTCGACGCAGCCCACTTCTGCAGCTCCTCAGTGACGGAGCGTTCCATCCAGACGGTGTCGGGTAGCCGATGGTTTGACCGTTGGTGAAACTTGGCCTGCACGACCCCGTACCCGTCCCAGGCCTGCCCCGTGCGCTGGTAGTTCACCGGGCCGCGAAAGGTGGCTTCCCGGCCGCCGTCCTTGCCGTCCCCGAACACGCCGACACCAGGTCCCAGGACAGCCTGCGCCAGTGTCTGGCTCAGGTGCTCGAACTCGCGGGTTCCCAACGCGCTGAGGTTGTAGTCCATATGTCCATCCTTCCGCGATTCCGAAGCCGATTCGTGTGTTTGGTGGAAACCTTCCGGTGGCTTTGGAGCTGACGGGCGTTCCGTCCCTGCTGGCCGCCCGCAGACCGATGGGGCGTCGGCTGTGTGGCGTTCTGGTCGGTGTTCGCCGGCCGTGTCGGGGGAGTGCGGGGTCTGTCGTCCTCGTTGTCCCTGCGGCCGTGTCGGTTGCGGGTCGGGTCCGGCTCCTCTGCTGCGCCCTGACGCCCCTTCCGGGGTGTGACCTGTGGTGGGTTTCCTCGGATGTTTTGTGGTGTTTTGGGGGTTGTGCCCGGTTCTGGTTGGACCGGTGTGGGTGGGGTCGGGTGTCGGCTTCCGCCTGTTTCGCTGGTGTGTGGTGGGGCTGGGTTTGGTTGCTGCCTGTGTTCGTCGTGGGCATGTCATGCGACTGGCGGTGGGGTGTTGGGGGTGGGGTTTTGACGGGTTGTTTGGGCGGGTTTCCGGAACGGGCTTCAGCCGTGTTTTCTGCCGGGTTTTTGCCGTGTTTTCAGGGTGTTTTTGGTGGGGGTTTTCGGCCCCGCTGTTCCGTGTGTGGGGTGGTGCGCGTCACGGGCAATGGGGTGTGACGCGCACCGGGTGGTGATCTTGTCAGGGCCGGTGTCGGCGGCCTTGTCCGGGGCGGTTGGTCGGTGTCCTGCTCGCGGCCGTCGGGGCGGCCCGTGGACGTCTGCCTCGGCGCCGCCCCGTTGGGGTCTGGTCGACGTCCTCGCCGCCTGGCCGTCGGACGGGAGGTCTTCCCGTGTGAGGGCGTGAGCTCCGCCCTGTGGGCCGGAAATTCTGCGGTCTGGGCGAGGCTCCGGCCGCCGTCCGGGCCGCCGTCGACGCCCTGGGGCTGCTCGGTGCCGTGCTGCTCGCCGCCGTCCGGCCTGGCCGCGTGGGGCGTCCGTTCCAGAAATCTGGAACGCCCGCCGGCCTTGCGTCGCCTGCTGCTCGCGGCTGTCCCGGCGGCGCCTGAGGGATGGCTCGCGCGAGTCATCAAGTGGCGCGTGGCTGCCGTCCTCGCCGCCGTCCGGGTGGCCGCCGGTCCGCGCCGCTGTGCGGGTCGCTTGGGTCGCTGCTCCTGGTCGTGGTCGGTGGTCGGGAGCCGGCTGCCCCGCGTCGACCTCGGCGTCCGCTGTGCCGCTGGTTGAGTCCCGCCGCTGTCGGCCTGGTCGCCTGCTGCGCGGCCTGCCGGGGTGTCCCAGTCCTGTCTCAGCTGTGTCCCAGCCCTGGCTGTTATGTCCGTTTTGCTGGGACGGTCTCAGGGTGTTTCTCCTGGTGGGAGCGTTTCGTCGCCTGCTGTCCCAGCCCGGCCAGCACCCTCGGCGGACGGCTCGCGCGAGCCATCAAGTGACGCCCGGTCGCATGGCCGCCGTCCGGGCGCTGTCCGGGGGCGGTCCGGGCCCGCCGGGTCGGTCCTGCTCGTCGGCTTTCTGGCCGCCTCGGTGCTTGTGGGGTGGGGCTGTGAGGCTGTGGGGTTGTGTCATTGGGGTGCTGTTTTCCCTGGTGGTGGGGGTGGCCTGTAGGGGTTGTGAGCCTGTGAGCCGGTTGCCCTGCCCGGGGGCGTCCGGGCCGCCGTCCGGGTGCGTCGTGGGCCTGGTCGTCGTCCTCCTCGGTGCCGTGCTGCCCGGTGCCGCTGCCGTCCGCCGGCCTGGCGGGAGTGGCTCGCGCGAGTCATCAAGGAACGCCCGCCGTCCTGGCCGCCGCCCGGGCCGCCGTCCTCGGCGCGGTCCCGGCCGCCGTCGCGCTGCGCCCCGCTGCATCCGGCCGGCCTGTGGTCCCGGTTGCCTTGGCGCCGTTCTGGCGGACGTCGTCGGGATGCCTCGCGCGTCCCATGGAGCCGGTGGGCGGCGGTTCCCTGCGGCCGCCTCGCCGCCCGTCTCGCCGCCGCCCTCGGCGCCGTCCCGGCGCCGTCCTGGCATCGGGGTCCGGGGGTGCGGGTGTGGGTGGCCGTCAGGCCGCCGTCCAGGAGGTGCTGTGCCGCCTCGGGAGAGGCCTTGGCGGTGGGGCTGCGCCCGGCCCCGCGGTCTTGCCCCCGCCCGGCCGGTGCTGCGCCGCCTCGGCGCACCCGCGCCGCTCACCGTGCCGCCGCAGGCTTCGCCGGCACCTGCTCGGGTGGCGCCGCAGGCGCCCGCTGTCCGTTCTCGGCCGAGGGCCGCCAGGCCCGTTTCCGGCCCCTTCTGGCCCGTCTGTGCCGCCCCTTTTCCGGTGGCGCCGCAGGCGTCACTCTCAGCCCTTTTCGAGGGGCCGTCAGGCCCCGGTCCACACCGAAGGCCCGCCCTTTTCCGTCGTGCTTTCTGTGTGGGCCTCGTGGTGTTCGGCAGGGTGTGGTCCGGTCGTTATCGGCCGGTAGGAGCGGGCAGGCGGGTTAGTGCTTGTTGTGACATTAGGGGCGGAATGCCAGGCGTCCGTCGGGCGGGTTCTCAGCCGGATACCGGGTGGTCTTCCAGCCCGTTTTCCGTGCGCCTGTCCGGTGACATTCACGTGCGTTTCAAGGGCGCCCCGCGCTGCGCCCTGGCCCGGCGCTGCACGGGCCTTTTGACCAAGCGGGTTGTGACGGTTGGTGGGCTGTTCCCCGGGCAGCTCCCTGGCCTGATTCCGGGGGTGGTGCGGGGCCGGATCGGTGACAGCTCTTGCATCTTTGACGCCTCGCCCCGGGCATGGGGCGACAGGGCCGTAGGGAGGCCTGCCCGGGGGCCCTTCGCGGGCCCGCTGGGACAGGTGGGTGGTGGAGGCCCCGGCAGGGGCCCCACGACTCGGGTTAGACGCTTCTTCCGGGGATTTACGCCATATCGTCAACGGGTGCTCCACCGGATACCCCCTCCCCGTCAGGGGAGGGCCCTCTATCGGAAATTCACGTCACATCGTCAACGGTGCCCGGACGGGGGTGGGGGAGGGGGTGCTACCGGAATTTTGCGTCACATCGTCAACGCGCCTGGGGGCCGGGCCGCAGGCCCATGTGTCCACCCCTCAGTCGATGCCCCGTCAGGGGCCATCAGGTGTGCCTCCGAATTCGCCGCAGGCGAATGGCCCCGGCCACCCCAGCCCGGCGTAGCCGGGCCCCGAGGCGCAGCCTCGGGACACCACGCACGGTGACGCCGCCAGGCGTCCCCCCCGCACCTGGCGGTGCGTCAGCACCGCCCAACGGGCCGTCAGGCCCGTTGCAAGCCGCAGGCTTCCGCCCCC